>NZ_AZCR01000001.1:0-2889 GCF_001433875.1 Lactobacillus delbrueckii subsp. delbrueckii DSM 20074 = JCM 1012
CAATCCAGCATATACTTCTCAGTACTGTTCAATCTGCGGGCAGCATTTTGAGGAAAGATACGGCAGTCATCATGAACTGACCAAATGCAAGAAATGCGGCAAGATGAATGCGAACATCGCCGCAGCCAAAAACATATTGAGTAGATTAACTGACGAAGAAATCACGCTTTACACGCCTTACAAGCGAGTTAAGGAAATTCTTGCCAGTCGGATAAAAGAAGCATAAGGCAAGCAATACTACAAAGTTGAAGGCTCTAGCATGTAAGAGCAGTCAGCTTTAACGAACTCAGTTCGGGGTATTAAAATCGCGGCTTGACTGCTTCGAGAAGGCATCACGATATGCTTGCCTGCTTTTTAGCAGGCAAGATGCCTTTCCGACTGCCAGGCTAAAAGTTTTCAGTGGGGCAGATAAAAAGCTATTGGATGACGCTATCCGGCGTTATTTGACAGCCAACCGTACTCACTGACCTTAACTTCAAAAGGTTAAAAATCTGATTTCTTTTGCCAAGTTGAATCTACTCATAGATTTAACTAGAAAGGAATATCAGAAAAACTTACCAATATTGATGTGATTATCAATATTTAGTAAGTTTTATGATTCGGATAGAGAAATCTAGATAATTAAAAGCGACTCATAAAATGAGCCGCTTTTTTGTTCGGCTTTTATCCCTTAATTTTTGCTTGTTAAAGTTTTTGTTCAAAAAGAATGAGGTCACATCCGATTGTAAGCGGAACGATATCTAAAAAATGTTCGCTAACCTCTTGACCAAACTTTTTTAAGTTGTTATCCTTAGTTCAAGAAAGAAATTACGAACAGTAATTCCTGTTTATATTATTATAGTTCGTGTTAATCGGAGGGTTAAAAATGGCAGAATTGCTTTATCAGGGTAAGACTAAGGAAATGTGGACCACTGACGATCCAGAAGTGCTCCGCGCTGTTTACAAGGACGATGCTACCGCTTTGGACGGCTTGAAGCACGATGTATTCCAAAACAAGGGTGAACTTGACGCGGAAATTTCCAGCCTGGTTTTCGAATATTTGATGAAGCATGGGGTGAAGACGCACTTTATCAAGCGCTTGTCTAAAAACGAACAATTGGTCAAGAAGGTCAAGATGATCGACCTGGAAGTCGTTACCCGGAACATCGCGGCTGGATCATTCTGTAAGCGTTATGGCTTGAAAGAAGAAGGCAAGAAGCTGGACACTCCAGTTGAAGAACTATTCATGAAGAGCGACGCCTTGCACGACCCGCTGATGAATGAATCAGACGCCATTGCCTTCCACTTGCTGACTCATGAAGAACATGAACAGATCTGGGAAATCTCCCGCCAGGTCAACCAGCTTTTGACCAAGCTCTTTGCCGATGCTGGCATGCTGCTGGTTGACTTCAAGGTTGAATTCGGGACCCTGCCAAACGGCGAAGTCGTCCTGGCTGACGAATTCTCACCAGACAACTGCCGCCTGTGGGACATGGAAACCAAGGACCACATGGACAAGGACGTTTACCGCCGGCAAATCGGCAACCTGATCGATGTTTACGAAAGAGTTTTGGCCCGTTTGAAGGATGCTTTGGCCAAGGAGGATTAAGCAAATGACTACTGTACGGATTTACGTTACTTACAAGCAATCAGTTTTCGACCCGCAAGGTGAAGCCATCACCAACTCAATTCACTCTTTGGGCCACGATGAAGTCAAGGGCGTCAAGGTCGGCAAGTTCTTCGATGTAACTATTGAAGAAGGAGACAAGCTTGTAGCCGAAACTGTCAAGGAAATTTCTGAAGGGCTGCTGGTCAACTTCAACATGGAAACCTACAGCTACAAGATCTTGGAGGAAAAATAATGAAGTTTGCGGTAATCCAATTCCCGGGCTCCAACTGCGACATCGACCTCTACGAAGCCCTGCACACGGTTTGCGGGGCTGACGTGGCCTACGTTCCTTCAAAGGAAAGCAGTCTGGACGGCTTTGATGCTGTTATGCTGCCAGGTGGCTTCTCATACGGGGACTACTTGAGAGCCGGCGCTATTGCCCGCTTTACCAATATCATGCCCGCTATTGTCGAAATGGCCAAGGCCGGCAAGCCGGTCTTCGGGACCTGCAACGGTTTCCAGATCTTGACCGAAGCTGGCCTTTTGCCAGGCGCTTTGAAGAGAAATGACTCTTTGAAGTTTGTCTGCAAGACGGTTGAACTGGAAGTAGCCAACAACGACACCATCTTTACTTCTGAATACCAAAAGGGCGAGAAGATCAACCTGCCGATCGCGCACGCTGACGGCTCCTTCTACGCCGACCCGGAAACCTTGCAGAAGATCGAAGACAATGGCCAGGTCGTTTTCCGCTACTCAAAGGAAAACCCGAACGGCTCTTTGAACAATATTGCCGGGATCACCAACGAAAGAGGCAATGTCTTAGGGATGATGCCTCACCCGGAACGGGCAGTCGAAGCCCTCTTGGGCGACACCGACGGCTTGCATCTGTTTAAGTCAATTTTGGACCACGCGGAGGTAAAAGCGTAATGATGCAGGAAATGACTCCAGAAGAAATCAAAGAAAAGAAGCCTTATCTCGATTGGAGCTTGTCTGAAGAAGAATACGACTACATCTGTGACAAGCTTTTGCACCGCTTGCCAAACTACACTGAAACCGGCCTTTTCTCAGCCATGTGGAGCGAACACTGCTCATACAAGAAGTCTAAGCCGGTTCTCCGTCTCTTCCCAACCAAGGGTCCCCGCATTTTGCAAGGGCCTGGTGAAGGGGCAGGGGTTGTTGACATCGGTGACGGCCAAGCTGTCGTTTTCAAGGCTGAAAGCCACAACCACCCAACTGCTGTCGAACCTTACCAAGGGGCAGCTACTGGTGTCGGCGGGATCCTGCGTGACGTCTTCAGCATG
>NZ_AZCR01000001.1:2935-22412 GCF_001433875.1 Lactobacillus delbrueckii subsp. delbrueckii DSM 20074 = JCM 1012
GCCCGGCCAGTTGCTACTTTGGACTCTCTGCACTTTGGTGAATTAGATGACGCCCACACCCGCTGGCTTTTAAACGAAACTGTCGCCGGCATCGGCGGCTACGGCAACTGCATGGGGATACCAACTATTGGCGGCGAACTCACTTTTGACGACATCTACAAGGGCAACCCAGTCATGAACGCCATGAGCGTCGGCCTTTTGGACATTAAGGACATGCAAAAGGGCCTGGCCCAAGGTGAAGGCAATGCCGTAATGTACGTCGGGGCCAAGACTGGCCGTGACGGGATCCACGGGGCAACCTTTGCTTCTCACTCCTTTGACTCAGAACACGAAAGCCAACGCTCAGCTGTTCAAGTTGGTGACCCCTTCATGGAAAAGCTGCTGCTTGAAGCCTGCATGGAATTGACCCAAAAGCACGCTGACTGGCTGGTCGGCATCCAGGACATGGGGGCAGCCGGGATCGTTTCTTCAAGTTCAGAAATGGCTTCAGAAGGCAAGTCCGGAATGGAACTGAACCTGGACCTGGTACCGCAAAGAGAAAGCGGGATGTCAGCCTACGAAATCATGCTTAGTGAATCCCAGGAAAGAATGCTGCTTTGCGTTAAGAAGGGCCACGAAGAAGACGTCAAGAAGATTTTCGACTTCTACGAACTTGACGCCGTTGTTATCGGCCGGATTACCAACGGTCACAACTACATTTTGCGCCGCCACGGCGAAGTTGTCTGCGACATCCCGGTAACCAGCCTGACTGAAGACGTCTTGGAAGAGTCAAGCGAAGAAAAGCAGCCGCAGCACATGATCGATGACGCGGCTAAGCCGGCCTGGGAACCTGAGATTACTGATTTGGCAAAGACCCACAAGCAGATGCTGGCCCAGCCAACCATCGCTTCTAAGGAAATGTTCACCCAGACCTACGACTCCATGGTCAGAACCAGCACGGTCGTCGGGCCTGGTGAAGACAGCGGCGTTTTGCGGGTCCGCGGCACCCACAAGGGGATTGCCATGACCACTGACGGCAACGGCCGTTTCATCTACCTGGACCCGGAAATCGGGGGCAAGCGGGCCGTTGTTGAAGCAGCTGGCAACATCATCGCCAGCGGGGCAGAACCTCTGGCCATCACTGACTGCTTGAACTTCGGTAACCCGAACGAACCAGAAGTCTTCTGGGAACTCCGCCACTCAGTCATGGGGATTGCCAAGGCCTGTGAAGTCTTAGAAACTCCAGTTGTTTCCGGTAACGTTTCCCTTTACAACGAAACTGACGACAAGTCCATCTACCCAACCCCAATGGTCGGCATGGTTGGTCTGGTCAAGAACCTGGACCACCTGGTCAGAGACAGCCTCCAAGAAGAAGGCGACGATCTTTACTTGGTCGGCCAAACCGGGGCAGACTACGCCGGCTCAGAACTGCAAAAGATGCTGACCGGGGAAATCTCCGGGTCCTTGAACGATTTGGACTTAGACCACATTAATGCTAATTTCCCATAAATTACTACTCAAAGTACTCTATTACTTGATATATCAACCTTTTAGAGGATTTCGTTGAGTTTAAGTTACAACTCAAAAAATATTATCTTAAACTTCGAAAAAGGCCGTAATAGTAGGCTTTTTAGACATTGAGTTGTAAAATCCTGGGAAATTAGCAATTAAGGACTACCAGAAGCGCCTCTTGGCCCAAATGGAAGCCGGCCACGTGGCCAGCGCCCACGACTTAAGCGCCCACGACTTAAGCGAAGGCGGCCTGGCTGTCAGTCTGGCTGAAAGCAGCTTTGGCCACGGGATCGGGACAGAAGTTGCCTGCGACTTGACCAGTGCCGAACTCTTCAGCGAAACTCCAGGCCGCTTCCTGGTCAGCGTGCCAAGCGAATACTCAGCTGAATTTGCTGCAGCTTTGGCAGCTGATGCGGTTAAGATCGGCCAAACTGCTGGCGATAGCCTGAAGCTGACCTTGAAGGACCAAGCAGCCGACTTGCCGGTAGCGGAATTGAAGCAAATTTGGGAGGAAGCCCTGCCATGCCTTATGAAATCAAAGGATTAAATGAAGAATGCGGCGTTTTCGGGATCTACAATGTTCCTGACGCGGCCAACGTGACCTACTTTGGTCTCCATGCCCTCCAGCACCGGGGCCAGCAGGGGGCCGGGATCGTGGCTAGCGATGGCCAGAAGCTCCGCCAGTTCCGTGACCGGGGGCTCTTGTCAGAAGTCTTCTCCAACCCGGCTGACCTGGACTTTTTAAAAGGGAACATGGCTATCGGCCACGTCCGCTACGGTACTGCCGGTTCAGACTCCCTGGCCAATGTCCAGCCCTTCCTCTTCCACTTCCAGGACGGTGAAATCGCCCTTTGCCACAACGGGAACTTGACCAATGCCAAGACGCTGAAAAAGAGCCTGGAAGATTCCGGGTCAGTCTTTCAGTCAAGCTCTGACACGGAAGTCTTGATCCACTTGATCCGTCGCAAGGTCCGTATGCCTTTTATCGAAGCCTTGAAGGCCAGCTTGAACGAAGTCAAAGGGGGCTTTACCTTCCTCTTGATGACCAATGACACCCTCTATGCCGCCCTTGACCCTAACGGCTTCCGGCCTCTGGTTTTAGGGCAAATGGACAACGGCAGCTATGTCGTAGCCAGCGAATCCTGCGCCCTTGACGCGGTACACGCCAAGCTGGTCCGGGATGTGCAGCCAGGTGAACTCATCATCATCAACAAAGACGGGATCAAGATTGACCACTACACGACTGAAACCCAGCTGGCCGTCTGCTCAATGGAATATATCTACTTTGCCCGGCCAGACTCCATTATCCACGGGGTTAACATCCACACCGCCAGAAAGCGGATGGGGATACTGCTGGCTAAGGAACAGCCAGCTCCAGAAGAAGCGGACATGGTTATCGGGGTGCCAAACTCTTCACTGTCAGCCGCGACTGGTTATGCTGAAGCAGCCGGCCTGCCTTATGAAATGGGCTTGATCAAGAACCAATATATTGCCCGGACCTTCATCCAGCCGACCCAGGCTCTGCGTGAGCAGGGGGTTAAAATGAAGCTTGCTCCTGTCCGCGGGGTGGTCAGCGGCAAAAATATCGTGGTCGTTGACGATTCAATCGTCCGCGGGACGACTTCCCGGCAGATCGTGCAGATGCTGAAAGAAGCCGGGGCCAAGTCCGTCCACATGCGGATTGCTTCTCCACCTTTCGAATACCCGCACTTCTACGGGATTGATATTTCTGAAAGAAAAGACTTGATGGCGGCCAAGTACAGCGTCAGCGACATGTGCAAGCTGATCGGGGCCGACAGCCTGGGCTTTTTGAGCATTCCAAGCCTGATCAAGGCAGTCGACATGCCAGATGCCGGTGACGCGCCAAACGGGGGCCTTACGGTTGCTTACTTTGACGGCAAGTACCCGACTCCTTTGTACGACTACGAAGAACAAATCAAGGAACCGCTGAATGTTGAACCGGTTGAGGAAATTTTAAAGAAGCAAAACAGAGGTGAATGATCGTGAATCGCTATAAGGATGCGGGCGTTGACGTTAATGCCGGCTATGAACTGGTGCGCCGGATCAAGGGGGCGGTAGCCTCAACCAATCGGCCAGGCTACGTGGGCAATATTGGCGGCTTTGGCGGCCTGTTTGACCTTGATTCCCTGGGCTATGACCACCCGGTCCTGGTTTCCGGGACTGACGGGGTCGGCACCAAGCTGATGATCGCCCAAAAGATGGACAAGAATGACACCGTTGGGATCGATGTAGTGGCCATGTGCGTTAACGACGTCCTGGCTCAAGGGGCTGAACCGCTCTTTTTCCTGGACTACATTGCCTGCGGGCACAACGATCCAGCCCTCCTGGCTTCAGTTGTCCAAGGCGTGGCTGAGGGCTGCAAGCAGGCCGGAGCCAGCTTGATCGGCGGGGAAACCGCGGAAATGCCTGACATGTACGCCCCAGACGAATACGACCTGGCCGGCTTTACAGTTGGGGTAGCGGAAAAAGACCGCCTTTTGTCAGTTGACACTCCGCAAGCTGGTGACGTTCTCTTGGGCCTGGCTTCAAGTGGGTCCCACTCCAATGGCTTTTCATTGATCCGCAAGATTCTCTTTAAGGACCATGATGTCAAGCTGACTGACAAGCCAGCTGAACTGAAGGGCAAGAGCGTGGGTGAAAGCCTGCTGGCTGCAACCAGAATCTACATCAAGTCTGTCCTGCCTTTGATCAAGCAAGGGCTGGTTCACGGCGTGGCCCACATTACCGGGGGCGGCCTCATTGAAAACGTGCCGCGGATGTTCAATGACGACCTGCGGGCAGAAATTGCCGCTGGCAGCTGGGAAGTCCTGGACATCTTCAACTACCTCAAGCAAGTAGGCAATTTGTCAGATGATGACTGCTGGCAGACATTCAACATGGGTTTGGGGATGATCCTGGCAGTACCGGCTGACAAGAAAGAAGAAGCTAAGCAGCTGCTTTTGGCAAGTGGCGAAAAGGTCTTTGAAGTTGGCCACTTGAGTGAGAGAACTGACGGCGAGAAGATCATTATTAAATAGGTAGAATAATGAAAGTAGCAATTTTTGCATCCGGCAACGGAACTAACTATGAAGTTCTGGCCGAACATTTTCAAAAGGGCGACCTGCCCGGCGACCTTGCCCTGCTCTTTTGTGACCACCCGGACGCTCCGGTGATCAAGCGGGCAGAAAAATTCCACACACCGGTAGTGACTTTTACGGTCAAGTCCTGCGGCGGCAAGCAAAAGTACGAAGAAAAGATCCTTCAAGTCTTAAAGGACTACCAAATCGACTTTATTGCCCTGGCTGGCTACATGCGGGTGATCGGGCCAACGATTTTGAGCAAATATGAAGGCAGAATCGTCAACCTTCACCCGGCTTATTTGCCGGCTTACCCAGGCCTGCACTCAATTGAACGGGCCTTTGCCGACCACCCGGCTGAAACCGGGGTAACGGTTCACTATATCGACTCTGGCCTGGACTCTGGTCCGGCCATTGCCCAAAAGCACGTGCCGATCTATGACGACGACACGGTTGATACTCTGGAAGCAAGAATTCACGAATGTGAACACCACCTGTATCCGGAAGCCTTGAGAAAAGCTTTGCTGAAATTTGAAGAGGAGAACAAATAAATGAAGCGTGCACTTGTAAGTGTTTCAGACAAGACCAACTTGGTTCCTTTCGTCAAGGGCCTGGTGGCCAATGATTACGAAATCGTGTCGACTGGCGGTACCAAGCGCGTTTTGGATGAAGCCGACATCCCAACTATTTCAGTTGAAGATGTGACTGGCTTTCCGGAAATTCTTGACGGCCGGGTCAAGACCTTGAACCCCTACATCCATGGCGGCCTCCTGGCCCGGCGGGAATTGCCGGAACACGTGGCAACTTTGAAGGAACACAAGATTACGCCAATCGACTTGGTTTGCGTTAACCTCTACCCATTCAAGCAGACCATTGAAAATCCTGACGTGACCCTGGCTGAAGCTATCGAAAACATTGACATCGGTGGCCCAAGCATGGTGCGGTCAGCTTCCAAGAACTACCGCGATGTAACGATCGTGGTTGACCAGGCTGACTACGACCAGGTTAAAAAGACGGCTCTACCAGCCTGGAAACCAGGGCCCGCTTAGCGGCTAAGGCCTTCCGCTTGACTGCTTCATACGATGCCTTGATTTCCCAATACCTGACTGAAAAGGCCGGCGAAACTGCTCCGGAAAAGCTGACTTTAACTTACGACTTAAAGGAAGCCATGCGCTACGGGGAAAACAGCCACCAAAAGGCCTGGCTCTACGGAGATGCCCTGCCAAAGGCCTTCTCAGTTTTGCAGGCTGAACAATTAAACGGCAAGCAGCTGTCTTACAACAATATCAAGGATGCTGACGAAGCCTTGAGATGCGTCCGCGAATTCAGCAAGCCAACTGTCGTGGCCATGAAGCACATGAACCCATGCGGGATCGGCCAAGGGAATACTTTAGAAGAAGCCTGGGACCGGGTTTACGCTGCTGACCCTGTATCAATTTTTGGCGGTGTAATTTCCTTGAACCGGAAGGTTGACCTGGCAACTGCTGAAAAGATGCACAAGATCTTCCTGGAAATCATCATCGCACCAGACTACGATGATGATGCTTTGGCAGCCTTGAAGACCAAGAAGAAGAACCTCCGGATCCTTAAGCTGGACTTCAGCAAGAAGGACGAAGTAACCAGCAAGGAAACTGTATCCGTCATGGGCGGTTTGCTGGTGCAAGACCAGGATGTTCTGGACGAATACTTTGCTGACTGGGAATGCGTAACTGAAGCCAAGCCAACGCAAGAGCAGCTGGAAAGTCTCCTCTTTGCCTGGAAGGCAGTCAAGCACACCAAGTCCAACGCGATCGTTGTCGCTAACAATGAACGCACCCTGGGTGTTGGGGCCGGCCAGCCAAACCGGATCGACTCTGAAAAGATTGCCATCGACCACGCGGCAGAAGCCCTGGACGACCGGGCAGTCATCGCCAGCGATGCCTTCTTCCCGTTCAGCGACTGCGTTGAATACGCCGGTAAGCACGGCATCAAGGCCATCGTGCAGCCAGGCGGGTTTGTCCGTGACCAGGAATCCATCGACATGGCCAACAAGTACGGCATTGCCATGGTCTTCACTGGCGTCCGTCACTTTAGACACTAAAAGGGCTGATAAAAAATGAAAGACAAGCTGAAAATTTTGGTAGTCGGGTCTGGCGGCCGGGAATTCGCCGTCGCCCGCGCTTTGAAGAAGAGCACGCACGTTGCAGAAGTCTTCTGCACGCCGGGCAACTCCGGCATGGCCGCGATCGGCGTTAAAGCTACTGGCATTCCAGAAGACGACTTCAAGGCCTTGAAGGACTTTGCTATTAAGGAAGACATTGCCTGGACCTTTGTGGGTCCGGAAGATGCCTTGGTAGCCGGGATTGTTGACTACTTCCATGCTTTTGACTTGAAGATCTTCGGGCCTAATGCCAGAGCAGCCCAATTGGAAGAGTCAAAAGACTATGCTCTGCAGTTCATGGAAAAGTACCAGGTGCCGCACCCGCGTTATGAAACCTTCCAGCGTGTAGAAACTGCCATTAGTGCCTTGCCGGACTTTGGCTTGCCAGTCGTTTTGAAAGAAGACGGCTTGGCCGGCGGGAAAGGCGTGATCATCGCTGAAGACCAGGAAACGGCGGAAATTACTTTGACCGAAATGTTTGCCAAGGGGCCGAACACCGGCGGGATGGGCTCATACAGCCCGGTTCCGCAATTGAGCCAGGCTGAATACCAGGAAATCGTTGACCAGTTGGTTGAACCGACGTCCAAGGGTCTGCTGGCTGGTGGCTATGACTACCACGGCGTTTTGTACCTGGGCCTCATGATGACTAAGCAGGGGCCGAAAATGATCGAATACAATGTTCGCCTGGGTGACCCGGAAACGGAAGTTGTTTTGCCGCGCTTGAAGAGCGACTTTGCGGAACTGGTTGCTGCCTGCGTAAATGATGAGGAAATGCCATCCGTTGAAGAAAAGGATGAGGCAGTCCTCGGCGTCATTTTGGCCGCTGAAGGCTATCCGAAGAAGCTGCTTAAGGGGCAAAAACTGGGCCAATTGCCAGCTGAAGATGGCATTTTCGTTGACTGTGCCAACGTAACTGGCCTGGCTGCTGATTTGGCCGGCAGCGGCGGCCGGATCTTGATGGTCCGGGCTGAGGAAGCTGACTTAAAAGAAGCCCAAGAACACGTTTATGCCTACCTGGCCAAGCTGGATATCCCGCAGACATTCTACCGGCGTGATATCGGCTACCGGGCAACCGGCAAGCGCTTTTAAAGCTGGAAAAAAGGAGCCATTGGCTCCTTTTTCTTTTTCTAAAAAGAAAAATTAAACAAAAATGATAAATGAGCTTGACATTAAGGAGGAAGTTAAATAAAATAAAAGCAACTTAAAATTAAAAGGAGCTGAGAATTATGAAATGTCAAATGTGTCAACAAATGAATAATGCCATGCTGTTCTCAGCTGCCGTCATTACTCTCTTGCAAGTTATGTAGAGCTCTGAATGAGCTCTTCTTCGTTAGCATTTGTGAGTGAGCTCAATGATCCGGATTAAGAGTCTTCACTCACTGGATGAGTGAAGACTTTTTAATTTAGGTTTAAACGTTAAAAACAGAAGTTGAAGTCTAATGCATTTAATTGAAATGGGGAAAACCGTCATGAATTTTAAGAAAGCTTTCGGCGTAGCCGCCGCAACTATGATGTCCGCCGCAGCCCTGACTGGCTGTGCAATCGCTAAGACCAGCTCAACTGCCGGCAACAAGTCCAGCGACAATACGATCAGAATCGGGGTTAACCTGGAACTTTCCGGTTCAGTTGCCAGCTACGGCCAGCAAGAAAAGAAGGGTGTCGTATTAGCAGCCCAGGAAATCAACAAGAAGGGCGTTAAGATCGGCGGCAAGACTTATAAGGTTAAGCTGTTTATCAGCGACAACAAGTCATCTACTTCAACCGCAGCTTCAGTAGCCGCTCAAATGGCCAACAGCGACAAGATCGTTGCCCAAGTCGGCCCGGCAGCCACGGCTTACGCGACTGCTTCAATCGCCAACCTAACCAAGGCCGGCGTGCCAATGGTTGGTCCATCAGCCACTGCCTCCGAATTTACCCAAACCAAGAGCGGGCAGACGCAAAAGTACGCTTTCCGTGCCTGCTTCATTGACCCATTCCAAGGTAAGAAGGCAGCTGACTTCATGTACAACACTTTAAAGAAGAAGAGCGTGGCTATCCTGGCTGACAACTCCACTGACTACGGTACTGGTCTGACCAAGTCCTTCACCAAGGAATTCAAGAAGTTGGGCGGCAAGGTTGTAACTACTCAATACTTCCAATCAGGCGACAAGGACTTCAACTCAACCTTAACTACGATCAAGGGCAAGAAGCCAGATGCCCTCTACCTGCCAGGCTACTACACTGAAATCGGCCTGATCCTCAAGCAAGCCCGGGAAATGGGCTTAAACGTTCCAGTTGTTGGTGCTGACGGGATGGGTTCACCAAAACTGGCCCAAATCGCCGGTAAGAAGAACGCCACTAACGTTTACTACACCACCCACTTCTCAATCAAGTCCAAGGAACCTGAAGTTGTTAAGTTCCTGAAGACCTACAAGGCTAAGTACGGCGAAGAACCGACAACCTTCAGCTCCCTGGCTTACGATTCAGTTTACATGATCGTCGACGCGGCCAAGAAGGAAGGCGAAGTATCTTCAAGCGCTATCCAAAAAGGTCTGGCAAGTCTGAAGAACTTCAAGGGGGTAACTGGGAAGATCACTATGGACTCCAAGCACAACCCGCAAAAGTCAGTCGTTGTTGAACAAATGACTAACGGCAAGATCAACAAGGCTTACACGGTTAAGTAATTAATTTTTAGCCGGTAATGCCACAGGCAAGTCAAGGAGGTTTTAAACTTGCAAACATTTTTCCAGCAATTGATAAATGGGCTTTCCCTCGGCAGCATTTACGCTTTGCTGGCTTTGGGATACATGATCGTTTATGGGATCTCGAAGCTGCTTAACTTCGCCCACGGGGACGTATACATGCTAGGTGCTTACTGGGGTTATTACACGATCAACTACCTGCACTTTGGCTTTATCACCGCCTTGATCACAGCCATGATTGTCTGTGGCCTGGCCGGCGTGATTATTGAAGCTGTTGCCTACCGGCCCTTGAGAAACGCCCCCCGGGTGGCGGCCTTGATCACCGCCATTGGCGTGTCCTTTTTCCTTGAAAACGGGATGTCCTACCTGGTCACTTCAGACACGCGGAACTTCCCGCAGGTTATCAAGCAGAAGACTTTTGATCTGGGCGGGGTGATGATTTCCAACATCCAGCTGATCATCCTGGTTACGACCTTGATCTTGACGCTGGGCTTGATGTACATCATCAATTACACCAAGACCGGGCGGGCCATGCGGTCAGTTTCAACTGACTACGATGCAGCCAGCTTGATGGGGATCAACATCAACCACACGGTTTCAATTACTTTCGCCCTGGGCAGTGCCCTGGCTGGAGCAGCCGGCGTTTTGATCGGCTTGTACTACAACTCAATCGACCCACTGATGGGGATGACGCCAGGGATCAAGGCCTTCGTTGCCGCCGTGCTCGGCGGGATCGGGTCTATCCCAGGCGCGGCTGTCGGCGGCTTCTTGATTGGTCTTCTGGAAACGGCTGTCCAGGCCATGGGCTTCTCAGCCTTCAGAGACGCGGCCGTCTATATCGTTTTGATTGTTATCCTGCTTGTCCTGCCGGGCGGTCTGTTTGGCAAGAAGCAAGTTGAAAAGGTTTAGGAGGAAGAAGTCAGATGAAGAAAAACTGGAAATACAATCTTTGCTGGCTGATCCTCATGGTGGCAGGCTTTTACCTGATCAATACCTTGATGCTGGCTGGCGTGATCAATACTTTCATTGAAAACATGCTGGTAACGATTGGGATCAACATCATTCTGGCGGTCGGGCTGAACCTGGTTATCGGCTTTTCAGGACAATTCTCTTTGGGCCACGCCGGCTTCATGGCCCTGGGGGCATACGCCACCGGGATCATGACCCAGACGATGAACACGGCAGGGGGCTTTTACCTGTCAATTCTGGTCGGGGTGGTCATTTCAATCGTAGTCGCCTTGCTGGTCGGCATTCCAACCCTGCGCCTGCATGGTGACTACTTCGCCATCGCGACGATGGGGGCAGCGGAAATTATCAGAATCGTGATCAACAACATGAAGATCACCAACGGGGCAGCTGGTCTGTTCAACATCCCTCAGTTTGCGACCTGGGACGTGGTTTACATCTTTGTCTGCTTGACCACGATCGTGACCGTCAACTTCATCCACAGCCGGGACGGCCGGGCGGTTATCTCCATCCGGGAAAACGAAATCGCGGCTGAAGCCATGGGGGTCAACACGACCAAGTGGAAGTTGTCAGCCTTTGTTTTAGGGGCGGCAACGGCAGCGATCGCCGGTTCCCTGTACGCTTCTTACTTGCAGACGATCGTGCCATCCACCTTCGGGATCATGGAATCAATCAACATTTTGATCTTTGTGGTTCTTGGCGGCTTGGGCAGCATTACCGGGACCTTCGTGGCCACCACCCTCTTGGGCGTTTTGGATGCGGCCCTGCAAAGCCTGGGCGTTTTGCGGATGGTCTTCTACGCGGTCGCTTTGATCATCATCATGATCTTCAAGCCAGGCGGTCTGTTTGGTAAATGGGAATTCTCTTTCAAGCGTCTTTTAACGAAAAAGCAAGACGGCGATATGAAAGAAGCCGGAAAAGAAAGCAAGTAGTGAGGAGGAACTGAAATGACGGATGCTTTAAACGCGGACCACATCACCAAAGTCTTTGGCGGTTTGACCGCGGTCGACGATGTTTCTCTGCACGTGGGCGAAAAAGAACTGGTTGCCCTGATCGGGCCGAACGGGGCCGGGAAGACCACCTTCTTCAACTGCCTGACCGGGGTGGGACCAGCCACGACCGGGACGGTCAAGATTGGCGGCCAGGAAGTCAAGAAGAACACCAAGGCCTACAAGGTGGCCCAGATGGGGATTTCCAGAACTTTCCAGAACATCCGCCTCTTCAGCAAGTTGTCCGTTTTGGAAAATGTCTTGATCGCCTTGACCAACCATTACAAGGAAAACTTCCTGACGGCGGTTCTCCGCCTTCCTGCTTACTATAAGACGGAAGAAGCCATGGAAGAGCGGGCCAAGGAACTTTTGAAGGACTTTGACCTGGAAGATGTCATGTACTTCCCGGCCGGCAGTCTCCCATACGGGACTCAGCGGCGGGTGGAAATCGTCCGGGCCCTGGCTACGGAGCCCAAGATCATCTGCCTGGATGAACCAGCCGCGGGGATGAACCCGGAAGAAACGGCTGACTTGACCAGATTGATCAAGCGCCTGCAGACCGAATACGGGATTGCCGTACTTTTGATTGAACACGACATGTCCCTGGTCATGAACCTGGCGGAAAGAATCTATGTGTTAGCGGAAGGCAAGCTGCTGGCCAAGGGGACGCCAAGTGAAATCCAAAATGACGAAGCCGTTATCAACGCTTACCTCGGAGGTGGAGCAGATGTCTAAAGAAATTTTGGAAGTCGACCAGCTCTCAGTCAATTACGGGGCAATCAAGGCTGTCCGCGATGTCAGCTTTGACATTAAGGAGGGCGAAATCGTCACCTTGATCGGGGCCAACGGGGCCGGCAAGTCGACCATTTTGAAGACTATCTCCGGTCTTTTGAAGCCGGCTAATGGCGAAATCGTCTTTCTGGGCCAGTCCCTGGCTAAGTTGACCGCGCCTAAGATCGTGGCTGCCGGGGTTTCCCAGGTACCAGAAGGCCGGCGGATTTTTGCCGGGATGACGGTTAAGGAAAACTTGCAGCTGGGTGCTTACCTCCGAAAGGACAAGAACGGGGTGGAAAAGGACATGGAAGCCATGTTCAAACGCTTCCCGATCTTGAAGGAACGGCAAAAGCAAGACGCCGCAACTCTTTCCGGCGGGGAACAGCAGATGCTGGCCATGGCCCGAGCCTTGATGGCGCGGCCGAAGCTGCTCTTGCTGGATGAACCATCCATGGGTTTGGCGCCAATCTACATCCAGGAAATTTTTGACATTATTAAAAGCATCAACAAGGAAGGCATGACTGTCCTCTTGATTGAACAAAACGCCCGACAGGCCCTCAGCATTGCCAACCGGGGCTACGTTTTGGCCTCAGGCGAAGTTAAGATGACCGGCAGCGGGCAGGACCTGCTCAACGACCCGGCCGTGCAAAAGGCCTACCTTGGTGGTTAAAAAGAATAACCTTCGAAAGCGGGAAACTGCTTTCGAAGGTTATTTTTTCTTCATTTCTTATCTGCTAGGAAAAGGCTGATCCTTGGGGTATAATTAGTTTTAGATTAAGAAAACAGTTAATAATGGAATAAGATTTAATACAAAGTAGGAGGAAAAAGATGGCGGGATTCAACACCCGGCTGGTCCACCAGCCCCGGCAAAATGACAATCAAACAGGGGCCGTTGCCGTGCCGGTTTACAAGGCGACCACTTTTGCTTACCCAAAAATCGGGGCGCAAGTAAAGTACGATTACTCCCGGTCGGGCAACCCGACCAGAAATGCCGTTGAAGAACAGCTGGCCTGCTTGGAGGGGGGAGACCGGGCCTTTGTTTTTGCCAGCGGAATGGCGGCGATTCACGCGGCTTTGGCAATTTTTGCAGCTGGAGACCATATCGTCATCGGTGACCAAATTTATGGGGGCACCTTCCGGATCGTCTACCAGTACTTCAAAGACCGGGGCCTGGAATTTACGGCAGTTGACACCCGGGATTTGGCGGCAGTGGAAAAAGCCATCCAGCCGAATACCAAGGCAATCTACTTTGAGCCGGTGACTAATCCGCTTTTGCAGGTGACGCCAGTTTCTGGGATTGCCCAATTAGCCCATGAGCACGGCATCTTGGCTATTACCGACAACACCTTCCTCAGCCCCTATCTTTTGCGCCCGCTTGAATACGGGGCAGACCTGGTCGTTCATAGCGCCACCAAGTACCTGGCCGGCCACTCTGATGTTAGTGCCGGGGCCGTTATTGCCAAGGGAGAGGAGCTGGCTGACCGGGTCTACTTTGTGCAAAATGCCATTGGGGGGATTTTGTCGCCGGAAGATTCCAATGAACTTGCCCGGGGGATCAAGACCTTGTCACTGCGCTTAGACCGGCAGATGGAAAATGTTCAAGCGATTATTGGATTTTTGAAAAAGCAGGCCGGAATCGCCAAGATTTACTATCCAGGTGATCCGGACCTATCCGGCTATGATGACCTGCGCAAAGAGGCCAAGGGGGCGGGCGGGGTCTTCTCCTGTGAACTGGACAACGATATTTATGACCCGGTAGTTTTTGTCAACAGTCTAAATCTGTTCAGCCTGGCAGTAAGCTTAGGGGCGGTTGAAAGCTTGGTCGAACTGCCAAGCAAGATGAGCCATGCCGAACTGTCAGAAGAGGAGCAGCTGGCCGCCGGCATCAAGCCGGGCCTTATCCGCTTTGCCGTGGGCATTGAAGACGCGGCGGACTTGATCGCTGACATTGACCAGGCCCTGGCCGAAGCTAAAAGATAATGGATTTAAGGAAATGGAGGAAAAAGATGACAGAAAAAGATACCCGGTCTTTTGAGACCATCGTGGCGGAAGCCGGCAGCATAAAAGACGGAGCCAATCCGGTTGCCCAGCCCTTGTACTTGTCGGCCTGTTACCGGCACCCGGACTTGGACCAGGCGGTCAACTTTGACCGCTTGCAGGGCTTTACCTATTCCCGGGTGGAAACCCCTAACCGGAAAACCGTGGAAGAGACCCTGGCCAAACTGGAAGAAGGCTGCCAAGGTTTCGCTGTAGCCAGCGGGATGGCTGCTGTCCAGCTGGTCTTAAGTGTTTTGAAGACCGGGGATGAAGTGGTCAGCTTAGACGACCTTTATGGGGGCGACTTCCGCTACTTCCGTCACCTGGAAGACCACTTCCAGATCAAGTTCAAGCTCTGGAACGGGGAAACTTTGGAAAATTTGCTGGGGCTTTTGACGCCAAAGACCAAGCTTGTTTGGCTGGAAACCCCGTCCAATCCGATGATGAAGAGCGTAGACATCCAGGCCGTGGCTGATGCTGTTCATGACTATAATCCTGATATCCTGGTGGCCGTTGACAATACTTTTTACACGCCATATTACCAAAAGCCGCTGACCCAAGGGGCAGATGTGGTCATTCACTCAGCCACCAAGTACTTGGGCGGGCACAACGACATTTTAGGCGGGATCGTGGTGGTCAAGGATCAGGTTTTGGCCGACTTTTACTTCCAGTACACCATTACGGTTGGCGACACTATGTCCGCCTTTGACAGCTGGCTTTTGACCAGAAGCTTGAAGACTCTTCCTTTAAGAATGCAGCAGCACACGGCTAGCGCGAAAAAGATCGTTTCTTTCCTGGAGCAGGCGCCGCACGTGGAAAAAGTCCTCTACCCGGGCAAGGCGGGGATGATCTCCTTTTATTTGGACAGCGACGAAGAAGTCGACCGGGTTCTCAAGAGCATCAAGCTGATTACTTTCGCGGAAAGCTTGGGCGGGGCAGAAAGCCTCTTGACCATTCCTTACTACCAGACCCATGACGATGTTGCAGAAGACCAGCGTCTCAGGCTGGGAATTACGCCGCGGCTTTTGCGGCTCTCAGTGGGCCTGGAAAACGCGGACGACTTGATTGCCGACCTGGCCCAGGCCTTGGGGGAATAAAAGCAAAAAAACAAGTTCCAGAAGCCGGAACTTGTTTTTGCTTATTTCCAGGTCTGCTCGTAGACCTCTTCTTTAAAGCCGCAGGTTAAGTGCTGGTCATCAACGACCAGGGGGCGTTTGATCAGCTTGCCGTCTTTAGACAAGAGATCAGCGGCTTCCTCTATAGTCATATTTGGCAACTTGTCTTTCAGGCCCATTTGCCGGTAGTGCTGGCCGCTGGTGTTGAAAAAGTAGCGCAGGCCGCGGTCCTGGTACTTGGTCAGCCAGGACAAGAGCAGGTCTTTTTCCGGCGGAGTCTCCACCAGGTCCTGGAAGTCATAGCTGATGCCCTTGTCGTCAAACCACTTCTGGGCCTTCCGGGAAGTGGAGCAGCGCTTGTATCCATAGAATTTTGGCATGTTTTTCCCTCGATTTCTTCCTTACTAAATTATCCCTCTTGAGTTTAACGCAAAAAATCTGGCAAAAACAGGAATTTGCCTGGCAAAAAACTTGAGCAAGGCGGGCAAAGCGTGCTATACTAACAGAGTTGCAATTTGAGTGATACCTCGATTCTGCAACCGCGCAGATAAGGTTGACAAGCCTGCTTTGGGCAGCACCTTTGATGGCGAGTCTAAGTAATTTTATACGGAGGTGTACTAATGTACGCAGTTATTAAGACCGGTGGCAAGCAATACAAGGTTGCCGAAGGCGAAAGTATCTTCGTTGAAAAGCTTGACGTACAAGCTGGCGAAGAAGTTGTTTTTGACCAAGTTATCCTGGTAGCTAATGGTGACGACGTTAAGGTTGGTACTCCATTAGTTGAAGGTGCTAAGGTAGTTGCTAGTGTTGACAAGCAAGGCAAGGAAAAGAAGGTTGTAACTTTCAAGTACAAGCCAAAGAAGCACTCACATTCTAAGTACGGTCACCGTCAACCTTACACCAAGGTTACTGTTAAGAGCATCGAAGCTTAGTAAGAGGTGAACACTATGATGATGAACATTCTTTCAAACGCAAAGTTACTCGCCCACCACAAGGGTGGTGGTTCAACTACCAACGGTCGTAACTCAGCTGGTCGTCGTTTGGGCGCAAAGCGTGCCGACGGTCAAGAGGTACACGCTGGCTCAATCATCTACCGTCAACGTGGTACTAAGATCCACCCAGGCAAGAACGTTGGCCGCGGTGGCGACGACACTTTGTTCGCACTGACTAACGGTGTTGTTAAGTTCGAACGTCTTGGCAAGTACAAGAAGCAAGTTTCTGTTTTGCCAGTAGAAGACGCTGAATAATCAAGCCGGCAAAGGAGCAGACAGTCCAGCTGCCTGCTTTTTTCTTGCCCTTTTTCCAGGGAAAGCATGTTTAAGTCCTTGATCTTTTATATAATAAAAGCATCATGAATAAAAGCTTAAAAGCTGCAGAAAAGGATGGTGCTTATGAGCAAGAACAATGAATTGTTAAGTCTGTTGACCAGACGGATCAAGGAAACTGCCGACTTGATCAAGGACAAGGACGCGGATGCCCTCTTGGTTTTCAACCGGGCAAACTACCGCTACCTGACCAATTTTACCGGTGAAGAAGCCCAGCTGATCATTGCCAAAAACGGCGACCGGGTGCTTCTGTCAGACTCCCGCTTTGCCCCGCAAATCGAAGCCCAGGCAGTGGGTGAACTGAAGGTAGTCATGAAGCATGGCCACGAAGCGGCCGAAATCGCGGCAGAAGTCAAGAAGCTGGGGGTCAAGAAACTCTTAGTCGAAGCAGAATTTGTTTCTGCTTATGAATATGACGCGATCAAATCCCAGCTGCCAAATGTTGACCTGGTGATGGCTGCTGAAATCGTTGAACGGGTCCGCAATGTCAAGGATGACCTGGAACTGGCCACTCTAAAAAAGGCTGTTGAAATCTCAGAAAGAGCCTTTGAAGAAGTTCTGCCAATGCTTAAGCCAGGTGCCAAGGAAAGAGACGTGGGCGCCAAGCTCGACTACCTCTTCAAGCTCTACGGCGGCGACGGCCCGGGCTATGACTCAATTATCGCTTCTGGTCCCCGTTCTTCCTGGGCCCACGGGGTGGCCAGCGACCGCTTGATGCAAGAGCACGAACTGGTCGTAATTGACGCGGCCGCTTCATATAACGGCTACACCGCCGACATTACCAGAACCTACGCTTTGGGCAGCGTGGAAGATGAACTGGAAAAGATCTACAAGATCGTTCTGGAAGCACAAAAGCGGGGGATTGCCGCCGCTGTTGCCGGGGCAACTGGCAAGGACGTTGACCAGGCAGCACGGGGCTACATCAATAACGCCGGCTACGGGCAATACTTCGGCCATGGGATTGGACACGGAATCGGCCTGGAAATCCATGAAATGTGTCAGCCGGAATTTTTGTTCAGCCAGACGACCCTGGAAAACGGGATCGTGCACACGGTTGAACCAGGCATCTACCTGCCACAAGGCGGGGTCCGGATCGAAGATGATATTCTGGTTAATGGCGACACTCCGAAAGTTTTGTCCACTTTACCAAAGGACGAACTCATTCACCTGTAAGATTATTTTTATGGTAAAATTTAGTGTTTATTGGTACAATTTAAGATGTAGAAACGGGGGATTTACCAGATGACAATGATTTCTGTTAACGAATTCAAGAACGGCCTCACGATCGAATACAACAACGACCTGTGGCGTATCGTTGAATTCCAGCACGTTAAGCCAGGTAAGGGCAGTGCCTTCGTTCGCTCAAAGCTGAAGAGCTTGCGGACTGGCGCCGTTCAAGAATACACTTTCCGTTCAACTGCCAAGGTCGAAACGGCTGACATTCAAACTCGGCAAATGCAATACCTTTACAACGACGGTTCAAGCTATGTCTTCATGGACACGGCAACTTACGAGCAATTGGAAGTGCCAAACGCTCAGATCGACCAGGAAGCCAAGTACTTGAAGGAAAACATGATTGTGAACATTATTTCCCACAATGGTGAAACCTTGGGTCTGGACCTGCCAAACACGGTTGACCTGAAAGTCGTTGAAACCGAACCAGGCATCCGCGGCGATACCTCATCAGGTGGTGGTAAGCCAGCTACGATGGAAACCGGTTTGGTTGTCACTGTGCCATTCTTTATCAATGTTGGTGACGTGCTGACGATTAACACTAGTGACGGTTCATACGTATCACGTTCTAAGTAGTAGTTTTCGAGGTGGAAAAATGGCTGATAATTCAACAATCGTTTTAAGCGGCAATGATGAGGGCGATCAAATCAAGATCGACCTGCAGGTACTCGAAGTCATTCTGGGCATTTCAGCTCAGAAGGTCGACGGTGTTGCCGGGATGCGCGGTGGCTTGAAGTCAGGCTTGAGCCGTGTCTTTGGCCGCGAGGATCGGGGCAAGGGAGTTGCCGTCTCAGTTGATGAAGACGGCGAACTGACGGCTGACGTTTACGTATATCTCAAGTACGGCGTCAACGTGCCAGCTGTTGCGGGCAAGATTCAAGAAGCTCTGAAGCAGCAGCTGACTCAGATGACGGATATGAATTTGAAGTCCATTGATGTTCATGTCGTTGGTCTCGTCTTCCCTGAAGATGAAAAGAACTTTGAAGATGCTGATCAACCATTATTCCCCGATCAAGAAGAAGATAAGTAATGAATCAACACGATAGTCGAAGAATTGCACTGCAAGCCATTTATCTGTACAACCAGGATCCCAGCGTGACGGCCAGTGAATTGGAAAACAATGTCAAGTCCGCTTTGGACTTGGATACTTTGCCGGCCTACAGCCAGGAACTGGTCAGCGGTGTGATCGACAAGCAGGCTGAACTGCGTGACAAGCTTTCCGCCAACTTGAAGCAAGGCTGGCGCTTGGAGCGGCTGAGCAAGACCAGCTTGGCAATTTTGGAAGTGGCCCTTTATGAAATGCTGTACAGCCCGGTTATTGAAGATCGGTCAGCCATCAACGAGGCTTTGAACTTGTGTGACGAGTTTGATGATCCGAAGTCAAAGGCCTTCATCAATGGCATATTGGCAAACTTTGTGCAAGAATAATCTTTATAAGCCGGCGTTTCGCCGGCTTTTTTTCTTAAGGAGGCAGTTTTGGGAGAAATTTTAGACGGGAAGAAGCTAGCCCGGGAATTAGGGGAAAAGTTAGGCAGTGAAGTGGCTTCCTTAAAAGAGCATGGGGTCAGTCCCAAGCTCTGCGTCATCGATATTGGCGATGATCCGGCCAGCAAGGTCTATGTCGCCTCCAAGAAGCGGAAGGCTGAGAA
>NZ_AZCR01000001.1:22461-73952 GCF_001433875.1 Lactobacillus delbrueckii subsp. delbrueckii DSM 20074 = JCM 1012
CTGGGCATCAAGCAGGTAGTTTATCAATTGCCGGCTGATGAAAGCGAAGAGGATGTCTTAAAGTTGATCGACAGCTTGAACGCGGACCCGGAAGTTTCCAGCCTGATGGTCCAGTTACCGGTTCCCCCGCAGATCAATGCTGACCGGGTCATTGAAAGGATCGATCCGGAGAAGGACGTTGACTGCCTGACTCCGGCCAATATCGGCCGCCTCTGGCAGGGCAAGCACTTTGTCGAACCAGCTACGGCTGCCGGCATCATTGCTCTTTTGGACCACTACCAAATTGACTTGACTGGAAAGAACGCCGTGATTGTCGGCCGGTCAAACATTGTCGGCAAGCCCCTGGCTGCCTTGATGCTGGAAAGAAACGCTTCTGTCTCAATCCTGCACTCCCGCAGCCGGAACTTGGCTGACTTGACCAAGCAGGCCGACATCCTGGTCTGCGCGGTCGGCAAGGCGGAAATGATCAAGGCGGACATGGTTAAAGAAGGGGCGGTCGTGATTGATGTAGGCATCAACCGGGTGGACGGCCACCTGGTCGGTGACGTTGATTTTGCCCCCGTTAAAGAAAAGGCCAGCTGGATCACGCCTGTGCCTGGCGGGGTTGGCCCTTTGACGGTAGAGTTTTTAATGGAAGAAGTCATCAAATTGACGAGGAGACAGCATGGACTCGATTAAGGGGACGGACGAAAAGTACCTGACTGTCAGTGAATTAAATTGGTATGTTAAGCAGAAATTTGACCGGGATCCCTACCTGCGACAAATTTTTCTCCAAGGGGAATTGTCGAATTTCCGCTTCCGGAGAGGTGGTCACCAGTACTTTTCTTTAAAAGACGACAAGTCTAAAATCAATGTGGTGATGTTCCGCGGAGACTTTGACAAGGTTAAGTTCGAGCCGGAAGAAGGGATGAAGGTCTACGTGACCGGCCGCTTGTCAACTTATGAAGCCCAGGGCAGCTACCAGTTTTATGCCAAAAGCATGGAACCGGCCGGCCTTGGTGCCTTGTATGAACGCTTTAGGCAGCTGCAGGAGAAGCTGGCTAAAGAAGGCCTCTTTGCCCAAGAGCACAAGCGCCCTCTGCCCCTTTTTCCAGATAAGATCGCTGTTGTGACTTCAGCCTCCGGGGCGGTCATCCACGACATCATGGTAACGGCTAACCGCCGCTTCCCGCACGCTGAAATTGACCTTTTTCCAGCCCAGGTGCAAGGGGAAAGCGCAGCTGGCAGCTTGGTTTCTGCTATGCAGCAGATCCAAGCCCGGGCAGATGAATATGACGTGCTCATTATCGGCCGGGGGGGCGGGTCTTTAGAAGACCTGTGGCCTTTTAACGAAGAAGAAGTGGTCCGCCAGGTTTATGCCATGAAGATGCCGGTGATTTCATCAGTTGGTCACGAAACAGATACCACCCTCTGTGACCTGGCAGCTGACTGCCGGGCGGCTACGCCAACGGCAGCCGCTGAAATGGCGACGCCGGCCCTGCCCCTGGTCCTGGCTGAAATTGGCCAGCTGCAGACCCGGCTTTTGACCGACATCCGGGCCGTGATCCAGGTCCGGGCCCAGGCCCTGGCCCAGCTGGAGAATTCTTTTATCATGAAAGAGCCCCAGCGCCTCTATGAGCAGAAGATGCAGCAGGTCGACCAATTGTCCCAGCAGCTGAGCCGGATAATGGAAGTAATTGTCAAAGACCAGGGGCAAAAGCTCAGCCTTTTGACCCAGCGCCTCCAGCACCAGGCCCCAGACCGGAGAATCAAGCAGCTTAAGCAGGAAAACAGCTACCTGGCCAAGAGCCTGGAAATGGGGATCAAGCGGATTCTGGAACAAAAGCAGGCTGCCTGCCGGCAGGCCGTCCAGCAGCTGGACGACTACAGTCCTTTAAAGACCCTGGCCCGGGGCTACAGCTACACGACTGACGCGAGCGGCAACGTGGTCAAGTCAGTTCAGCAATTGGCTCCAGGCGACCAGGTTCGCCTGCACTTAAAGGATGGCCAGGCCATCGGCCGGATTGAAGAGATTAAGGAAGGAAAGAATGACTGAGAAGAACAATTTTGAAAGCCAGCTCAAGGAGCTGCAGGAAATCGTTGGCCAGCTGGAAAATGGCCAGTTGTCACTGGAAGAATCATTGGCCCAGTTCCAGACCGGAGTCAAGCTGAGCCGGGAATTGAAGCAGGAATTGACCAAGGCCGAAAACACCGTGGCCAAGTTGATCGAGTCTGATGGCAGCGAGAAGGAACTTGATCCAACCGATGCTTCAGCACCAAAGGAATAAAGCCATGACAACTTTTAAAGAATTTCAAGCTAAGTACACGCCAATCATCAATGATTTTTTAGAAGGACAACTGGCAAAAGAAAGCGATGACTCCCGTTTTGCTGAAATCATGGCTTATTCAGTTATGGCTGGGGGCAAGCGCCTGCGGCCTTTGCTCTTTTTGGCAACTTTAGACGCCTTGGGCGTTGAGATCACCGAAAAAGAAGTCCAGGCCGCCTGCGGGATTGAACTGATCCATACCTATTCTTTGATCCACGATGACCTGCCGGCCATGGACAATGACGATTACCGGCGGGGGGAATTGACCAGCCACAAGAAATGGGGCGAAGCTGAAGCTATTTTGGCCGGGGATGCCCTCCAGCCTTTAGGTATCCAGTGGATCGCCCAGGCTGAACATAACTGGAAGCTGGTCGAGATCATTACTGAAGCTGTGGGTCCAAAGGGGATGGTGGCTGGCCAATATCTGGACATCGATACCACCAACAATGAAGACAGCAGTGAAGAAGTGATTGACCACATGGAATGGTTGAAGACCGGCTGCTTGATTTTGGCCAGCGTTCAGATGGCCACGGCATTAGCTGCTTGCCCTGACCAGCAGGCCCAAAAGTACCTGGCCTTCGCCAAGCACTTTGGCCGCTCTTACCAGCTCTATGACGACCTGGTAGACATCGTTGAAAGCCAGGAAGAAGCGGGCAAGGCGACCCATAAGGACCGGGAAGTGGGCAAGAACAACAGCTTGACCATGCTGGGGGCAGAGGCAACCAGAAATGAACTCAAGCAGCTGATTGAAAAAGGCAAGGCTGACCTGGCCGGGGAAAAGGCAGAAGTTTTGCTGGGCTTTTTGGATTTATATCAGAAGGTACTGTAATGGCAAGTAAAGAACGCGCGGACGTATTATTGGCCGCCAAGGGAATTTTTAACTCCAGAACTCAGGCCCAAAGAGCCATCATGGCGGGTCTTGTAACTGACCACAACCACCAGCGGATCGATAAGGCCGGGGAGAAGTTTCCCGTTGACGAAGAATTTTTCATTAAAAAGGATAAGCTCAAGTATGTTTCCCGGGGCGGTTTCAAATTGGAAAAGGCGGTCAAGGTCTGGAACATTGACTTAAAAGACAAGGTCTGCCTGGATATCGGGGCTTCAACTGGTGGCTTTACCGACGTGGCCCTGCAAAATGGGGCCAAGCTGGTCTATGCCTTGGACGTGGGCTATAACCAACTGGCCTGGCAGCTGCGGGATAACCCCCGGGTGGTGGTGATGGAGCGGCAGAACTTCCGCTACTCGGTTCCCGCCGACTTTACCGAAGGCCTGCCGGACTTTGCCATGACCGACGTGTCGTTTATCTCCCTGGACTTGATCATGCCGCCGATGTATGAAATCTTGAAAGACCAGGGGGATGCCGTCTGCTTGATCAAGCCCCAGTTTGAGGCCGGTCCGGAAAATGTCGGCAAGCACGGGATCGTCCGGGACCACGCGGTTCACCAGGCAGTGATCGAGCACACTATGGCCAAGGCCCTGGAAATTGGCTTTTCCATTTTGGGCGTTGACTATTCACCAATCAAGGGCGGCAAGGGGAATATTGAATTTTTGCTTCACTTGAAGAAGGACCAGGCAAATCCAGGGCAGAATCTCTGGTCCAGCTCAGTCAGCGAGCTGGTTGACCGGGCTGCCCAGGGTCTGTAGAAAGGATGCTGTGGGACGCTTATGCTTGTAGAATTGGATATCCAGAATTTTGCTATCATTAAGAGTCTGAAAATCAAGTTTCAGCCGCAAATGACAGTCCTGATCGGGGAAACCGGGGCCGGCAAGTCCATTTTGATCGATGCTTTGTCACTTTTGCTGGGCCACCGGGCCCAAAAAGAAATGGTCCGGTCTGGCCAGAGCAAGGCAGTGGTGACGGGCCTTTTTACCCTGCAAGATGAGGAAATGCGGGAAGTTGAACAAATCGCGGATGACTACGGCCTGCCGATGGACGGTGATGACCTGATCATCAGCCGGGAGATTTCCAGCAAGGGCCGGAACGTCATCCGGATCAACGGGCAACTGACCACCATCACCGCTTTGGCAAAAATTGGTGAGTACCTGGTCGACATCCATGGCCAAAACGACCAGCAGATGCTGATGGACCAAAGCCGGCAGATTGACCTAGTCGATGAATACGCGGGCAAGGACTTCAAGCCCCTTTTATGCAAGTACCAGGCTGAATACCAGACCTGGCAAAGCCTTAACCAGCGTCTGGAGCACCTGCGCCGGGACAGCCGGGAACTGGCCCAGCGCCAGGACATCCTCCAGTTCCAGGTCGAAGAGTTGACCCAAGCGGATTTGACGGATGAGCAGGAAGACCAGAACTTGGAAGACGAGTTCAACAAGCTGAACAATTACCAGAAGATTGCTGAATCCGCCAACTTCATGATCCAGCTTTTTGACGATGACGAGCATGGCTTAACCAGCCTGCTGGGGGATGCCCAAGGAACGGCAGAAGATTTGGCCGACCTGGACAAGGACTTCAAGAATGTGGCCCAGTCCATTACTGACGGGGTATATTCGCTGAGCGATGCCCGCTCAGAACTGGGCGACATCATGGACAGCTTGGAATTTGATGAAGAACGCTACCAGTACGTGCAAAACCGCCTGGACCTCTTGAACAACTTGAAGAAGAAGTATGGACCAAGCCTGGCAGACGTTTTTGACTTCTATGCAAAAGTATCCAAGGAGCTCAGCCAGTTTGAAACTGGTGGCCTTGACGAAGAAGAACTGGTCAAGCAGATAGCCGCTGTTGAGGAAAAAATGTCAGTCATGGCGGCTGACCTCCACCAGGCCAGAGAATCTACCGCCTTGAAGCTGGAAGAAGCGATCAAGCATGAACTGGCTGACCTGTACATGGACAAAGCCCGTTTCTCCATCCGCTTCGCCAAGACTGATAATTTCACGGTCAAGGGGACTGATGACCTGGCCTTCTACATCGCGCCAAACCCAGGCGAAGAGCTGATGCCACTGGTCAAGATCGTTTCCGGCGGGGAACAGTCCCGGCTGATCCTGGCCCTAAAGGCTATCTTCTCCCGGGTTGAGCCGGTTGGCACCATGGTCTTTGATGAAATTGACACCGGGGTTTCCGGCCGGGTGGCAGCGGCCATCGGCAAGAAGATGCACGCGATTGCCGGCCAAAAGCAGGTTATCGCCATCACCCACTCCCCGCAGGTAGCGGCCAGCGCCGACCACCGCTTTGCCATCGCCAAGCAGGTTGCAGCCGGTGAGACCTTTACCCAGGTCAAGGAACTTAATGAAGACAGCAGCATCAAGATGATCGCCCAGATGATGGCCGGAGCTAATGTCAGCGAAGCTGCTGAGCAAAACGCGGCCGACCTGATTGCCAGTCAGCGGAAACAAGATTAGAAAATAATTATCAAAAAATAACTCTCTTGCCAGAAGGCAGGAGAGTTTTTTGAATGCGCATGGGAAGAATACGCAATTTCTGCTTTAATTGCAGGTGAAAAGCGTTGACAATGGATAATTGCTGTTTTGATTTAAGTTTAAACATACTCCCAGAAAATATAATGTATTTCTGGACCAGTAAAAATCTGCAAGAAAGAGAGGACGAAAAGATGAGATCAATTAAGAATAAAGCACCGCTGGCTCTGGCGGCCTTGTCAATGATTATGCTGACGGCTTGCGGCAAATCCAATAGCCAGGCCAGCAAGAAGCAGGAATTTTCCTGGTCGACTTCAGCTGAAATTTCGACCATTGACATGTCCAAGCCCAGTGATACTGTCAGCTTTGACCAATTGCGGAACACAATGGAAGGCTTGTACCGGACCGGGAAAAATGGCAAGTTGATGCCGGCCCTGGCCACCAGCAGCAAGGTTTCCAAGGACGGCAAGACCTCTATACCTTTTACTTTGTGCAAGTCCAAGTGGAGTGATGGCAGTCCGGTCACGGCCAAGGACTTTGTCTATTCCTGGTGAAGAACGGTCAACCCTAAGACGGCTTCAGAATATGCCTACTTGTTTGACGGCATCAAGAATGCCACGGCTATTACTGCCGGCAAGAAGCCTTTATCCAGCCTGGGCGTGAAAGCAGAAGGCGACTACAAGCTGGTCGTGACTTTGGACCGGCGGATTCTTTACTTCAAGAACTTGATGGCTTTCGCCCTCTTCTTCCCGCAGGCAGAAAAGGCGGTCAAGAAGTACGGGTCCAACTACGGGACGGCTTCAAAGTACATGCTTTATAACGGGCCGTATATGCAAAAAGGCTGGACGGGGTCCAACCTGTCTTGGAAGATGGTCAAGAACAAGTAGTATCTCAACTGCTTACTTGATCAGACCGGAAATCAATAATGTCTACAACGACAACTTCGGCGGCTGGCAGTTCAAGTACGCCAGCGTGAAATAACGAAAAGCGTAAGAGAACATAAGTGCAAAAAGAGTCTGGAAAAGCCAGGCTCTTTTTTGCTTTAAGGCAGCTCAACTGTTAAAATGTCATTAATGTCAAGCAAGTAAAAAATCTTGTTGTCGGCATCGCGGAAAACGAAGCGGCTGGGTGAAATCCGCTTGGTGATCTTGCCAACCCGCCAGCTGCCGTCATTCAAGGTGACCAGGAGATACTGCCTCTTCAAGAAGGCCAGCTGCAATTTAGCTAAGTTAACTGCCAGGCTGTCGCCGCGGAGGGTGAGCCGGTCTTCGTCATAAGCAAAGAGATAGTGAAAGACCTTCTTAAGGGGCTGAGCGGCTTGGCTGGCAAAGTTTTGAAATTTGGACATGGTGAATACTCCTTTAAGTAAATCATTTTCGAACGCCTGTTTGTAAACATATTATACGAACAAGTATTCGAAAAAACAAGCCCCTTTTTTTAAAAAAGCTTTTTTCGGCCTTAAGACTTGATAAGAAGGCGCTTATGGTCCAAAATAGAATTACTAGTCAAAAAAGGAGCTATCATGGCAGATAAAGGATTACTGTTGGTTTTGTCCGGCCCGTCCGGGGTGGGCAAGGGAACCGTCAAAAGCGCAATTGTTGAACACAAGGTCTTCCCCTTCGAATACTCAGTCTCAATGACTACCCGCAAGCCCCGTGAAGGCGAAGTGAACGGGAAAGACTACTACTTTGTGACCAGGGAAGAATTCAAGCAGGCGATTGCTGATAATCAGCTGCTGGAATACAACGAGTACGTCGGCAACCTTTACGGGACCCCTTTGGGCCCGGTCAAGGAAATGTTGGCTGCCGGCAAGGACGTCTTGCTGGAAATCGATGTCAACGGGGCCAGAACGGTTCGCCAACAAATGCCAGAAGGCGTCTTTATTTTCTTGACGCCGCCTGACCTGCACACTTTAAGAGACCGGCTGGAACACCGGGGCACGGAATCCGAAGACGTGATCCGGGGCAGAATTGCCCAAGCGCGCAAGGAAATTCTGGTGATGCAGGACTATGATTACGCGGTAGTCAACGACACTGTCGCCAACGCCGTCAACCACATTAAAGCAATCGTTGACGCTGAACACGTCAGCGTCAAGCGCGTGATCGGTGATTATCGGAAAATGGTTAAGGAGGACTAAGATGAGAATTACCTATCCATCAATTGACAAGCTGCTAGATGAAGTTGATTCAAGATACTCACTGTCAGTTCTGGCTGCCAAGCGGGCTGGTGAACTGGAAGCCGGCAAGCCGGGTGCTTTGGACAACTACCACAACTTGAAGCCGGTCGGCCAGGCATTGGAAGAAATTGCCGCCGGCAAGGTAACGATTGACGCTGACCCTCACGGTGAAGCTGACAAATAATCCTTGAAGAGGAGCGGACCAGAAGCCCGCTCCTCTTTTAGCATAAAGGAAGGGAGAAGGACTTGATCGCAGAAGTTATTGTCGATGTGGCCGCCCACCAGACTGACCGCGTTTTTGAATACCATATCCCTGATGACCTGGAAGTTGAAATTGGCAGCCGGGTAGTGGTGCCTTTTGGCCGTCGCAAGGTCCAGGGCTTTGTCGTCGCGGTAAAAAAAAGCAGCGACTTTACCGGCCAGTTAAAGGACCTGCTCTTAGTGGTCGATGAAATGCCGCCTTTGACTCCAGAGCTGGTCGCCCTGTCCAGCGACCTGGCCCGGCAGATTTTTGCCTACCGGATCAGTATCCTCAAGACCATGCTACCGGGGGTAATGCGGGCCAATTACCGGAAAATCCTCCTGCCAAATAGCCCGCGGGCAGAGCAAATGCCTCTTTTTGCGGGAGACCCGGTGGATTTGGCCAACTTAGAAGAGCCACGTCTGATCAAGCTGGTCAAGCAGCTCCTGAATAAGGGGGAGGCCAGGATAGAATACCTGGTTGAAAATAAGGCGAAAAAGAAGCTGGTTTCAGTCTACTATCCGCTTCTATCGGCCGCTGACTACCAGGAGATTTTTTTAGAAACTAGAAAAACGGCCAGCCAGCAAAGAAAATTGCTGGCAGATTTGGCCGGGGACTTTGCGGCTTATCCTAAAAGCCGGGAAGAATTGACCGGTCTGGGCATCAGTTCAGCAACTTTAAAAACGGCGGTCAGCAAGAAATGGCTGCAGGAAAAAGACCAGGAAAAATACCGGCGGCCAACCAAGCCGGTTGCTCTCAGCCGGCCTTTAGACCTAAATGACGAGCAGGCCGCGGCCTTGAGCCGGGTCAGCCAGGACATCAAGGGCCGGGTCAGCCAGACCATTCTTTTAGAAGGAGTGACAGGGTCCGGGAAAACCGAAGTATACCTGCAGGCGATCAGCCAGGCCCTGGCCTTGGGCAGGGCAGCCTTGATGCTGGTGCCGGAAATTTCCCTGACCCCCCAGATGGTCAAGCAGGTCCAGGCTCGCTTTGGCCAGCAGGTGGCGGTTTTACACTCGGCCTTGTCGGAAGGTGAGCGCTATGACGAATGGCGCAGGATCCGCCGGGGGCAGGCCCAGGTGGTCGTAGGCGCTAGAAGCGCGGTTTTTGCCCCCTTGGACAATTTAGGCCTCATCATTATCGATGAAGAGCATGAAGGCTCCTACAAGCAGGACAACAATCCCCGCTACCATGCCCGGGACGTGGCAATTTGGCGGTCCCGCTACCACCACTGTCCCTTGATTTTGGGTAGCGCGACGCCGTCTTTGGCCAGCCGGGCCCGGGCCCAAAAGGGGGTCTACCAGCTTTTGCGCTTAAAAAAGCGGGCCAAGAGCCAGCCTTTACCGCGAGTCGACCTGCTTGACTTAAAGCACGTGCAGTTTGCCGGCAGCCAGTTTGACATCTCCTGTCCATTGGCTGCGGCGATTCAAAAGCGGCTGGAGAAAAAAGAGCAGGTAATCCTGCTTTTAAATCGGCGGGGCTTTGCCAACTTCATGCTCTGCCGCAATTGCGGCTTTGTTTTAAAGTGCCCTAACTGCGACTTGTCCTTGACCATGCATAAGGACACTTGTACTATGCAGTGCCACTATTGCGGCTACCAAGAAGCTGTTCCGGAAATTTGTCCCAACTGCCGGGACCGGCAGATCCGCTTTTTGGGGACGGGAACGCAGAAGGTGCAAGAAGAGCTGGCTGAGCTTTTTCCGCAAGCTAAAATCCTCCGCATGGACGTGGACACGACCCGGAGGAAGGGCAGCTATGACAAGATTTTGACCAGTTTTGGCCAAGGAGAAGCCGACATCTTGCTGGGCACGCAGATGATCGCCAAGGGCCTGGACTTCCCTAATGTAACTTTGGTTGGGGTAATCAATGCTGACACTGGTTTATGGCTGCCCGACTACAACGCTTCTGAGCGGACTTTTGAGCTGCTCACGCAAGTAGCTGGCCGGGCAGGGCGGGCCGACAAGGAAGGGCAGGTCATGATCCAGACTTATAATCCGGACCACTACGCTATCCACCTGGCGCAAAAGCAGGACTATGAGCTTTTTTACGCTAAAGAAATGCAGGTCCGCCATGCCGGCGACTACCCGCCTTACTTTTACACGGTCCTGGTCTCCGTTTCAGCCAAAAATGAGCAAAACGCGGCCCGGGAGGCTTTTAAAATCAAACGGCAATTGCAGAGGGAATTGCGGGCGCCGACTATTATCTTAGGGCCGGCTCCGGCAACGATCAGCCGCTTAAATAGCCAGTATTATTACCAAATACTGGTAAAATATAAAAGAGAAAAACACTTAAATGAGCTCCTGCATCAGATCCAGGACCAGGCCCAGGAAGTGAAAAAGTACGGCTTGACTGTTGAGATCGATTCAGAGCCAGAGAGAATTATGTAAAGGAATAAAAACGTGAATTCAGTAATCTTTTTAGGAACGCCGCAATTCGGCGCTACAGTTTTGGAAGGCCTAATCAAGGCCGGTTATCATATTTTGGCTGTGGTCACCCAGCCGGACAAGAAGGTTGGCCGCAAGCAAAAGGTCGTTTACTCCCCGGTCAAGGAAGTGGCTTTGGCCAACGACTTGCCTTTATACCAGCCAGTCCGCCTGTCCAAGTCAGCTGAACTTGACGAATTGCTGCAGCTTGACGCCGATTTCATCATCACCGCGGCCTTTGGCCAGTTTTTGCCGACCAAATTCCTGAAGTCCGCTAAGATCGCTGCTGTTAACGTGCACGGATCCCTTTTGCCGAAATACCGGGGCGGGGCACCGATCCAGTATGCGGTCAGAAACGGGGATGCGGAAACCGGGGTCACCATCATGGAAATGGTCAAGGAAATGGACGCCGGCGACATGTATGCCCAGGCCAGCCTGCCGATCAGACCAGATGAGACCAGCGGGGAAGTCTTCGAAGAACTGGCTCCGCTTGGCCGGGACCTGCTTTTGGAAACTCTGCCAAAGATTGCCAGTGGCGAAATTGTCAAAAAGCCGCAGGATCCAAGCCAGGTAGTCTTTTCCCCAACCATCAGCAAGGCTGAAGAAAGAATTTCCTTGAAATTGACGGCCAAGGAGGCCAAGGACTTGATCCGGGCCCTCAATCCGGACCCAGGCGCCTACCTGGTCATCAAGGGCCAGCGCTTAAAGGTTTGGAAGGCAGAAGTGGCTGACGACAACACCAGTCTGCCAGCTGGCCACCTTTTGACCAACCAGGGCCGCTTTGCTATCAGCTTTGCCGGCAACACGGTCTTGAACCTGCTTGAAGTCCAGCCAAATGGCAAGAAGGCCATGGCCATCAAGGACTTTTTGAACGGGCAGGGGAAGAAGTTTGCAGCAGGAGAAAAGATCGTAGATGAAGACTAACGCCCGCACCGTGGCTTTGGCCACCTTGATGAAGGTGATTAACCAGGGCTCATATTCAAATATCAGCTTAAACCACGCGTTAAAGGCGGCTAAGCTGCCGGGTGAAGAGAGCCGGCTGGCCACCAACCTGGTCTATGGGACCATCCAATACCAGCTTTACCTGGAATACCAGCTCAAGGACCTGGTCAAGGCCCGGCTGAGAGAGCCATATATCAAGCCCCTTTTATTGATGTCGGCCTACCAGATCTTCTTTTTAGATAAGGTGCCAAATCGGGCAGTCTTAGACGAGGCCAACAAGCTGGCTAAGGCCTATGGCCGGCCAAAATCTAGCGGCTACCGCCTGGTTAACGGGATTTTGCACTCGCTTTTACGGCGAGGAGAGGTCCTGCCGGAAAAAGACGCGCCAGACTATCTCAGCGTCAAGTGCAGCATGCCCCTTTGGCTGAGCGATTATTTCGTAGCCAACTGGGGCAAGAGCAGGGCAGAAAAAATCATGGCCAGCTTCAACAGCAAGGCGAAAAACGAAATCCGGATTTCGGCTTTGGCTGATGAAAAGCGGGTCGTCCGGGACCTGGACCGGGCCCATTTTGCCCCTCAGGAGTCGCCTTTGGCCAGCCGCAGCTATGCCTTAAGCCGGGGCGGGATCGTGATGACCGACTTTTTCAAAGATGGTGAAGTGACGGTGCAAGACGAAGCAGCCAGCCTGGTGGCAGAAGCCTTTGACTTTAAGGGAAATGAGCAGGCCCTTGATGCCTGCAGCGCCCCAGGCGGCAAGACCATTCAAATAGCTGAGCAATTGCCTGACGGGCAAGTGACTGCTCTGGATATCCATGAAAAGAAATTGCGTCTGGTCAAGGAAAATGCCGCCAGAATGCGGGTTGCTGACCGGGTCAAGGTCAAAGCTTTGGACGCGCGGAAGGCAAGGGAGTATTTTTCCGGGCAAGAATTTGATAAGATATTGATAGACGCACCATGTTCCGGTCTGGGACTGCTGCGCCGCAAGCCGGAAATCCGCTACACGAAAACAGCGGAAGACATCAGCCATTTGGCTGAAATCCAACTGGACATTTTGAACGAAGTATCCGGCTTGCTGAAAAAGGGCGGGGAGTTAGTCTACTCCACCTGCTCAATCTCTGTAGAAGAAAACGAAGAAAACGTGCGGAGATTTTTAGCCGCGCATCCAGATTTTGCATTGAAACCATTTGAAACGGCCAAGATCTCCGCGCCCAAGGGGATGCTGAAGATCCTGCCCGACAGCTACAACAGTGATGGATTTTTCATTGCCAAGTTTACGACAAGAGGTTAGTACTTGTGATTAAAACGGCATTTGCTTCAAGCATTGGTAGAGTTAGAGAGAGCAATCAAGACTTCGTTCAGATTTTTCAGAATCGCGTTGGGGCAACCATGGCCATCGTCTGTGATGGGATGGGGGGCCACCAGGGCGGCGACGTTGCTTCCACGATGGCAGTCAGCCACTTGGGCCACAATTTTGCTAACACCGACCTGCACGACAAGAATCTGGCTAGAAAATGGCTGGACGTCCAGCTGCGCTCAGAAAACGAAACGATTCTGAAGGCCGCAGACCGCTTCCCGGACTTGAACGGGATGGGCACGACGATTGTCCTGGCCATGTTCTTTGACCATGAAGTCTTGCTTGCCCACCTGGGTGACTCCCGGGCCTACAGCTACTCTGAAGGGAATTTCCGCCAGATCACTGAAGACCACTCTTTAGTCAATGAACTGGTCAAGATGGGGCAGATCACCAAAGAACAGGCGAAGACCCACCCGCAGAAAAATATCATTACGCAAGCCTTAGGCGTTTCAAGCACTATTGATCCGGAATATAATGAACTTGAAATGAAGACTGACGACGTGCTCCTTCTCTGCACTGACGGCTTGACCAATTCCCTATCGGATCCTTTGATTCAACAGGTTTTGGCGACCAAGGGCCTGAACCTGCAGGAGAGGTGCAACAAGTTGGTCAATGAAGCCAATCGTCTGGGCGGCGGCGACAATATCACCGTCTGCCTGGCCGTAAATGAGGAGGATGGCGCGAGTGATCAATAAAGGTTATTTGCTTGGAGACCGTTACCGGATCGTCGACACCCTGGGTGAAGGCGGAATGGCCAACGTCTACCTGGCTGATGACATAATTTTGAAGAGACAGGTCGCCGTTAAAATTATTCGCCTTGATTTGCAGAAGGACTCCCAGGTTCTGGCCCGCTTTCAAAGAGAGGCCCTGGCCACCAGTGAACTGAGCCATCCTAATATTGTCTCCGTTTTTGACGTGGGGACCGACCATGGCCTGCCATATATGGTCATGGAATACGTGAAGGGACCTGACTTAAAGGACTATATCCGGGAAAACAGCCCGATTCCCCTCCCGCAGGTCATCAACATCATGGACCAGATTTTGTCAGCGATGGAGCTGGCCCACAAGCACAATGTGATTCACCGCGATTTGAAGCCGCAGAATATTTTGATGGATGAAAAAGGCAACATCAAAATTGCTGACTTCGGTATCGCGGTCGCCTTGAACCAAAGCGCGATTACCCAGACCAACTCGGTCCTGGGTTCGGTGCACTATATGTCTCCTGAGCAGACCCGGGGCGGGATGGTCACCAAGCAGTCTGACATCTATTCTTTGGGGATCATCCTGTATGAGGCCTTGACTGGCCATGTACCCTTTAATGGGGAAACGCCGGTGGCAATTGCCCTCAAGCATGCTGAAGACGATATTCCGTCCCTTAGAAAGCAAAACAAGGCCATTCCCCAGGCCCTGGAAAACGTTGTTTTAAAAGCGACGGCCAAGGATCCGCGGGACAGGTATGCTTCCGTGGCTGAAATGAAGGCAGACCTGGACTCCAGTCTGGATCCGAGCAGGGCAGGCGAAGCAATTTACCGGCCAAGCTACGGCAATAATGATGAAACTAAGATCCTGCCAGCCTTGAACGGCAAGGTCATGCAGGCTGAGAAGGCCAAGGAAGGCAAGGCTGAAGAACCAAAGAAGCGGTCTTTCTGGGCTAGTATCAAGAAATATAAGTGGTGGTGGATTGGGTCATTATTCCCGTTTTTTGCCATCCTGCTCTTCATGTTTTTGGCAGTTGGCCATAACAATGTCCGGGTGCCGGACGTCGTGAACATGACGGAGAAGGCAGCCAAGACTTCTTTGAAGAGCTCGGGCCTGGCAGTAGGTGCTGTTAAGCGGACTTACTCCAGCGATGTTAAAAAAGGCAAGGTGATTTCGACCACGCCGAAGGCCAACAGTCCCGTTGACAAAAGGGAAAAGGTCAACCTGCTGGTGTCTAAGGGACCAAACTTGCCCAAGGTGCCCGATGTTGAGGGCCTTTATTTGTCGACCGCCAAAAAGAAGCTGAACAAGCTGGGCTTCAAGGTCAAGAGCCGGGAGGCACCATCAAATGAGTACCTGCCAGGCTTGATCATTTCCCAAAGCGTCAAGGCCGGCCGCAAGGTAGATGCCTCTAAGACAACGATCACTTTGGTGGTAGCCGTGGCTTTAGAAGACCAGCCTAAGCCTTCAAGCTCCTCCAGCAGCAAGAAGGCAACTTTTAAACTGGCCGATCTGACGGGCAAGAGCCTGGAAGACGCCCAGTCTTACGCCAAGAGCAAGAAGCTCAACGTCAAGGTTGAGAAGGACCACTCGGACAGCGTGGACAGCGGTGACGTGATTTCCACTGATCCTGCCGCTAGCAGCGAGGTCTCTGAGGGTGATACTTTGACGATTACTGTCTCCAAGGGGGCTGAGAAGAAAGAGGTCAAGAAGACCTTCACGGTTGACTACCAGGCTGCAGAGAGCTCATCAAGCTCAAGTGAGTCAAGCTCCAGCTCTTCCTCCAGCCAGGGCAACCATGTCCGGATTTATATCCAGGATGACAACCACAGTCTCGGCAATATTTACCGGGACCTTTACATTACCAAGGACACGGACTTTACGATCACTTTTTCTGTTACTAAGGGTGACGGTAAGATTAAGATTGTCCGTGATGACCAAACTGTAGTTGATGAGACGATTTCGGCAGATGACAGTGAAAGCGGGAATTAAATGGCAGAAATAGTACAAGGAACGGTAGTTTCTTTAATTGCCGGCTACTACGACGTGCAAACGCCGGCAGGAGTCGTGCGGACCAGGGCCCGGGGCGTTTTCCGCAAGAACCGGGAGAAGCCCCAGGTCGGTGACAGCGTGCAGGTCAAGCTGGATGAACAGGGCTTGGCTTATTTGGTGAAGATTCTGCCCCGGAAGAACCGGATCGGCCGGCCGGCGGTGGCTAATGTCGATCACGTGCTTTTGGTAATTTCGGCAGTTGAACCAGATTTCTCCACCGCTCTTCTGGACCGCTTCTTGGTCTTTTTTGCCTGGCAGGGAGTAAAGGTAACGATCTACCTGTCAAAGAGCGACCTGCTGGAAAAGGAAAAATTGGCAGAAATTGAAAGCCAGCTGGCTTACTACCAAAAGATCGGCTACCGGGTTTACCTGGACAGGGAAAGCCTGGCAGCAGAACTTCCCAAACAGATCGGGGAAAGCGAGATCTGGACTCTGGCTGGCCAGTCAGGGGCGGGGAAGTCAACTTTGCTGAACTTTATCAAGGAAGACGCGGGCCAGGCGACGGGGGCGATATCAACCAGCTTGAACCGGGGAAAACATACAACCCGGACGGTTACCCTTTTCAAATTAGGGGAAGGCTTTTTAGCAGACACCCCAGGCTTTTCGGCAATTGATCTGACCCCGATCAAGCTGAATGAACTGTGTACGTATTTTAAGGAATTTAAGGCCTTGAGTACGGGTTGCAAGTTCCGGGGCTGCCAGCACCTGCACGAACCGAAGTGCGCGGTCAAGGACCAGCTGGCTCTAGGTGAAATCGCAGCTTTCCGCTATGATGACTATCTGGCCATGCGGACGGAAATCGAGGAAGGCCGGATGCCGGAATATTTGAAGTGATGAAATAAGTTAGGGTAGGGTGTTTTGTGATGGACGCGGCAGTGTTGCTTGGCGGGCCAAAGGAAGAATGGCCGGCTGATTTGAAGGAGCAGCTGAAGCAGGCGCAAGCTAAGGGTGACCTTTTGATTGGGGTCGACCGGGGAGCGCTGCTTTTGCTGGAATTAGGTTTTAAGCCGGATTTGGCAATCGGGGATTTTGACTCGCTGAAGGCTGATGAACTGGCCTGGGTAGAAGGGACGGTCGCGGATATCCGCTATTCGGTGCCCAAGAAGGACTGGACTGATTCAGAATTGATGCTGGGGATTGCTTTTGGCGATTATAAGATTGACCAGCTAAAGGTTTACGGGGCTACTGGCGGCCGGCTTGACCACGCGGCGATCAATGCTTTTGGCATTTTGAACCCGGACCTGCGCAAGTATGCCAACCAGCTGACCTTGATTGACAAGCAGAATCTGATTTTTTACCGGCAAGCTGGCAGCTACGAGATGAAGAAGCAGGACTATAGCTACTTTGGGGTGACCTGCCTTCTGCCAGTAGAAGATTTGACGATTGAGGGGGCCTTGTATGACCTGGCTCCTTATAGCGGCGACTACCTACGCTCCTTTACTTCTAATGAGTTTTTGCCGGATAAGGATAGCTGCCGGTTATCCTTGAAGAAAGGCTTAGTAGCGGTTGTTTATTCTAAAGATTTAGACCGCTACCAAATGGCTTGATTTGCAAAAGATAGTTTAATTAATATTATAAAAAAGTCTCGCTGAAAAGCGGGACTTTTTTGCACCTTTGACGTGATTTTACAAAGAAATGCAAATATTCTTCCATGAAAGCGCTCAGCAGTAAATGACTTATTTATATAATAAAAGTTAAGAGATATTATCTCGAACTATTGTGTGTTTATAGAGGTGAGTCATATGGAAAATAAAGCGAAGAAAGATTTACGGAAAATTGCTGTAGTCGCGACTGCCGGGATTGGCGTGGTCGGTGTAGGCGCGGTTAGTCAAGGCAGCGTCAAGCTGAAGGAGCGCAGAAAAAGGCGCAAGATGATTTAAGCAAGTTTGGCGTAAGCTGCTGCTAAGGCGGCCACTGACAAGAAGGCCCAAGCTGCTAAGGCAGCTAAGAGCGCGGCAGACCAAGCCCAAAAGAGCGAGGAAAACTTGTCAAGCGCGCAAGAGGCAGAAAAGGCTGCCGAAGATGAAGCAAGTGCAACTGAAATGACGGCAGACTCAGCCAGCCAGAAGGCGCAAGCAGCCAAGACGGCTGATGATGAAGCTCAAGCAGCTTTGGCTGACCAAGAAGGCAAGGTAAGCCAAGCTCAAGATAAGGTTGATCAAGAGAAAAAGGCAGTTGACCGGGTAAACGGCCAGGTTAAGGAACTGACGAGGCTAAGGCTGCCAGCGACGCCGCAAATAAAGACTTAGCTGCAAAGAAGGCAGCCGAAAGCGAAGCTGAGCAGGAATACCAGGCTTTACCTAAGGTAGTGGCCAATGACGCCTTGAAAAGGAAAAATTGACTAAGGCGCAAGAAGCAACTTCTGCCGCTCAAAAGACGATTGATGAAAAGGCTGACGCGCTCAAGGCAGCTGACGCTAAGCTTTCTCAAGCCAAACGAGAACTCGCAAGCGCCGAAAGCAACCTGTCTGCTAAGCAAGCAGCTTTGACTACGGCAAATGAAACTCTTGCTGCGGCTAAGCAGGAAAAGACTGCTGATGCCCAAAAGGCATTGGAAGCCGATAAAGAAGCTTCTGCAGCAGACAAGGCAGCACAAAGCAAACTGGCCAGCGTAAACAGGGAAGCAGCGGATTTGGCACTTACTGAAGCAAAGAAGCACCTGGCTATTTTGGAAGCTTTGGAAGAAGCAAACGAGCCGAGCGAAACTCCGACTGCTCCAAGCGAAGACGAACCAAGTGAAAATCCGGCTGACTCCGGGGAAACCGAAACTATCGTAATTCCAGCTGGCAAGAGTGAAACCAAGACAACTGGCAAAAAGCAAGCCGCTCCAGCCAGCCCTGTTCAAAAGACTGCTCCAGCAACCTCTGCTGTTAAGGATCCGGCAAAAGCAAGCGTAACTTTGCCGCAAACCGGCGAAAGCCAGAATAAGTCCGCCTTTTTGGCAGGGATTGTGGCACTGCTGGCCAGTGCAAGTCTCTTCGCCTTTGGCCGGCGTAAGAAGAACGAAAAGTAATTGTATAAATAATAAAAGTATTGGAAAAGCGACTCTATTTCAGAGCCGCTTTTTGTATACAGTTTTTTAAAAAATTATAATAGCATATTTACATTTTAATTTTTCAGTAGTATTATTTTAATCATATTTGGAAATGCTTTATTATTTAATGAGGAGGAAAGAAATGACGTTAAAATATGCTAGCAAGTGGGAGTTGCCGGTCTTTGCGGTCTTCGCCGCCGCCAAGGCACTGCAGGCAGTTTTTATCGCTTATGTCTTCCAGGAATTCATTAATTTTGCCGGAAATCCTAAGGGGAGTTTATTACAATTAACTATTAAAGCGGTTGTGGGTATTGTCCTTTTTGCCTTCCTGGCCTTAATCTACCAAATTATGCAGGCGAATATAATTAAGGACGTCAACTTGAAAATCAAGGAGCAGGCAACAAAATATTTGTTGTATTCAGATAATTCTAATCCCAAATTTGACCTGTCTTTTATGACTAATGACCTCAAGCAGGTGGAAAGTCACCGGGTGGAAGCTGAACTGGATATTATTTTCAATGGTTTGCAGTTTATCGCGGCATTTGCGGCAGCCATGCTGTCTTCCTGGGCTTTATCCTTGATCTTCCTGGTCGCCTCCCTGGCTCCCGGCCTTTTGCAGAATATTTTCGGGCCAAAAATTGAAGCTGCTTCTTCTGCCTGGGAAGGGGAGAACAGCAAATATACTGAGGCAATGACGGACACCATCAATTTTGCCGCTTTTGCCAGACTCTATGACGCTGAAGACAGTATTTACAGTAGAATGCTCCACTACAGCCAGAGAATGGAAACGGCCCTGGCCAAGATGAAAAAGGTGGAAATGGTGACAACAGAAGTCATCACTTCCTTTGCCTACGTCTGCAGCATGATCATTCCTTTCAGCCTGGGGATCTACTTTGTGACTCAAGGGCAGATCACTTTGGGGACCTTCATGATGATCTCCCAGCTGGCCAACAACTTTATCAATCCGATTGTCGGTATCTTTTCTTCGGTCAATGACATTAAAACCAGCAATCCGATCTGGGAAAAGTTTACTGCCGTGGCAGATTTTACAGCAAAAGAAAGTGCTGCGGACCGGGATGAATTTAAGGAACTCTCTTTAGACGATGCAAGTGTGCAAAGAGGGGACCGGAAGCTTTTAAACAATCTCGATTTGACTGTTAAAAATGGTGAAAAAGTCTTGCTGGAAGCACCGTCTGGCTGGGGCAAGACAACCTTGCTTAACGTCTTGGTTGGCCGGATCAAGCTGGCAGATGGAGATTACGAGATCAACGGTGAAGACGCCAATGGTGACTGGAGCAAGGACCACGAGTACTTCTCATTTGTCCAGCAGAAGCCTTATATTCTTGATGATACAATCGAATATAATATCTCTTTACAGGGAAGTCAGCCGGGAAGACCTGCTGGCAGTTTGTCAAAAAGCCGGTTTAACCAGCTTGATTGAGGAAAAAGGTCTGGACTACCAAGTCGGAAAAGAAGGCAAAAACTTGTCCGGCGGTCAGGGGCAGCGGATGGAAATTGCCAGAGCTCTGCTGGCCAAGCGGCCGGTATTATTGGCCGATGAAGCGACCTCAGCCCTGGATCCCCGCTTATCAAAGCAAATTCACCAGACAATTCTACAGAATTTCCCTGGCACCGTAATCGAAGTAGCTCACAAGATTTCAAATGAAGAAATAGCTATGTTTGACCGGGTGGTCAATTTAGCCGAGAAGTAACAAAACAGGCAGCTCAATGAGCCGCCTGTTTTTATTGCTGATGAATTTTTGTCAAAAATAAAACCCGGCAGATCATTGATCTACCGGGCTCGTTTCGTCACTAGACACGGGTAACTTTACCAGACTTCAAAGTCTTGGTTGAAACCCAAACGCGCTTAGGCTTGCCGTTTACAAGAATGCGAACTTTTTGAAGGTTTGGCTTCCAAGAACGACTTGATGAGTTCAAAGCGTGTGAACGCGTTTTACCAAAAGTGGTCTTCTTACCGGTTACGAAATCTTTTGCCATGCTGCTAAACCCCCTTTACATGTCATGTCATACTATTAGACTTTACCATAAAGTTTGACCTTTTTCAATTATTATTTTGAAAAGTATTTTCCAGAAAATAAAGTTGGAACTGTTAGCTTTTGATCTCGTTATGATAAAATAAGGATGTATATTGGAAATAAGACGGAGGATAAACATGGCTGTTAAAATCAAGACAAAGTATGGTTTGATTGATATTTCAAACGGTGTAATTGCAACTGTTGTTGGTGGTGCAGCTACGTCTAACTATGGCGTTGTCGGTATGGCATCCAAGAATGCCATCAGAGACGGAGTCGACAGCATTTTGAGTCGGGCAAACTACAAGCGCGGCGTCGTTGTTAAGTCTGACGAAAATCAAGTAACTGTTGATGTCTATATTATTGTTGGCTACGGCTTGAAAATTTCTGAAGTAAGTCGTAATGTACAAGACAGTGTCAAATATAACTTAAGAAGCCAGCTGGGGATCGACACCAAGGCGGTCAACGTCGTTGTTCAAGGTGTAAAGGTTCTCGACGACTAGATAAGTGGAGGATTCAATATTGGTTTTAAGTGAAATTAGCAGTAAAGAATTTAGAGACATGGTGCGGATTGCCTCTCACCGGATGAGCAAGAACGTGCAATTCGTCAATGATCTAAATGTTTTCCCAGTTCCTGACGGCGACACTGGCACGAATATGAATCTCACGATGGAAAGCGGGGCTAAGGCCGTTTACGAAAACGCAAGCAGCAGTGTCGGCGACTTGACCGAAAGCCTGGCTAAGGGGATGCTGATGGGCGCGCGCGGCAACAGTGGGGTTATCACCTCCCAGCTCTTCCGCGGCTTCTACAAGGCAACTCAAGGCAAGACCACTTTGAACGCCCAGGAATTGGCAAATGCCTTTAGCAATGGTGTAGCTACTGCCTACAAGGCTGTGATGAAGCCGGTTGAGGGGACCATCTTGACTGTGGCCCGGGTCGGCGCTCAAGCAGGTGCTAACAAGGCAAATGAAACCGATGATGTAGAAGAAGTAATGCAGGCGATCGTTGAAGGCGCCAAGGAAGCTTTGAAGAGCACTCCTGACCTGCTACCAGTTCTTAAGCAAGTCGGCGTGGTTGACTCCGGCGGCCAAGGTCTGGTCTTTATCTATGAAGGCTTCCTGGAAGGCCTTTTGGGTGAAAACTTCGATGACAAGTACGTGCCAGATGCTGACGACATGAACTCCTTGATCAACGCTACCCACCACCAGGCAGTGCAAGGGCAACTGGCAACTTCCGACATTGCCAACGGCTACTGTACTGAAATCATGGTTGACCTCAAGGCTGACGTGCCAAACAAGAAGCCATTCGACCTGGAAGAATTCAGAAGCTACCTGTCAGAACTGGGTGACTCCCTCTTAGCAGTTTCTGACGGAGAAATCGCCAAGGTTCACGTTCACACTGAATACCCAGGCAAGGTCTTCCTTTACGGGTCACAATTCGGCCAATTGGGCAAGATCAAGATCGACAACATGCGGATTCAGCACGAAACGATCGTTGACAACGAGCAAGAACAACAAGAAAGCGTTGACTTTGCAGTGATCGCAGTGGCTTCCGGCAACGGTGTCCGCAAGCTCTTTGAAAGCGAAGGGGTCAACCGGATCATCTCCGGCGGGCAAACCATGAACCCTTCAACTCAAGACATCATGGACGCCATCACCAAGTCTGGCGCCAAGCAGGCGATCATCCTGCCAAACAACGGCAACATCATCATGTCCGCCAAGCAGGCTGCTGAAGTTGCTGAAATCCCAGTCGGCATCGTGCCTTCCAAGACTATCCAGCAAGGTTTAACTGCTATGCTGGCCTTCAACCCGGAAGCCAGTGTTGACGCGAACGTTGAAGCCATGACTGATGAACTTGGCTCTGTCAAGTCCGGTGAAGTAACCCGGGCAACCCGTGACACTGAAATCAACGGCGTTGAAATCCACAAGGGCAACTTCATTGGTATCGTTGATGGCACTATTGTGGTTGACGACGTTGATCCAATTGTCGCAACTGTCGCTATGACAGAAAAGATGCTGGATGAAGACTCTGAAATCGTGACCGTGATGTACGGCAGCGATGCTACTGAAGAAGAAGCCCAGGCAGTTGTTGACCGCCTGGAAGCAGCTCACGAAGATGATGACTACGAATTCGAAATTCACGACGGTGGCCAGCCAGTTTACAACTTCTTGATTTCTGTAGAATAATGACTTTAAACGAAGCTATTTTCAGACCGGTGACGGCCTTGAAGGGCGTGGGGGCCAAGACGGCAGAAGCTTTGCAGTCGCTGGGCATTTATAGCATCTACGACTTGCTCTTCTACTTCCCTTACCGCTATGACGAACTGGAGAACCTGCCGCTGGACCAGCTGGAGGACGGACAGAAGGTCATGCTGAAGGGGATCGTGGCCACCAACCCCTACCAGAATTACTTTGGCTACCACAAGAGCCGGGTCAGCTTCAAACTACGAATTGATCATGATATTATCATGGTCAATTTTTTTAACCAGCCATGGCTGACCAAGCAGCTGAGCGTGGGCCAGGAAATCGCCGTCTATGGCAAATATGACCTGAGAAAGCAGTGCCTGTCAGCTTATAAGCTCTTAGCCAATAAAAACAGTGATGACGGGATGGCGCCGATTTATTCGGTCAACCGGCAGATCAAGCAAAAGAAGCTGCAGACCATGATCGACCTAGCGATTGCCGAAAGCATGGATGAGATGGGCAATGCTGTGCCAGAGGACTTGCGGAAGCACTACCGGCTCATGGCTGACCAGGACCTGGTCATCGCCATGCACCACCCTAAAGACCTGACTGAGGCTAAGGAGGCCCGCCGAAGCGCTGTTTTTCGGGAATTCTTCCTCTTTCAAATGCAGCTGGCCTTGATGTCCAGCCAAAATAAGAGCCACAGTGGTTATGCCAAGCATTACGACCTGGAAGAAATCGGCAAGCTGACCAAGTCTCTGCCTTTTGCCCTGTCTCCTGACCAGAAAAAGGTGATTAATGAGATTTTTGCCGATATGTTTGTTGACCAGCAGATGCAGCGCCTTCTTCAGGGGGACGTTGGGTCCGGGAAAACCGTAGTGGCCGTGTTTGCCATTTACGGGGCAGTGACAGCTGGCTACCAGGCCGCCTTGATGGTGCCAACTGAAATTCTGGCCAATCAGCACTATCACAAAATTTCCGCCATGCTGGAAGATTTCGGCGTCCGGGTGGCCCTCTTAACGAGATCAACTAAAACCATGGAGCGGCGGGAAATCTACAAGGAGCTGGCTGATGGCAGCATTAATGTGGTGATCGGCACCCATGCCTTGATCCAAGAGCAAGTGTCCTTTAAAAAGCTGGGCCTGGTTATTATCGACGAGCAGCACCGTTTTGGCGTTGTCCAGCGCCTGGCCTTGATCAACAAGGGGGACCGGCCGGATATCCTGGCCATGACGGCGACCCCGATTCCCCGTTCATTGGCCTTGACTGTTTATGGCGACACCGCCTTGTCAGAAATCAGACACTTGCCAGCCGGCCGTAAGCCGATTAAATCCTACTGGAAGACCAGCAGCCAGCTAGATGAGGTGTATTCATTGATGCGCCAGCAACTGGCGGAAGGCTTCCAGATTTATGCGGTTACGCCCTTGATCAGTGAGTCGGAAACGATTGACCTGGAAAATGCTGAAGCCCTGCACGACAGGCTGGCCGGCGAATTTCCAGACCAGGAAGTTGTCCTTTTGCATGGGAAAATGGCGGCAACTGACAAAGAGCAGATCATGGACCGCTTTGCGGCAGGGGAGGTCGATATTCTGGTTACTACCAGCGTGATTGAAGTTGGCGTTGACGTGGCCAATGCCAACTTGATGGTTATCTTTGACGCTGACCGCTTTGGCTTAAGCCAGCTCCACCAGCTGCGTGGCCGGATCGGCCGGGGGCAGACGCAAAGCTACTGCGTCTTTTTAGCTGACCCGAAGACAGAAGCCGGCAAGCAGCGAATGAAGATCGTGGCTGAAACTAACGACGGCTTTAAGCTCGCCGAAGAAGACCTCAAGATGCGGGGCGAGGGTGACCTCTTTGGCAAGGCTCAGTCAGGCCTGCCGGAATTCAGGACGGGCAGCGTTGTCAGCGACTACCAGGTCATGGTGGTAGCCAGGGATGAGGCCAAGCGGATCGTCCAGGCTGATCCGGACCTGAAAGCAGAAAAGTTGGCAGACCTGCAAGCTGTGATAAAATATAAGAAAATCGTACAAGCGAGAGCTTAGTCCAATATAGAAAAAGAGATTATTGATGAGAAAAATCGCGATTGACGCCATGGGCGGGGAAAACGCTCCTGAGGCGATTGTAGAAGCAGTTTTAAAGGCCAAGCCTGAACTGCCGGAAGACAAGTTTATCTTCTTCGGCGATGAAGGAAAGCTGAAAGAGCTGCTGCCAGCAGGCGATGACCAGATCGAAATCGTGGCCACCACGGAAGTTATTCTTGATGAAGATGAGCCAGTCAAGGCCATGCGGACCAAGAAGGATTCTTCCATGGTCGTGGCAGTTAACTGGGTCAAGGAAGGCAAGGCAGACGCTTTGCTGTCACTAGGCAATACCGGGGCCCTGTTAACCTGCGGGATCTTCATTGTCGGCCGAATCAAGGGCGTGGCCCGGCCAGGCCTCATGCCGACCATGCCAGTTGAATCTTCAGATGACGGCTTCAACATCATTGACGTTGGCGCTAATGCTACTAGCAAGCCGGAATACCTGCTGCAATGGGCGGAAATGGCCTCCTACTATGCGGAAAAGGTTCGTGGCGTTTCCAAGCCAAGAGTAGCTCTTTTAAACAATGGGGCTGAATTTGACAAGGGCGACGACCTGCACAAGGAAGTCTACCAGCTCTTGCAGGACAGCTCCCTGAACTTCACCGGCAACATTGAAGGGCACGAACTCTTGCAAGGAAAGGCCGACGTTGTGGTCACAGACGGTTTTACCGGCAACGCGGTCTTAAAGAGCATCGAAGGAACGGCCAGCGTCATCATCCACATGCTGAAAGACGGCCTTTTGAACAATGGTGTTAAGGCCAAGCTGGGGGCCCTGCTGGCTAAAGACGCCTTGAAGTCTGTAGCCAGCCGCTTTGACACGGCCAAGTATGGCGGGGCGGTTTTGCTCGGCTTAAACTCACCAGTCGTCAAGCAGCATGGCCGGTCAGACGCCCGGGCCGTCTACTACGCGGTTAAGCAGATCGACAAGATTTTGGCTGAAGACTTAACAAATACCTTTAAGCAAGAATTCAGCAAGTAAGGATAAGAAAAAGAAAATAGCCCAAGCAAGCGGGCAGTTAGAAATTATAGGAGAAAGAATAATGACTGAAGCAGAAATTTTTGACAAGATTGCCACTTTGATCGCTGACAACTTCCAGCTGGACAAAGACAAAATCACTATGGACACTAACTTTACCAAGGATCTGGACGCTGACTCCATCGACTTGGTAGAATTCATCATGCAGCTGGAAGACGAATTCGGCGCTGAAATTCCTGATGAAGACGCTGCTAAGATTATCACAGTCGCTGACGCGGTAGCTTACATCAAGAGCCACCAAGGCTAAAGTGCATTGAAAACGAAATGAAAACAACTAATATTTAATTAGCATTTGCCAAAGAAAGATCTGCGGCAAATGCTTTTTTTGTGGTCTCTTTCCAAGAAATGGCGGCAAATATGATAAAAAGCAAACAATAATTTAATGATTATGATGTGGATTGGCAGAAACGATGAAGAAATAACTAAAAAACACTGGAAAATAATTAAAAATACTGACTAATAATTATTTTGAAGGAGAAAAAAGTTGGATAATCAGCAAAACGTTTTACTAGACGTCGAAAAGCTTCATACCGGCTACCGCCTGCAGGGCGAGTTCTATGACGCGGCTGATGGCATCGGTTTTACTCTCAAGTGCAACGAAATTTTGGCTATTGTCGGCGAAAGCGGCTGCGGCAAGAGTACGATTGTCTCCAGCATCGTTGGCCTGTATGACCGAAAAAACACCCGGGTCGAAGGAGAAATTAGGTACAAGAACCTGAACTTGGTCAATTTGAGTGAGGATTTGTTTAACCAAGTTCGCGGCAACAATATTGGCATGATTTTTCAAGACCCGATGGCCAGTTTGAACCCTTTGATGAAGGTTGGGGACCAGGTAGCGGAAGCCTTGCTTTACCATACGGATATGAACAAGCAGCAGCGCCGCGACCGGGTGATTGAACTCTTCAATCAAGTAGGGATGCCTAAGCCGGAAGCCATGTATGACATGTACCCGCATGAACTTTCCGGTGGTTTGCGGCAAAGAGTTGTCATCGCGATGGCGGTGGCCTGCAAGCCGGAAATTATCATTGCTGACGAACCAACGACTGCTTTGGACGTGACCATTCAAGCCCAGATCCTGGACCTGCTCAAGAAGATCCAGAAAGAATCGGACTCTGGCATCATTTTGATCACCCACGACTTGGGCGTTGTAGCGGAAACGGCTGATGAAGTAGCCGTGATGTATGCGGGACAAATTGTAGAAAAAGCTGATGTGAAAACTTTGTTTACTCATCCTTTGCACCCGTACACCCGGTCATTGTTAAATTCCATTCCACAGTCAGATGGTGACAAGGATGACCTGCATGTAATCCAGGGAACTGTTCCTTCACTGAAAAACATGCCGCGGACCGGCGACCGCTTCGCGGCTAGAATTCCTTGGATTCCAGCTGAAGCGCATGAAGTAGACCCGCAGCTGCACGAAGTTGAGCCAAATCACTTTGTCCGCTGCACCTGCTGGAAAACTTTCCACTTTCAAGATGAAGGATAGGTAGCAAGTATGGCAGAAGAAATTATCCAAGTTAAAGATCTGAAAGTCCACTACCCAGTCCGGTCGGGCTTTTGGAACAGAATTACTGATTATGTCCGGGCAGTTGACGGGGTTTCTTTTTCAATCAAGGAAGGGGAAACTTATGGCTTGATCGGTGAATCAGGCTCCGGCAAGTCCACGACTGGCAAGGCAATCGTTGGCGTGGAGAAGGTTACCAGCGGGCAGATTCTCTACAAGGGTGAAGACATAACCAAGGAATCCGTCCGCCGGAAGGTGAACTACAACAAGGACGTGCAGATGATCTTCCAGGACTCCATGTCCAGTCTTAACCCCCGCAAGCGGATTGAAGACATTATCGCAGAACCGATCCGGAACTTTGAAAACTTGACCACTGACCAGGAACGTGACCGGGTCCAGGAACTGCTGAGCATCGTCGGAATGCCAAGTGACGCGATTTACAAGTTTCCCCATGAATTTTCCGGTGGTCAGCGGCAGAGAATTGGGATTGCCCGGGCAGTTGCCACTAATCCGAAATTAATCGTGGCCGATGAGCCAACGAGTGCTTTGGACTTGTCAGTTCAAGCCCAGGTTTTGAACTTCATGAAGCACATCCAACAGCAGTACAACATTGCCTTCTTGTTCATTTCCCATGACCTGGGTGTGGTCAAGCACATGTCAGAAAATCTGGCAATCATGCACCGGGGCCGGTTGGTGGAAGTGGGCAGCCAGGAAGAAATTTACAAGAATCCGGCGCACATTTATACCAAGCGCCTCTTGTCCGCGATTCCGAAGGTTGATGTTGAACACCGGGCGGAACACGCGGCTAGACGGCGGGAAATCGAACGGGAATTTTTGCAGGACCAGGCAAACTGGTATGATGCAGATGGCCGGGTCTACCCATTGACCGAGGTTGGCCCCAACCACCAGGTTGCCCTGCCTAAAGAGCAGATCAGGGGAGGAGAATAGCAAATGTGGAAAACAGTATTAAGACGGGTTTTGATCATGATCCCGCAATTGATCCTGCTTAGCATTATTGTCTTCATGCTGGCCAAAATGATGCCAGGGGATCCCTTTACCGGTTTGATCAACCCTAACTCAAGTCCTAAGGAAATTGCCCGCTTAAAGCAGGCATATGGTTTGAATGACCCGGTACCGGTGCAATACGTACGCTGGATTAAGAACCTCTTGCATGGTGATTTGGGGCAAAGCTACATCCAGCACGTCCCAGTAGCATCTTTGATTGCCGACCGGGCCCAGAACACTTTCTGGCTTTCGCTTTTGTCAACCATCTTTCTTTACGGCATTGCTATCCCGATGGGGATCAGCGCCGGCAAGCATGAAGGTGAATGGCAGGACCGGGCAATCTCAGTTTTTAACTACGTGACATATGCTATCCCAGGCTTTGTCTTCTACCTGCTGGGCCTTTGGCTTTTCGGCTTTACTCTGGGCTGGTTTCCGATCAGCGGGACGGTTGCCGCCAATGCCAGTGGCTTCTGGGGAGTTTTCTTTAGCCGCCTGCAGCACATGATTTTGCCGGCAATTCTCTATGCGATCATCGCCACGACTGGGACAGTGCAATACCTGCGAACCGGGATCATTGACAACAAGGTGGAAGACTATGTTAAGACTGCCCGTAGCAAGGGCGTGCCGGAAAAAGTCGTCTTCAACAAGCACATCTTGCGGAATTCTTTCCTCCCGATCGCTGCCTTTATGGGGAACACCATCACCGGTCTGCTTGGCGGGTCACTGATCATTGAAACGGTCTTCTCCTTCCCGGGGATGGGTAAGCTTTTCCTTGACTCAATCAGCCAGCGTGACTATACCACTTTGACGGCTTTGATTATGATTTTCGGGACCTTGACCCTGCTGGGCAACCTGCTGTCTGACATTATCATGAGTCTGGTTGACCCGAGAATTCGCGTGAAGTAGAGGTGAAATGATGGCTTTATTTACTGTTGGTAAAAAGAAGCAGGATGACCGGGCCCAAATTCCACCATCCGCTTTAAAGATTACTTTTAGAGAAATTTTTAAAAGCAAGGCTGCGACTATAGCCTTTTGCACCATTGTCGTTATTTTGCTACTTACCTTTGGCGGTTCTTTATTCCTTGACAGCAGCAAGGTTACTGAAATGCACATTTTGGAATCATACGCCGGCTGGGGACAAAACGGCCACTTGTTGGGAACTGATGACGGTGGCCGGGATATTTTGAATCTGTTGATCATGGGCGGGCGCAACTCGATTATGATTGGTCTCTTGGTCACTCTTTTCTGTGAACTGGTTGGCTTAATAGTCGGCCTTGTAGCCGGCTACTATGGCGGCACTACTGACTCCATCATCATGAGAATCGTCGACTTCGTGCAGATTTTGCCGCAAATGCCAATTTTGATCGTTTTGGTAACGGTTCTGCCAAACTATAATGCCATGACTTTGGTTCTGCTGATTTCGATGTTCGGCTGGACGGGTGAAGCCAGATACTACCGGTCATTCATTCTGTCACAAAGAGAAAGAGACTATGTTCTGGCGTCTAAGACTTCAGGCTCTTCAAATACCAAGATCATGTTCCAGGAAATTCTGCCAAATATTGCATCAATGATCATCATAGATGTCGTTTTGAGCGTTTCCGGCAACATCGGGATTGAAACTGGCCTGTCTTTCATCGGCTATGGTTTGCCAACCAAGATTCCATCTTTGGGGACCTTGATCGGTTTTGCCAATGACCCGGTTAACATCATTGACCGGCCGTGGCTCTGGCTGCCGGCAACTGTCCTGCTTTTGGTGATCTGCTTGAGCATCAACTATGTCGGCCAGGCCCTGCAAAAGGCTGGCGACGCCCGGCAAAGATAAAATTAAAATAATTAGCATTAAATTAAATTTCTCATTGACTTTTAAAAATGAAAATGTTAAAGTAAAAGGCATGAAAGATAAACTTTGTGAATTGCTATCTCGATAACTATTCATATGCTGTGTGTTTTATCTTTTGAATATATTGTGTGGAGGTAAATTAAATTATGAAGAGAAGAATGCTCGGAACATTTGGAGTACTTCTGGCCGGGGCAGCTTTGCTGGCCGGTTGCGGCAAGAGCAGCTCCAGCTCCAGCAACAGCGGGGCTAAGGATGCCAAGAAATTCCCGGAAGCTACGGCAACTGCAACTGCCAAGAAGGGCGGCAGCATCACTATCGCAGAAGAATCTGACACGCCAGTCAAGGGTGTTTTCTTGAACGAACTTTCTGACAGCCAATATGACCAAGACTTTATGGCTTTTGGGAATGAAGGTCTGTTCGCAACCGATGATCAATACAAGATCAATAACAAGGGTGCCGCTACCTTCAAGATGGACCGGAAGGCCAAGACGGTCACTATCGAAGTTAAGAAGGGGGTCAAGTGGTCTGACGGCAAGCAGGTAACTGCCAAGGACGTTGAATACTCTTACGAAATCATCGCCAACAAGGCCAGCCAGTCATCCCGCTACACCAGCTCACTTGCCGACATCGTCGGCTTGGCAGAATACCACGATGGCAAGTCCAAGAAGATCTCCGGGATCGAAATGCCTGATGGTGAAAACGGGCGCAAGGTGGTTCTGCACTTTAAGGAAATGAAACCAGGCATGACCCAGTCCGGTAACGGCTTCTTCTGGGAATATGCCGCACCTTACCACTACTTGAAGGATGTACCGTTCAGCAAGTTGCAATCCAGTGACAAGGTCCGGAAGAATCCACTTTTCTTTGGTCCTTACAAGCTCTCCAAGCTGGTCCGGGGCCAATCAGCTACTTGGGTAAGAAACCCTTACTACTACCGTGGCAAGGCCAAGCTGGACAAGATCACCATCTCAGTAATCTCACCAAACTCTGCTTCCCAGTCAATCAAGTCCAAGAAGTTTGACATGATCGACGTTGTTAACTCCCAATGGAAGGAAGTTAAGGGGACTAAGGGCTATAACTTCGTTGCCCAAATTCCATTGTCATACTCATACATGGGCTTCAAGGTCGGCAAGTGGGACAAGAAGACCGGCTCAGTCAAGATGAACAAGAACTCTAAGATGAGCAACCGCTATCTCCGTCAAGCCATGGGTTATGCCATGAACGTTGATGAAGTAACCCAGCACTACACCCAAGGCTTGTCTTTCAGAGTTAAGACTCTAGTGCCAGAAGCCTTCGGTGACTTTTATGACAAGAGCGTGAAGGGCTTCCCACTGAACATCAAGAAGGCCAACGCTTTGTTGGACAAGGCCGGCTACAAGAAGAAGAAGGGTGAAACCTACCGCCGGGATCCAAATGGCAAGAAGTTAACCATCCACCTGGCAGCCATGAGTGGGTCTCCAAACCAGGAAGCAATCGTGCAAAACTACATCCAGCAATGGAAGAAGATCGGCCTGCACGTAACTTTGACCACTGGCCGTTTGATCGAATTCAACTCCTTCTATGACAAGGTACGAAACGATGACCCATCAGTAGACGTCTTCATGGCCGCATGGTCCCTGTCCAGTGAACCTACCCAAGATGACCTCTACGGTCCTAAGGCTCCTTACAACTTTACCCGTTTTGCAACTAGTGAAAACACTAAGCTGCTGAAGGAAATGAACAGTGACAAGGCCTTTAACCACAGCTACCGGGTACAAAAGTTCCACGAATGGCAACAATACATGCAAAAGGAAGCCTTTGTAATTCCTTTGACTAACTCATACTCGATCACTGCGGTTAACAGCAAGCTGGTCAACTACTCAACTAAGCCATCAAAGGCAGCTACCCTGTGGTACGAAACTGGCTTTAAGAAGTAAGAGATAATAAATAATTTCTCAAAAGAGGAGGTTTTCCCTCCTCTTTTTTCTGTTCTCCCGGCTTAGGACCCGGTCTTGCCCCTTTTGTTATGGTAAACTATATTATGTAGCAATTTAGCAAAAGGACTCTTGATTGATGAAAAGACTAACGAAAATAACGCTTTGCCTGTTAGTGGCCCTAAGTCTGGCGGCCTGCGGGCAAAAGACGGATAAAAGCAAGCAAAATGGCAACAGCGGGGCAGAAGATGCCATGCAGTTCCCAGTGGCTACCAGCTTTGCCAAGACGAAAAAGGGTGGTAGCATCAAGGTAGCCTTAGAAACTGATACTCCTTTCACGGGGATTTTTTCTGATGAACTGGCTGATTCAACAACTGATGCCACTTTGGCCCAGTTTGGCTCTGAATCTTTATTTGACACGGACAACAGCTACAATATCACAGACAGCGGGGCGGCAAGCTTCAGCCTGGACCGGCAGGCCAAGCAGATCACCATTAATATAAAAAAAGGGGTCAAGTGGTCTGACGGCAAGCAGGTCGTGGCTAAAGACGTGGAATATGCCTATGAAGTAATTGCCAACAAGGCTACAAAAAGTTCTCACTATACTTCTTCCCTGCAGGATGTGGTGGGCTTGAAGGAATACCATGACGGGAAAGACAAGACGATCAGCGGGATCGAAATGCCGGATGGGGAAAATGGCCGCAAGGTCGTGATTCACTTTAAAGAAATGCACCCGGGGATGCTGAAGTCCGGTAACGGCTACTTCTGGGAATCTGCCCTGCCATATCACTACCTTAAGAATGTGCCTTTCAGCAAGCTGAGAACCTGCATCGAAATCCGCAAAAAGCCTGTTTACTTTGGACCTTACAAGGTCCAGAGCATTGAAGCGGGCCAGAAGGTGGTTTGGACCCGCAATGAATACTACTGGCGGGGGACGCCGAGCTTGAGCAAGATCACCATCTCCATTATTTCGCCAAAGTCGGTCTCCACGGCCATTAAAGAAAAAACTTACGACATCATCGAAGTTGTTAACTCCCAGTGGCAGCAGATCAGGACTACCAAAAACTACAGGTTCGTGGCCACGATTCCTTTGAGCTACAACTATCTGGGCTTCAAGCTGGGGAAGTGGGACGAGAAGACCAACTCAGTCAAGATGAATAAGAATTCCAAGATGGCCAATAAGTCTCTGAGACAGGCTATTGGCTACGCGATGAACGTCACCCAGATCCAGCGCAAGTATACGTCTGGCTTGACCTTCCGCATCAAGAGCTTGATCCCGTCGCAATTCGGCGACTACTACGATGACAAGAGCAAGGGTTATCCTTATAACCCAGCTAAGGCGAAAAAGCTTTTGGACAAGGCAGGCTACAAGCTCCGGTCGGGGGAAAAATATCGGCGTGACCCGCAGGGGCATAAGCTGGTGATCCACCTGGCTGCCATGACCGGTGACGCCAGCCAAAGCAAGATCATCAACAACTACATTAAGAAGTGGAAAGAAATTGGCTTAAACGTCAAACTGACCACTGGCCACCTGCTGGAATTCAATACTTTTTACAACCTGCTCTTCCAAGATGACAGCCAAGTCGACATGTTCATCGCCGGCTGGACTTTAAACAATGAGCCTTCCCAAAATGGCATCTACGGGGCGGGGACCCAGTACAACCTGGAGCGTTTTGCTACCAAGACCAATACCCAGCTTTTGGAAGCGATGGACTCAGATGCCGCCTTTAACATCGACTACCGGATCAAGGTCTTCAAAAAGTGGCAAAGGTACATGCAAGAGCAAGCCTTTGTAATTCCTTTGACCAGTTCCTACAAGATTACAGCCATCAACAAGCAGCTGGTCAACTTCTCTTATGAACCGGCAGAAATGAACAACAGCCATCCATTATGGTATAAAATCGGCTATAAAAAATAATCTGCGACTCTGTTTTGTCCATTTGCCGGACAAGGCAGAGTTTTTTCTTGGATTTAGGTAAAAAAGCCGCCCTTATGGCGGGCTTTTGATATAATTCTTAGTGTTATGAAAGGATGTATAGTTCATGGTCTCAACTAAATTTATTAAAATGCTGGATGAAAAATACGGGATCCGCTTCAAGGATGTCCGCTTGCTGGAGGAAGCCTTTACCCATTCCTCCTATGTCAATGAAAATCCCGGCAAGACTTTGGGGAATTATGAAAAGTTGGAATTTCTGGGAGACGCGGTATTGGAATTCACAGTCTCTGACTACCTTTATCGCCACTTCCAGCACTTAAATGAAGGGGAACTGACCAGATTGAGATCAAATATCGTCCGCACTGAAGGCTTCTCAAAAGTGGCCTTGGACTGCGGCTTTAAAGAAGAAATCAACCTGGGCGTTGGCGAGGAAAAAGCTGGCGGCCGCAAGCGCAAGGCCCTTTTGGAAGACGTCTTCGAAGCCTTCAACGGTGCCTTGTTCTTAGACCAGGGGATTGAAGCTGTCGAAAAGTTCCTTAGCCAGACCGTTTATCCTTTAATCGCGGCTGGCTACTTTACCCCGTCCCGGGATTTTAAGACGGACCTGCAGGAACTTTTGCAGCAAAACGGCAGCGTGACCATCGAATACCGGGTGTTGAATGAGAGCCAGCAGCCGCCCCACTTTGAAGTTGAAGTCCTGGTCGACGGAAAGAAGCTAGCTAGCGGGGAAGGACGCAACAAGAAGAAGGCTGAGCAGGACGCGGCCAGCCACGCCTTGGAGAACTTGAATGGAGGAAAATAGTGCCTTTAACTAGTTTGATTTTGGAAGGCTTCAAGTCTTTTGCAGACAAGACGGTGATTGACTTTACTAAAGGGATTACCGGCATTGTCGGCCCTAACGGGTCAGGCAAGAGCAACATTACTGAAGCCATTCGCTGGGTCATGGGGGAAGGCAGTGCTAAATCACTGCGTGGCCGCAACATGAAAGACGTGATTTTTGCCGGGAGCCAGTTCCGCAAGCCCTTAAACCGGGCAGAAGTGACCATGGTTTTCGATAACCGGGACCGGGAACTAGATTTTTCAGCTGACCAAGTCTCAATTACCAGGCGGATCTTAAAGTCCGGCGACAATGAATACTTGATCAACCAGCAGCCGGTCCGTCTGCGGGATGTCCGGGCTCTCTTTCTGGATTCCGGCATTTCCCAAAACAGCCTGGCTATTATTTCCCAGGGGCGGGTGGACCAGATCCTCAATTCCCAGGCCCGGGAAAGACGAGGAATTTTCGAAGAAGCAGCCGGGGTGCTCCACTTTAAGCAGCAAAAGCAGCAGGCTCAAGGGCAGCTGGAGACGACCAATGACAACCTGATCCGGATCAACGACCTGGTCAACGAGCTGGAGAAGCGGCTGGAGCCCTTGCATGAACAGAGCTCCTTGGCCCAGGAATACCAATTCCAAAAAGCCGCCCTTGATGAGGACTTAAAGACCCTGCTGGCCTTTGAAATCGCCGACTTGGCCCAGGAAGAAAGGGAAGTTTCCCAGAAATTGGCCAAGAGCCAGGAACTTCTAAGTCGGCTGGACGCGGAAGTCAAGCAGTCCCAGGCCAAGCTGGCAGCTAAGCGGCAGGAATTCCAGCTGGAAAGCCAAAAGCGGGACCAGGTGCAAGCGGAAGTCCTTAAATTGACCAACCGGCTCTCAGAAATCAACACTTCCTTGCAGGTTTCCCAGCAGTCCCGGCAGTTTGACCAGGCAACCAGGCTGGAATACCAAAGACAGCTGGCTGATTTAAAGGAAAATCTGGCGGCTACGGATGCGGAAATCAGCAAATTGGCTGACCAGGAAGCTGAATATGCCGGGCAATTGGATCAGCTGAAAGGCAAAAGACAAAAGCTGGTCGACCAGCTGAAAGAAGACCCGGCCAGCCTCAAGTTGAAAGTAGAAGACCTGCGCTCGCAATACATTCAGACCTTGCAGGACCAAACCAGTGCCAACAACCAGCTGGTTTACCTGGAAGGGGAAATTAAGCGGGCCAAAGAGAGCAAGGACCAGCGCTATGAAGATGCCTCCAGCCAATTGGCCAAGAGCCAGGAAGAACTGGAAGGCTTGCGGTTGAAAAGGCAAAAGCTGCGGGCAGAAAATGACCAGCTGCAGGCGGAATTAAAGGAAGCCAGCGACCAATTAGGGAAATTAGCTGCCGAACAGCAGGTTGCCCAAAAGCAGCTGCAGGCAGATTTGACCAACCTCCAGCGGCTAACTGCCCGCCGGGATGCCCTGGTCAATATCCAGAAGCGGCATGATGGCTACTATGCGGGGGTCAAACAGGTTTTAAACCAGCCAGACCGCTTCCCGGGCATTATCGGGGCAGTTGGGGAGCTTTTAACCTTCCCGGCTGACCTGGAAGCAGCCATGACGACTGCCCTTGGCGGTAGCGTTCAAAGTCTGGTAGCTAGAGACCGGATGGTGGCTAAAGATGCCATCCAGCAGTTGAAGGTCAGAAGACTGGGCCGGGCAACTTTTTTGCCCCTGGATGCATTAAGATACCGGGCAATTCCCGCTTCAACCCGGCAGGCTCTGGAACGCTTTGCCGGCTTTCAAGGCCTGGCCAGCGAATTGGTTGAGGCTAAGGGCGATACTGACATTTCAGAAGCTATCCAGTACCTGCTAGGCAGCATCATTATCGTTGACAATATGGACACGGCCCTGGCTGTCTCCAGGCAGATAGGCCACTACCGGGTCGTTACCCTGGACGGGGATGTTATCAGTCCCGGTGGGGCCATGACTGGCGGGGCCCACAACCAGCGGAATAATTCCCCTTTGCAGACAACGGCTGAAATCAACAAGACGACCGACATGCTGGAGGAATTAGAAAGACAGTTCCATATCAAAGAAGAAAAGCTGGCAGACTTAGACAAGCAAGTTAAAGACAAGCAGGAGACCCGGGAGCAAATCAGTCGGGACCTACAGAGCCTGCAGCAGGACTTGAGCGCGGCAGTCTTGACCTTCCAAAGCCAGGAAAAAGAAGTCAAGCGCCTGGAAAGCGCCGTTCAGCTCTACCAGGCCCAGCAGGCTGAACAAGCTGCCTACCTGGCAGATTTGACTGACAAAGTAAAGGCCCAAAAGATTAAGAAGGAAGAGCTGGCCGCTTTGGCCGACCAGCAAAAACGCGACCTGGCCAGCCTGCAAGAGACCATTCAGAACTACACTGATTTAAACCAGGGCGTGCAAGAAAAATTGGCTGAGCTTGACCCGCAATTGGCGGTTTTAGCCAACAAGCAGGAAAACCTGCAAGCCAGAAAGGCTGAGCTCGGCCGGCAAAAGGCGGCTATCCAGAAGCAGATCGGGCAGCTGGAAGAAAAACTGGCTGCTTTGGACAATTCCAGTCAATTGTCAGCCAGCAAGAAAGAGGAGCTGGGCCTGGAGAAAGACCGGCTCCTGGCTGAGCAAAAAGACAAGCAGGCTGACCTGGATGCAGCCAGCCAGCTTTTGGGCCAGCTAAACGGGCAAATCAACCAGCTGGAAGCCGTGGCGACCAGAAACTATGACTTGCGAAAAGACGCGGCTAGTGAACAAGAAGAGTTCTCAGTCAAGCTGGCCACGGTTAAAGGTCAGCTCAAGCAGCGCCTAGACAGTTTAAGGGAAGACTACTCTTTGACTTATGAAGCCGCGCTTTCCCAGGCCAAGCTGGAAAATACGGAAGAAAACCAGCAGAACCTGCGCCGCAGCGTCAAGCTGCACCGGATGTCTTTGGAAGACATCGGCCCGGTCAACTTGGGCGCGATTGACGAATATAAGGAAGTCAAGGACCGCTATGACTTCTTGAAAGGGCAGCAGAACGACCTGCTGGAAGCAAGAAGCAACCTGCAGCAGTCGATGGATGAATTGGACCAGGAAGTCAAGGACCGCTTCGGTCAGACCTTCCAGCAGATTTCGGCCTCTTTCAGCCGCCTTTTCCCGGTGGTCTTTGGTGGGGGCAATGCCCGCTTGACCTTGACGGATCCAGACGATTTGCTGGAGAGCGGGGTGGAAATCATCGCCCAGCCGCCTGGCAAGAAACTGCAGCGCTTGAGCCTTCTGTCCGGCGGAGAGCGGTCGCTGACGGCGATCACCTTGCTTTTTGCCATGCTGGAAGTCAACCCAGTGCCATTCTGCGTGCTGGATGAAGTGGAAGCGGCCCTGGACGATGCCAATGTCGTCCGCTTTGCCCGTTTCCTGCGCCAATATGACAGCCAGACCCAGTTTATCGTGATTACGCACCGGCGGGGGACCATGGAACAAGCCGACCAGCTCTACGGGGTGGTCATGCAGGAATCCGGGGTATCCCAGATTTTGTCGGTCTCCTTGAAAGATTTAAAAGATGAGGTATAATCGTGGGATTATTTGATCGAATCAAAAAGAGCCTGTTCGGCCAAAAAGACGAAGAAAAGCCAGAAGAAGTCAAGGCTGACCAGGAAGAAGCCGCAGAAGAAAATGCTGAAACAGAAAATGAGGCAGTTGCAGAGACTACTGAAACTTCTGAAGAAGCGGTAGCAGAAAAGGCTGAAGAGCAAGAAGAAACCGCTGATGAAGAATCTACTGAAGCAGCTGAAGAAGAATCTGCTGAAGTTACAGAAGATGTAGAAGAAGAAACAGAAACTACTGAAACTGCAGAAGAAAAGACTGAAGCTGAAGAAGAGACCACTGAACCAGCAGAAGAAAGTACAGAAGAAAAGACAAACGAGCTCTATGAAAAGGGGCTGGAGAAGTCCAACAAGGGTTTTGGTGCCCGCCTCAATGCCTTTTTGGCTAAATTCAGAACGGTTGACGAAGACTTCTTTGACGACTTGGAAGAATTGCTGATTGAATCTGACGTTGGCTATGAGACCAGTGAAGAACTGACTGACCAGCTCAGAGAAGAAGCCAAGCTGCAAAAGGCCAAGAGCCGGGATGACTTAAAGCGGGTCATTGTTCAAAAGCTGGTGGAAGTCTATGACGAAAATGCCAACAGCGAAAACGAAAAGCTGGCCTACGATCCAAACGCCAAGCCAAATGTCTACCTCTTCGTCGGCGTCAACGGGGCCGGCAAGACCACTACGGTCGGCAAATTGGCCAAGCGTTTCCACGACCAGGGCAAGAAGGTTCTGTTAGTCGCTGCCGACACTTTCAGAGCCGGCGCGGTTGAGCAGCTGGTTGAATGGGGCAAGCGGACCGGTGTTCCAGTCGTAACTGGCCCAGACAAGGCTGACCCGGCTGCCGTGGTCTACGACGGCTTAGAGCGGGCGATCGCGGAAGAAGCAGACTATCTCTTGGTTGACACGGCCGGCCGTTTGCAAAACAAGGTCAATTTGATGAACGAGTTGGAAAAAATCCAGCGGACCATCAAGAAGCGCCTGCCAGATCAGCCGGCTGAAACCCTCCTGGTTCTGGACGGGTCAACTGGCCAAAACGCCCTCCTGCAGGCCAAGGACTTTGACAAGACGACCAAGCTGTCTGGTTTAGTCTTAACCAAGCTGGACGGGTCCTCCAAGGGTGGGGTGGTTCTGTCCATCCGCCACGAAATGAAGCTGCCAGTCAAATTGGTTGGCCTGGGCGAAAAGGCAGAAGACCTGGCCGACTTTGACGCGGCCAACTATGCCGTCGGCCTCTTCCACGACCTGCTGTAGTTTTAAAAAAGCTGAACCGCTACTTCCGCGCCTGGGTGGCCGAAGTAACCGACCAAGCCCAAGGCCTCACTGGCGAAGAACTGACCACCTTTTTGACCAAGGCTAACCAGGAAACGGTGGCCCACTGCCGCCAGGAAAGCGAAAAGCTTTGGGGCCAGCTCTTTAAGGAAGCCATCAAGCTGTCCAAGCTGACTTTTAATATGGATAAAAATCTCTAAAAGTACTGCACTTGCAGTACTTTTTGCTATACTGGTAATTAGGTGAAAAAGATGGATGAATTGAGCAAAAACGAAGCTCTGGGTGACCTGTACGCCATGTACGGCGCCTTGCTCACCCAGGGCCAGCAGGATTATTTTGAAGATTATTACTACAACGACCTGTCTTTAGGCGAAATTGCCGACAACCGGAATGTTTCAAGACAAGCGGTCTATGATAATTTGCGGCGCAGCGCCAAGTCTTTGGAAAAATACGAAGACAAGCTGCGGCTGCTGGCCAGTTACGGCCAATTGGAAGAAGGCATCAGCCAGGCCTTAGCCAGCCTGGCCGCCGGTGACCAGGAAACGGCCAAATTGCAGCTGGAAGACTTGCTGCAGATAATTAGAGGAGAATAAAATGGCATTTGAAAATTTAAGCGAACGTTTGCAGAAGGCCCTACGCAACTTGACCGGGAAGGGGAAGATCTCTGAAGAAGACATCAACGCCGCCTCCCGGGAAATCCGCCTGGCCCTGCTTGAAGCCGACGTCAACTTCAAGGTGGTCAAGGACTTTATCAAGACCATCAAAAAGCGGGCCCTGGGCCAGGAAGTGCAGGAATCACTGACTCCAGGCCAGCAGGTCATCAAGATCGTCAATGAAGAACTGACCAAGATGATGGGGGAAGAAGCGGTCGGCTTAACCAAGTCACCGCACATCCCAACTGTTATCATGATGGTCGGTCTGCAAGGTACTGGTAAGACCACCACGGTCGGCAAATTAGCCTACCGCTTGATGAAGGAAGAAAAAGCCCGGCCGTTTTTGATTGCCGGCGACATCTACCGGCCAGCGGCCATTGACCAGCTCAAGCAAATCGGGGCGGACTTAAAGGTCCCGGTTTACAGCGACCCGGAAGAAAAGAGCGTGGCCAAGATTGTAGAAGACGGTCTGGCAGAAGCCGCCGTCCACAGAAACGACTACGTGATCATCGACACGGCCGGCCGGCTGGAAATCGACGAACCTTTGATGAAGGAACTGGAAGAAGTCAAGGCGGTTACCCAGCCGGACAACATCCTCTTGGTAGTTGACGCCATGACTGGGCAAGCCGCTGCTGACGTGGCCAAGACCTTCAATGAACGCCTGGACGTGACTGGGGTCATCTTGACCAAGCTGGACGGTGACACCCGAGGCGGGGCCGCCTTGTCTATCAGAGCCATCACCGGCAAGCCAATCCTCTTCACTGGGCAAGGGGAAAAGCTGACCGACCTGGAAGTCTTCCACCCGGACCGGATGGCTTCCAGAATCCTGGGCATGGGGGACATGCTGACCTTGATCGAAAAGGCCCAGCAGGACTACGATGCCAAGCAGGCGGAAAAAGTTGCCCAGAAGATGCGGGAAAACACTTTTGACTTCAACGACTTTATCGACCAGCTGGAACAGGTGCAAAAGATGGGGCCGCTGGATGAAATCATGAAGATGATTCCCGGTATGGCCAATAACCCGCAATTGAAGAACTTCTCAATCGATGAGAAGCAGATCGCCCACACCAAGGCCATCGTCTACTCCATGACGCCAGCCGAAAGAGAAGACGAAAGCCTGCTTAACCCGAGCCGGCGCCGGCGGATCGCGGCCGGGTCAGGCGTGCCGATTGTGGAAGTCAACCGGATGATCAAGGAGTTCAAGACGGCCAAGGACATGATGTCCAAGGTGACCAAGGGGAACTTTAAGGACTTGGAGAAATTGCCTGGCATGAACAGTCCGATGGCCAAGATGGCCATGCGGCGGATGGGGAAGAGCTTCAAGAAGAAGAAGGTCAAGAAAATGAAGAAGGTCAAGCGCTTCCACTCATAATTTTAAAAAAAGAGCAGGCTGTTAAGTAAAAACACTTTACAGGCTGCTTTTTGGGTGTTATAGTATAACTATTAAAATTTAGGAGGACTAATTAATGTCAGTTAAGATTCGTATGCGCCGTATGGGTGCCAAGAGAAAGCCATTTTACCGGATTGTTGTAGCAGATTCACGTGCACCTCGTGACGGCCGCTTTATCGAAGAAGTTGGTTACTACAACCCAGTTTCACAACCAAAGGAATTGAAGCTTGATGAAGACAAGATCTTTGAATGGCTGAAGAAGGGTGCACAACCTTCAGACACTGTTCGTTCACTTCTTTCAGGCGCTGGCTTGATGGCTAAGTTGCACGACGAAAAGTACAACAAATAATTGGAAAAGGTTTGGGGCACTAGCTTCAAACTTTTTTTGTTGAAAAGGAAAAATATACACCATGAATTACTACAATGTTGGCAAAATTATCGCGACCCATGGCTTGAAAGGTGAAGTCAAGGTCGCTTTGACCACCGACTTTCCAGAAGACCGTTTCAGAGCTGGTTCCCGCCTTTACCTGGGCGACGATAGCCGGGAAGTGACGGTAGCTGCTGGCCGGCCCTTTAAGCAGTTCTGGCTGGTAACTTTTGCGGAAATCACTGATATTGACCAGGCGGAAAAGCTGAAGGGGACAGAAATCTTGATCAGCGAAGAAGACCAGGGGGAACTGCCTGACGGGGTCTACTACTACCGGGAGCTCTTGGGCTGCAAGGTCCTGGACGATGAAAGCGGGGAAGAAATCGGCGAATTGACTGATATCGAAGCGCCAGGCGCCAATGACATCTGGGAAGTAACTGACGAAAACGGCAAGAGCTTCTGGCTCCCATACATCCCGCAGGTCGTTAAGAGCGTGGATATTGATAAAAAAGAAGTCCGGGTTGAATTAATGGAGGGCTTGAGATAGTGAACATCAACGTATTGACTCTGTTTCCTGAAATGTTTACCCCCTTGCAGGTTTCCCTGCTGGGCCGGGGCCAGGAAGATGGCAAGTGGAAGCTGAACCTGGTCAACTTCCGCGATTTTTCTGACCGGCCGCACAAGTCAGTCGACGATACTCCTTATGGGGGCGGGGCCGGGATGGTTCTCCAGGTCAAGCCGATCAAGGATGCCCTTGATTCACTGGAAAACAAGGGCAAGGTCATCATTACGGCTCCCCAGGGGAAGACCTTCAATGAACAGATGGCCCAGAAATGGTCTAAGGAAGAAAACCTGACCTTCATTTGCGGCCACTTTGAAGGCTTTGACCAGCGGGTTTACGACCTGGCTGACGAAATGGTCTCAATCGGTGACTACGTTTTGACTGGTGGGGAACTGCCGACCATGAGCATGATCGATGCCACTGTCCGCCTTCTGCCAGGGATTCTGGGCAATGCCCTGTCTACAGTTGAAGAATCCTTCTCAGACGGCCTTTTGGAATATCCGCAATACACCCGGCCAGCTGATTTTGAGGGGCAAAAGGTGCCGGAAGTCCTCCTTTCAGGCAACCATGGCAAGATCAATGAATGGCGGCACTACCAGGCTTTAAAGGCCACCAAGCTGCACCGGCCGGACCTGCTGGAGAAGCGGGACTTGACCCCGGAAGAGGTCAGAATGCTGCGGCAGATCAGAGAAGACGAGCAGGCTGAAGAAGACAAGCTATAGAAAAGGGAAATTAGATGACCCTGCAATGAAGAAAGCTTTTTTCCAACCGGATCCTGGACCGGGGAAGGGACTACTGGAAAAAGGACTGGGTCTACGCGCCCAGCTACAGTGAATTGCCGGCCGGCATCCACTGCCGAGTTGGCAAGCCCGAGCAAAGCTATGACGTAACGATTGACTTCTCTGATGACTGGAGCGAGATCAAGTGGATGGACTGTGACTGCCCTTACGCGGCTGAAGGCTACAACTGCAAGCACGAGGCAGCCTGCTTGTACGCCACGGAGCTTTTTATTGAAGGGATGCAGGCCATTCAAGAACCCTTGACCAGCGAATTGCCTGCAAGCGACCGCAAAAAGCGGCAGGAAGAGATTATTGAAAAGGTCTACGGCCTTGGCAGAAAATATGTCAACTATATTTTTGATCCTGGCAAGATTCTTGCATCGGTTGACTTTGACCCGGTCCTTTGGGAGCGGATCTTGGATAATCCGGCCCTGGCCCATTTGGTAGCCGTTAACCTGGATGACAGCCAGGCTAATGATAAGCAGCCCCTGTTAACGGCTACCGGCTTCAGCCATTTCGCCAACCGCGGGAACGGGAACAAGGTCAACGTTAAAGTTGGCCTTAAGCAAGTAAGCGAGCTGAAGTGCAATATTGCGGAATGCAAGCAAGACGAAATTACCGGCTCTTGCCGGCATGAAATTGCCCTCCTGCAGAAGCTGGTCTTGATGATCATGCGGGAAAACCCGGGTGAAGTAACTGACTACCAGGCAGACCGTGCCCTGGCCAGGGCAGATATGCTGGAAGAATTCGACCAGGATGCCTTAGAGGGCGTGAAGCTTTTGGCCCAGCTGGAGAAAGAGCCGGGCGGTTCTTTTTTAGTCAAGTTTAAAGTCGGCCAAAAGCGCCTTTACGTGGTGAAAAACATCCAGAATTTTGTCGACGATGTCTTAAGCTGGCGGCCAATATCCCTGGGCAAGGAAGAAGTCTTGGTATCACCAGATTCTTTTGACCCGGCCAGCCAGCGCTTGTTCAGCTTCTTGGCTACGATCGCGGCAGATGGGGCAGACATTTACGGAGAGTCAAAAAGAAGCATTGAGATTGCTTCCGGCCGGATTGACGGCTTTTTCGCGGCGATTGAAGGCAGCGAAGTCGAAAACTTGGACAATAAGCAGGTCGTCCCTGCTAAGCGGGGCGAACTGGAAAAAGCTGAGCTTGAGATCGATGTATACGGGGGCCGGGGGATCAGCATTACCGGGATTTGCCCGCCGGTTCTCCGGGGGATCCGGGCCAGCTACCAGCTGACAGATGAAGCATTTGTTGCTGGCAAGCTCGGCAATATGCTGTACGCCCTTTTTGGCAACAAAGAAAACATTGACGTGTCCTTTGACATAAACCATCTGAGCCAATTCAAGGCTACTGTCCTGCCTCTTTTGAAAAAATACAGCAACTTGACCATTAGCCCGGCTGCCCAGCAGCTTTTAGAAGAAGCAGGAGGCTTGGAAAATAGCCAGCTGCGCCTGGATGTTGAGGGCGATGAAGTAGTTGGCCAGGCCCGGGTCTTTTATCAAGGCAAGGCGGTCCGCTTGGGCGCAAGCGGGGAGCGGGCAATTAAGCGGGACTGGTACAAGGAAGAGAAGCTGGCTGCTCTGCTGGAGAAATTTTTTGACCTGGAAGACGGCGACTGCCGCTTGAATAAAGGGGATGACGAAGCGGTATACCAGCTTTTGGAAGGGATGCCGAAATTGTTCGCCGCCTTTGATGAAGTTGAAGTTACTCCAGCCTTTAAAAAGCTCAAGCTTAAAGACAAGCTGAATCTGGCTTTTGGCCTTTCCTTAAGTGACGGGCTTTTGCGCCTGGATCTGAAAAGCGAGCTTACGCCAGAAGAATTAGCGGAGGTCTTCAGCCAGTACAAGGATCGGAAGAAGTATATCCGCTTGAAGAACGGCAGCTTCCTTAATCCAGCCAGCCAGGACTTGGGAAAGCTGGCCCTTTTAGCTAAAAACTTAGATTTAACCGCTAAGGATTTTGGCAAAGAACAGCTGGAAATGCCGGCCTACCGGGCCCTTTACGTCGACCAGCTCTTAAAAGAGCAGGAGATGGGCGAAATTGAAAGAGACGACCACTTCCAGCAATTACTTGCTGACTTTGACCAAAAAGAAGCGCCACTAAAACTGCCAACCGGCCTAGAGAAGATCCTCCGGCCTTATCAAAAGACCGGGACTGCCTGGATGAACCGGCTGGCCCAGCATGGCTTTGGTGGGATTCTGGCGGATGAAATGGGCCTGGGCAAGACCTTGCAGGTGATCAGCCTCCTGGCCAGTCAAAAGGACCAGCCGAGCTTGATCGTGGCTCCGGCCTCTCTCGTTCTTAACTGGGAAGCTGAGTTTAAAAAGTTTGCCCCGGAAACGAAGACGCTGGTTTTGTCTGGCTCTAAGAAAGAACGAAGCGGGCAATTGGCAGACTTGACTGAAATTGACGTTGTAATCACGTCTTATGACCTGCTTAAGCGCGATATTGCCAACTATGAGCCGCATACTTTTGCCTATGAAGTAATCGATGAGGCGCAGATGATCAAAAATCCGCGGACAGCCGCGGCTAAGGCGGTTTCCGTGGTTAAAGCCAAACACCGCTTTGCCTTGACCGGGACGCCGATTGAAAACCACTTAAGTGAGCTCTGGAGTATTTTTAACTTCGTCATGCCGGGCTTTTTAAAGAGTTACCGGGAATTTAAGAAGAATTTTGAAAGTCCGATCGTTAAGGAAGACGACCAGGACTGCTTGAACCGGCTCAATCAGATGGTCGGTCCTTTTATCCTCCGCCGCTTGAAAAGAGACGTCCTCAAGGATCTGCCGGACAAGCTGGAGGAAGTCCGCTATGTCGGCATGGGCAAGGAGCAGAGAAAGCTCTATGACGCTGAAATTGCCCGCTTGAAAAATAAGGTTATGGCTGGAAGGTATCAAGCGCGAGCAGATAGAGATTCTGGCGGCATTGACCAGGATCAGGGAAATCTGCTGCGACCCGGGCCTGCTTTATGAAGACTACAATGGTGAATCTGAAAAGCGCCTGGCCTGCGTGGATTTGATCAAGAGCGCGATTGACGGGGGCCACAAGGTCCTGCTTTTCTCCCAGTTTACCAGCATGCTGGACCTGCTGGAAGAAAGCCTGAAGGCAGAGGAAATCGGCTTTTTACGGATCGATGGCCAGACTCCTAAAGCCAGACGGCTGACTTTAGTCAACGTCTTCAACCATAAAGACAGTCCGGCTAAGGTCTTCTTGATTTCCCTTAAGGCCGGAGGGACGGGCCTTAACTTGACCGGGGCGGATACCGTCATTCACTATGACCCATGGTGGAACGTGGCGGCCCAGAACCAGGCAACTGACCGGACCCACCGGATCGGCCAGGAAAAGAAGGTAACGGTCTACAAGCTGATTGCCAAGGATACGGTTGAGGAAGCTATTTTGGACTTGCAGGAAGCCAAGAGCCAGCTGGCGCAAGGCATCTTGACGGCAGAGTCTGTTTCCAGCGCCAGCCTGCAAAAGGAAGACTTGCTCAAGATTTTGGACTAAAGAAGCTTGCTTTGCCTGGCTAAAGATGGTATTCTATTAGACGTGGTATTTTGCCAATAAAAATTAGGGGTGTTCCGCTGGCCCAGAGAGGTTGATGAATGCCGTAGAAGGAGAAACAATAATGGATCCATTAATTCAAGAATTGACTAAAGAACAACTTCGTGACGACATGCCTGAATTCCGTGCCGGGGACACTGTTCGTGTTCACGTACGTGTTGTTGAAGGTACTCACGAACGTATCCAGATCTTCGAAGGTGTCGTAATCAAGAAGAAGGGCACTGGCATCGGCGCTACTTACACTGTTCGTAAGATCGCTTCCGGCGTTGGCGTTGAACGGACTTTCCCAGTTAACACTCCACGTGTTGCCAAGGTTGAAGTTACCCGTCACGGCCGCGTACGTCGTGCTAAGCTTTACTACCTGCGGACTCGTAGCGGTAAGGCTGCTCGTATCACAGAACGTCGTCGTTAATTCTGACAACGAATCTGAAACTGCTTTGCATTTTGCAAGGCAGTTTTATTTTTACTCGTTTTGGAACTAACGTTCGAAAAATCGTGCTATAATTATGATAAAAACAGCAAGGAGGGGCAGGCATGCATTTGGCGGAAGTAGACGACTACATTCAAAGCAAATATGGTATTGAAGCTAGCTATGTCGACCTGGCCGGGCAAACCCTGGCCGCCGTCACGGTCCCGGGAGCAAATGAAAGTTTCGCCTTGCTCCTTAAGAAGGACGGCCGCGAAACTGTTGAACTGAAAGCCGGGTCCTTGGCTAAGTTTTTGGCTGCCCAGTCGGCTTTTGGACCAGCCGTCTTCATGCAGGACCCGGCCTGGATCAGGGTTGATTTAGATAATCCTGCCTTAAACGACCGCTTTTTTTACAAGACCCTGGATTCTGCCTATCAGAGCTCCCGGCCCTTGGAAGCAGCGAAAAATACGGCAGAAGATAGGCAAGAGCATGAAATCTACCTGCTGGATGATGAGGGAGAAGACTTCCAAGAAGAAGTAATTCCTAAGCGGCCAGCCTTTTTCAAAGACAGCGACTTTGACCGCCTGCTGGTTGAAAAAGGCCAGCCCGTGATCCTGGAAGGGATCAAGCAGATGCAGGAGAGCTACGACTATTTGGCCGTACCCCGGCGGGAGAGCAATTTTTACCGGCAGGGGATGCTGATGGCTAATTATGAAGATGACTTTGCCCAAATGGTCCCAATTAACAAGCAGCGACCAGTCTATCATGATCCGACCGTCGACCAATTGCGGTCCTATTTTTCCTGGCGGACCAAGTTCCGGCAGGGCAAGTACAAGCCAGCTCCGGCTGCCTATGTCTATTTGCTGGCCAGTGAATTAGTCTGCCAGATCGGGGTTAAGGATAAAGCCGATGGCCTCCGTCAGCTCCGCCTTCTTTTTGCCAAGTGCGTGGAGCAAAGGGATATTTCCACTAGCTGGCAGGAAAAGCACATCCTGCAGAACTACCTGGTTTATTACGGTTTTGCTCTTGAGGAAATCCGGCCGGATTTTGAAGATGAGCTGATGCGGGGGGAAGTTTATCATAATCTTCTGTCTGGTGAAGCGAGCGGACAGGAACTCTACCAGGCCATCTGCTGCTTGTCTTCTTATTTGCCCAAGAACAATCCCTTGCTGAAAAAGGAGCCGGAGAAGTTTTATGAGCTTCTGGCCCAGGTCTGGCAGGAAGTCCGCCTGAATCCTTACCAGCTGCTTAAGCTTTTGGTCGGGGAAAAAACAACCTTGCCGGTAGAAATGTTTGCTGATACGGTTTTCTTCAGCCTTGATCCGGTCAAAGACGCTGAGCTCATTTTAGGGCCAGGCCTTGTCTACCGCTGCCAGGGCGGGCAGTGGAGTAATGAAGTCTACTGGCCTTCCGGCCGGCAGAGGCAGCTTTTGGCCAATTTCATGCATGAATTTGACCGCTTGAGCCGGCAGACCTTTAAGCAGGGGCGAGCCTTAAAAGAAAAAGACCTGCCTCCCGCTTTTAAGCAGGCAATCGTGCAAGGAATTGCTGACTACCAGGAAATTCTGATAGAAAGGGCCCGGCCAAAGGTTAAGATCAACCTGGCCATCCTGGACCAGATCCGGTCCGACGCGGCTGAAACCAAGGAAAGCCTGCTGACTGAAGAAGAGCGGCAGCTGGAGGCCGAAGAAGCTGAGAAAATTACTAGCGAGAGTAATAAGCAAGTATTCTGAGTCTTCTGCTGCAGAAGAAAAGATGACAAAGGACATTGATGAAACGGCTGCCAGCGGCCTGGGCTTAGACGAGAATGAAGAGCAGCTGCTTTTGGCTCTTTTTTCCGGCCAGCCCTACCAGGACTTTTTACGCCAGCGGCACCTGCTCTTAAGCGTGGTCGTGGACCAGATCAATGAGAAAATTTTTGACGAAATCGGCGATGCCGTAATCGACTGCGATGGCCAGAAGGCAGAAATCGTGGAAGATTACCAGAGCGACCTCGCTGACTTATTAGGAATTGAGGAGAAATAGTGGAGCAAAAGAAACGGATTCCAAAGCGGATTGCCCAAACGGTTATCAGTTCACTTAAAGGCGGGGTTGCGCCCCGGATCGGCCTGCCATATATCACGGTGGGCCGGAAGGCGGAAATCGAGGCCCTTTTACATGACGTTGACTTAGTCAAAGAAGGCGGGGCCTCCTTCCGCTTTGTTGTGGGCCGGTACGGGTCAGGCAAGAGTTTTTTGCTGCAGACCATCCGCAACTACGTGATGGACAGAAATTTTATCGTCTTAGATGCCGACCTGTCCCCGGAACGCCGCCTGCAGGGCAGCAAGGGGCAGGGCCTGGCCACATACCGGGAACTGATCCAGAACCTGGCCACCAAGACCCGGCCGTAAGGCGGAGCCTTAACTTTAGTCCTGGACCGCTGGATCAACAATGTCCAGACGGCAGTAGCCAGTGAAATTCCTTTTGATGCCCCCGGCTTTCAGACAGCCGTTGACCAAAAGATAGTCAGCCAGATTTCCTCTTTGAGCGAAATGGTGCATGGCTATGACTTTGCCCAGCTGTTAGAGCGCTATTACCATGCCTACCTGGCCGGCGACGAGGATACCAAGGGTAAGGTGGTTAAGTGGTTTAGAGGGGAATACCGGCTGAAAACAGAAGCTAAGCAGGATCTGGGCGTCAACATCATTATTTCTGATGAAGACTGGTACGAGTACTTGAAGCTTTTTGCCGTCTTTTTCCGCCAGGCTGGCTACAGCGGCATGTTTATCATGGTCGATGAATTAGTCAACCTCTACAAGATTCCTAACGCCATCTCCCGTCAGTACAACTATGAAAAGCTGCTCAGCATGTACAATGACGCCATGCAGGGCAAGGCCAAGTACCTGGGCATTATTATGGGGGCCACGCCCCAGGCAGTCGAAGACCGGCGGCGGGGCGTTTACTCTTACGAAGCCCTCAGGTCCCGCCTGGCCGAAGGCAAGTTTGCCAAGGAAGGGCAGCGGGACCTGTATGCTCCCGTGATCCACCTGGAACCCTTGACGGCAGAAGAAATGCTGGTTTTAACGGAGAAACTGGCCAACATGCATGCCAGCCTTTATGGCTATGAGCGGACGATCAGCGAAAAGGACCTGGCTGACTTTATCAAGATTGAATATGCCAGAGTTGGCACGAGCAGCATGATCACCCCAAGAGAAATCATCCGGGACTTTATCGAGCTGCTGGACATTGTCTTGCAAAATCCCGGCCAGACCGTGCAGAGTCTTTTGACAGACGGGGACTTTGCCTACACTAAGTCAGACGCCGTGTCTGATGAAAAGACCAGCGACTTTGCGGAATTTACGATTTAAGTTTTAATTAGGGAAGTTTTTTATGGATACTTTTTCCCGCTATGCTCCCTTCATCCAGGACTATATCTATTCCCGGGGCTGGGAGACCCTGCGGCCTTTGCAGACAGCAGCGGCCCAGGTAATTTTTGCTACTGACGACAATTTGCTTTTGTCGGCTTCGACTGCTTCCGGGAAAACCGAAGCAGCCTTTTTCCCCATCTTGACAGATTTGGCGGAAAATCCGGCTGACTCTATTGCCTGCCTCTATATTGCCCCTTTAAAGGCCTTGATCAATGACCAGTATGACCGACTTAAAGACATCTGTGAAGGCAGTGGTGTCCCGGTTTGGCGCTATCATGGGGATGTTTCGGCTGCTCAAAAGCGGAAAATGTTCAAAAGGCCCCAGGGGGTCCTGCAGATAACGCCGGAATCCTTAGAGAGCCTGATAATCAACAAGCACGCGGATATTCCCCGCTTATTTGGCGATCTGCGCTATGTTGTCATCGACGAGTTGCACTCCTTTTTAAGAAGCGGCCGGGGCGGGCAGACCTTCTGCCTATTAGAGCGCTTAAACCGGCTGGCTGGTGTTAAACCCCGCCGGATCGGCCTGTCAGCTACAATCGGGGACCTGAAAGCGGCTGGGCAGTTTTTAGGGGCCGGATC
>NZ_AZCR01000001.1:73989-90042 GCF_001433875.1 Lactobacillus delbrueckii subsp. delbrueckii DSM 20074 = JCM 1012
CCGTCAGACCAGGATTCCTAAGGTGAAAAGCCAGCCCCAGCGCTGGCGCTTGTCAATGGAGCATTTCTATAAAAGCGGTGACCAGGCTGGCGACCATTCTGCCTTGCCGGCCCAGGCCGTTTTAGATCAAGCCAGCGACCAGGCACCAGAATTAGCTGACCCGGGCCTGGCCTATATTTTTGACCATACCAGGGGCAAAAAGTGCCTGGTCTTCACTAACAGCCGGGAAGAATGTGAAGCTGTCTGCCAGGTTCTAAGGCAATATTGCGAATATAAGAATGAACCAGACCGCTTCATGATCCACCACGGCAACCTGTCCGCGGCCCTGAGGCAGGGGGCAGAGGCTATCATGAAAGACGAAGATGCCAATATTACGACTTGCGCGACGGCTACTTTAGAACTGGGTATTGACGTCGGCCAGCTGGAGCGGGCCTTTCAAATTGAAGCGCCCTTTACCGTTTCCGGCTTTTTGCAGCGGATGGGGCGGACTGGACGGAGGGGCAATCCAGCAGAGATGTGGTTTGTCATGCGCGAAGAGCAGGCTGAAAGCCGGGCCATGCTGCCAGTTTTGCTTCCTTGGTCGCTTCTGCAGGGGATTGCCTTAGTTGAGCTGTATTTACAAGAGCGCTGGGTTGAACCGCCAAGAGACCACCAATTGCCATACAGCCTCCTTTACCACCAGACCATGTCTACTTTGATGGCCGGCGGGCAGAACTTGCTTCCCGGGTTTTGACCCTGTCCTACTTCCGCTGGGTCAGCCAGGATGACTATAGAGTTTTGCTCCGCCACTTGATCAAGACCGACCAGATCCAGCTGACGGAAAATGGCGGCTTGATCGTCGGCCTAGCCGGCGAGCGGGTGACCAACAATTTCAAGTTTTACGCCGTTTTCCAGGAAAACGAGGAATACAGCGTCCACGCTGAGTCAGAAGAACTGGGGACGATCGTTAAGCCCCCGCCCTTGGGTGAAAAAATCGCCATCGCCGGCCATGTCTGGGTGGTTGAAGAAATCGACCGTCGCCGCCGGCAGGTCTACGTCCACCAGGTTAAAGGCCGGATCCCAGCATATTTTGGGGATGTAGCCGGCGACATCCATCCCAAAGTTCTCCAGCAAATGAGGAAGATTCTGGCAGAAGAGAGGCAGTATCCTTACTTGATGAAAAACGCGGCTGCCCGCTTGAGCGAAACGAGAGCAATGGCGGAAGCCGCTGGCCTGCCAGATAAGCAGCTGATTAACCTGGGGGCTAATACCTACTGCCTTTTCCCTTGGACGGGTTCTTATGCTTTTCTGGCCCTAGAGCGTTTCTTGCGCCTGAAATGTGCCAGCCGTTTAGGGCTTAAGAATATTGACTCAGTCCGGCCATACTACATCCAGTTCAGCATGGATGTCAGTGAAGGAGACTTTTACCAGATTCTGGCTGAAGAAGCCGCTAAAGACTTTGACCCTTTGGACTTGCTCTATCCAAAGGAAGTGCCGGTTTTTGACAAGTATGATGAATACCTGCCAGACGACCTGGTCAGAAAAGAATTTGCCTATAGTGTCCTGGATTTGACTGAAATGCGGCGGGCAATCGGAGAGATTACGAGACAAATGGCCTAAAAAAGATGTACAATAATGTCTAATAATCAAATCTCGATTTTTTAGAAAGGACATTTATGTCAGTAAGCAAGCGTCCGATTTCCGGTTTTCAAGAATTAGAAACAGCCGCTGATGACAGCGATGAGATACATTTTAAGTTAAATGGCCAGCAGTGGCTGTTAGTTGATGACGGCAATCCTTTGACCCCGGCCAGCAAGACCTTGATCAACTGTGATTTGCCTGAAGAGCAGCAGTTTTTTGCCAATACGGAGGAATTTCTGACCTGCCAGATAGGCGGTCAGTCCCTGGCTGACTGCTGGCCCCAGATGAGCGAGGTAGCTGTCTGGAGCGTGCAGTTTGACAGCCTGGAGGAATTTGTCCAAGCGATTAAAGACGGCTGCGACATTAAGTTTTCTTTAGCCGGCCGCCAGTACAGCCTGGGCCAGTCCAGTGAACGAAAGGTATATCGGCAGCTCGCCTGGCGTTTGGAGAAGGGCGGGCAGATGAAGGTGGAAAAATTTGCTGACTTGAAGCAGCTTTTGGCCTTTGAAATTGCCGGGCAAAGCCTGGGCAAGCAGTGGTCAGCCATGAAAAATGTCGACTACGGCTGATTTTAATCTAAATTTTTTTATGGAGAAAAGTTCTGGGAAAAAGCTTTATTTTTGAAAAAACTAATTTCGTAAAGAATAAACCTGGTTTTACTTAATAAAGCAAGAAAAAGAGACTTTCATTATAAATAAAAGAAACTTTCTAAAATATCGGGTATAATATTTTATAGATCCGATATGACAGAAGGATGAAAAACTATGAAAAGACAGCCGCAAACAATCAAGAGAATCATCCAGGCCTTGGCCTGCGGTCTGCTGCTTTTGCTAGCGACCAGCCTAACCGCCTGTTCCAGCAAGCAGGAGAGCAGCTATGCCCGGGCCAAGCAGTCTAAGCAGATAACCTGGGGGGTCCGGCCAGACACCAAGCTGTTCGGCTTGACCAACATCAAGACCGGCAAGATCGAAGGTTTTGAAATTGATCTGGCTACGGCCATCACCAAGCAGATCCTTGGCCCTAAAAGCAAGGCTGTCTTCCGGCCGATCACGGAAAAGACCCGGATCACCCTTTTGCACAACGGCTCCCTGGACGCCGTCATTTCAACCATGACCATCACCAAGGAGCGGATGAAGGTGATCGACTTCTCTGACGTTTACTTTAACGCCAACGAATCCATGATCGTTAAGAAGTCCAGCAAAATCAGAAGCATTGCTGACTTGAATAAAAAGGGAGTCGTGGTTATTGCCATCAAGGGGACCGACGTGGCCAACCAGGTGGCTAAGCTGGCTCCAAAGGCTAGCGTCAAGCAGTTTGACGACTACGGGTCAGCCTTCAACGCCTTAAAGGCCGGACAAGGGGATGTCATGATCGACGACAACGGGATTTTGGCTGGTTTGATCGCTGATACCCCGGAATTCACCTTGACCAAGGCCTCTTTAGATGAGGAGCCTTACGGCATCGGGGTTGAAAAGGGCCAGACCGAAATGCGCCAGGCGATCAATCAGGCCTTAAAGCAGCTGCGGGCCAACGGAAAATATGACCAGCTGGTCAAGAAGTGGTTCGGCAAGGTCTCCGGCTTTGACGTCAAACATGCAGAAAGCCAGAACGTTAAGATTCAATAAGACGGAAAACTAATACAAAAAGTAAAAAGCTAGGAGCATCTGCTCCTAGCTTTTTAGCTAGCACGTAAATTATTTGTATTTTAGTATTTTGATTTAGATTTAAAGGATAGCGCCGACAACGATCAAGCAGAGGCCGGCAAGCGTTGCGACCAGTTCCTTGCCTTGCTTGCGTTCGCCCAGCAGAGTCATCCCACCGATAGTGGAGATGATTACGCTCAGCTGGCCGTAGATGAAGGCGTTGGTCACCCCGTTGACTTGAGCGGAGATGATGTAGGCGTAAGCTGCAATCCCGAAGCTGATGCCGGCAAAGAGGTCAAGGTAGCTGGCCTTTTCCTTGAAGGCAGCCTTGTTGCCGCTGAAGGCCAGGTAGATCACAGACCCCAGCAGGATCCCCAGGGTTTGCGGCAGGAACATGGATTCAGCGTCTGCCGTAATCGTCTTCGGGAAGGCAGAGTAGGCTAGGTAGCCGATCGTGGTCAAGACCAGGAAGAGGATGTCCTTGTTGGTGGTCTTCTGAGTGAAGCCGTCGCCCTTTTCAGTGTAGGCAGTCAAGATGACGCCGACCATGATGATGACCAGGGCAATGATCCCGAAGATAAAGTTGTTGCTGGTCTTCCATTCACCAAAGATCAGAGCCCCGATGATGGTATTGCCGACCAGCTGCAGGCCAGTTGAGATCGGCATGGTCTTGCTGACCCCGATCCGGGTGAAGGAGATGAACTGGCCGATTTGACCGATCGTCCATAAAGCACCGGACAGAAGGGACAGGAAAAAAACTGGCATGGAAATGGCCGGATGCTGGATTAAAGTCACGATGATGCCGACAATAGTCGCCCCCATGCCGACGCCGAAGATCTGGTTGGCCGGCTTGCTGTTTGGCACCTTGTTGACGATCCAAGGCATAACCCCCCAGCCGATGGCTGGCAGTAAGGCAATGATGATATTCATTAATTGAAAACTCCTTTAACTAATAATTTGTCGAATAGTTATTAGATTAACGGAGTTTCAGGAAAATGGCAATAGAAAACGCTATGAAAATGTCAACCGTTTTCAGAAAACGGTTGAAAAGGAAAAGATGCTTTGCATAAAACGAAACATCTTTTCAAAAAAATATGAGCTAATCGAGTTTGCTGACCGGCAATACTGTATTAATCAATATTTGCTCTGTAAAGACCGACGACCTTGCCCAAAATTTGTACATGGTTCAAGATAATTGGATCCATGGCATCATTTTCCGGTTGCAGGCGGTAGTGGAGGTCTTCTTTAAAGAAGCGCTTGACTGTTGCTTCCCCGTCATCAGTCATGGCGACCACGATTTCTCCGTTCTGGGCCGTGGTCTGCTTGCGGACGATGACATAGTCCCCGTTCAAGATACCGGCATTGATCATTGAGGTGCCGTGTACCCGGAGCATGAAGAGCTCACCGGCATCACTGGCCAGGTTCGGTGGAAGCGGGAAGTAGTCTTCCACGTCCTGGACAGCCAGGATCGGCTGGCCGGCGGTAACAACCCCGATGACCGGAATGTCTTTAGGCTTGATGCCCAAGGCGTCAAGGCCGGCGTGGGTGATTTCCAAAGCCCGGGGCTTGGTGGCGTCCTTGATGAGGTAGCCCTTGCGCTCCAGTCTGGTCAAATGGCCATGGACAGTGGAGGTTGAAGACAGGCCAACTGCCGCGCAGATTTCCCGGACCGTCGGCGGGAAGCCGCGGTTTTCAACGGTATCGTAGATGTATTGCAGAATTTCTAATTGTTTTGAGTCCTGAGTTGCCATAGTTACTTTTCCTTCGTCAAAAATCTTATTGTCGGTTATTATTTATTTTAGCAAATATTCGGGAAGTTTGCAAACTGGCGTTCTAGGCTTAAAACTTTTTTTATTTTTGCAAAGCGAGTATACTATTCTTATCACTAGAAAGGCGGATATATATATGACAGAAGCAGATCAAGTCAGAAAAAGAATCAATGAATTATACAAGAAGAAGCAGGAAATCGGCTTGACGGAGGCTGAAGAGGCTGAACGCAAAGAGCTACACAAGCAGTTTATCGCCAACTTCCGGGCAGGTTTCAAGCAGCAGCTGGACAGCCTGGTAATTGTTGACGATCAAGGCAAGGACGTTACGCCGGAGAAAGCCAAGCAAATTCAGAAGAAAAAGTTTCTCAGATAAGATTTATCCTTTAAAAATGGTCGGAAGTTTTGTAAGATAGTATTTGTGTGACTAACGAATGCATCTCCGCTGAGGCGGATAACAAATTAAGACCAATGGAGGTTTAGCGATAATGAATTTAGGTTTGGCGATTTTCTTGATTGTTTTGGCAGCTCTTCTGGGTGCGGTTGCTGGTTTTTACGGTGCCCGGACTTACATGAAGAACTACTTTAAGAAGAATCCCCCGATTACCCGGGAAATGGTTGAAACCATGATGTCACAAATGGGCCAGAAGCCTTCAGCCAAGAAGGTCAACCAAGTGATGAACATGATCAAGCATCAGGCAGCTAAGAACTAGTCTAGTCAGCCATAGAGCGCTAGGGGAATCCTGGCGCTCTTTTTTTCGGGCTAGGAGGATTAGAAAAGAAGGAGAAAAAGATAAAACCCAAATAAAAGAGGGAGGAAAAAATGGATACTTTCAGCAAGCTGGGCTGGTTCTTTAAAGCCCACCGCAAGCGCTACGCCTTAGGGATCACGGCCTTAGTCCTGACTTCGGCAGCCAACCTGGTCCCGCCGCGGATCCTGGGCATGATGGCTGACCAGCTGGATACGGGGAGAATCAGCTGGCAGCAATTTTTTAGCTATGTTCTGGCAATTTTGCTGGCGGCTTTGGCCCTTTATGTCTGCCGCTATTTCTGGCGCAAGCAGATTTACGGCGGAGCGGCGATTTTGGAAAAAGAACTCCGCGGCCGGCTCTTCTGGCATTTTATGCAGATGGACCGGACCTTCTTTCAGCGCTACCGTACCGGGGACTTGATGGCCCGGGCAACCAATGACGTCCAGGCCGTGCAGAACGTAGCAGGTGACGGGATCTTGACTTTGATCGACGCGATTTTTACCGGGGGGACCACCTTGCTGGCCATGATGATCCTGGTAGACTGGCGCTTGACCCTGGTGGCCATGCTGCCGCTGCCCCTTTTGGCCTTCTGTGCCCGCTACCTGGGTGATCGCCTGCATGACGCCTATATGGATTCGCAGGCGGCATTTTCCCGCTTGAACAACAAGACTCAGGAATCCTTGTCTGGGATTAAGGTCTTGAAGACTTTTGGCCAGGGAAAGGAGGATGCGGCAGCTTTTAACAAGATGACCTATGAAACGGTAGATATCAATAAAAAGGTCTTCCGGATCGACTCACTCTACGACCCAATGATTACCATGATCATCGGGATTACCTACATCATTACCATCATCTACGGTGGCCGGCTGGTTCTCAGCAAAGCGATCAGCCTGGGCCAGCTGATTTCCTTTGTGTCCTACATTGGGGCCATGGTCTGGCCAATGTTTGCCATTGGCTACCTGTTTAATGTTCTTGAGCGGGGGAGTGCCAGCTACGACCGGATTATGAGCCTGCTCAATGAAAAATCTTTGATCGTGGACTCAGATTCAATGGACAAGGAGCAGAAGCTGACTGGGGATTTGCGCTATCACGTGACCAGTTTTGCCTACCCGGATGAACCAGACAAGGCTGCCTTGGGGGCAGTGGACTTTGACTTGAAAAACGGGCAGACTATCGGCCTGGTTGGTCGGGTTGGCTCAGGCAAGACGACCATTATCCAGCTTTTGATGCGGGAGTTTGATAACTACAAGGGCCGGATCACTTTTGCCGGCCACGACATTCGGCAGATTCCCCTGGACGTCTACTTAAAAGAAATATCTTACGTTCCCCAAAACAACTTCCTTTTCTCCATGTCGGTCAGAGACAATATTGCCTTTGCCAAGCCGGATACCAGCCAGGAAGAGGTCGAAGTGGCGGCTAAAAAGAGCGCCCTTCACGACGATATCCTGGCCTTTCCAAATGGCTATGAGACCATGATCGGGGAAAACGGGGTTTCCCTGTCGGGCGGGCAAAAGCAGCGGATGTCGATTGCCAGAGCCCTGCTTCATGACAGTGAAATCTTGATTTTGGACGATGCTTTGTCAGCTGTTGACGCCAAAACTGAAAAGGCGATCTTGACTAAGCTTCGGCAAGAACGGGAAAAGAAAATTACCGTCATCGCTGCCCACCGCTTAAGCAGCGTAATGGATGCTGACTTGATCCTGGTCATGCAGGACGGGCAGGTAGCAGAAAGAGGGACGCATGAAGAATTGCTGGCCAAGGGGGGCTGGTATGCCCGGATGTGGCAGCGGCAAGAATTAGCCCAGAAGGTAGGTGAAGATGACGATGAATAATGAGGACTTCCAGTCAGTCTGGCAGCAGATTTCGACCAAAGAGCAGGGGCAGATTTTAAAGCGGCTCTGGACCTTTGTCTGGCTTTACAAGGGGGAATTACTGACTGCCGTCTTAGGGATGGTGGCAGTTTCCGCGATCAATATGCTCTTGCCGACCTGGCTGCGGTATTACATGGACCACTATTTGAAGGTGGGCAAGGTTGACTTCAGCACGGTTTATTATGTTGCCTTGATCTACGGCATTGGCGTGGTATTTAAGGCGGTCTGCCAATTTACCTATGAATACCTTTATGCCTTGGCCGGGGAAAAGGCATTGGAAAAGGTCCGCCGGGTCCTTTATGCAAAAATTCACACCCTGGGGATGCGGTATTTTGACCAAACTCCAGCCGGGTCGATTTTGTCTCGGGTAACCAACGATACGATGACCCTGGGCAACTTTATGCAAGTTTTCTCTGCCTTTCTGTTAGGAATCGTCTCCATGGTAACCGCCTTGATTGCCATGTATATGGCTGACCCGGTGGCCGGGGGGATCGTGACGGCCTTTATTCCACTTATCGTTGGGGCAATCTGGCTTTACAACCGGGTCAACTCCAAAATCTACCACGAATACCGGGCCCGCAACTCTTTGATCAACACCAAGCTGGAAGAAAGCATTGCCGGAATTTCCGTGATCCAGCAGTTCCGCCAGGAAAAGCGGATAGACGATGATTTTGAAAAAATCAACCGCCAGCAGATGCAGACCCGCTTTAGGCTGATCAGAACCAACGGCCTACTCTTGTCGCCGTTTACGGCCCTGCTCTATTCGCTGGCCTTAACCTGCGTTTTGGTCTGGTTCGGTTACCCCCTCCGGGCAACTTTTGTCCCGGCCGGGATGATCTATGCTTTTGCCAACTATGTGCAGAACTTTTTTAACCCCTTGTCGGACATGATGAACTCACTGACCTTCTTTACCGACGGGATTGTGGCTGGCAAGCGGATCTTCAAGATTTTGGACCAGGAAGAATACGAGCCTGAGCAAAAAGAGCTGGCCAACGCCAAGATTACGGAAGGGAAAATTGAGTTTAAGCATGTGTCATTCTCATATGACGGCAAGCATGACGTTCTCCGCGATGTTTCCTTCACCCTTAATCCAGGCGAGACCCTGGGGATCGTTGGCCACACGGGTTCAGGCAAGAGTTCAATCATCAACGTGATGATGCGCTTTTACGAATTTCACTCGGGCCAGATCCTTTTGGACGGGATCGACATCCGGGACTTTTCCAAGTCAGAATTACGGCAAAAAATGGGCCTGGTTCTCCAGGAACCCTTCATGTTCTATGGGGACGTGGCTTCCAACATCCGCTTGTACAATGACAAGATCACTGATGAGCAGATTGAAGAAGCCGCCAAAACTGTCCAGGCTGACCGCTTTATCGAAAAATTACCTGGGAAATACCATGCCAAGGTCATTGAAGGCGGGTCGGAATTCTCCAGCGGGGAAAGACAGCTGATTTCCTTTGCCCGGACCCTGGTAACCAATCCTAAGATTTTGATTTTGGACGAAGCAACGGCCAACGTGGACACGGAAACAGAAAGTTTGATTCAAGCAGGACTCAAAAAGCTCCGCCAGGGCCGCACGACCCTGGCTATTGCCCACCGCCTGTCAACGATTGCTGATGCTGACCAGATCATTGTTTTAGACAAGGGGAGAATCGTCGAACACGGCAAGCATGAGGACTTGCTGGCCCAAAAGGGCTACTACTATGACCTTTACACCCTCCAGCAAAACCGGGAAAACTAAGAATGAATTAAGACAAAAAAGAGCGCGCCCAGAAGACGCGCTCTTTTATTATTCTAATCCGGCAAGCTGGAGATTTTTAACAAAGGGGAGACTTTTCAAATCAGCCAAAAGGGTGTTGATGTCTCCTTCAAGGCCGGCCAGGTCCAGGGACATCAAGACGCTGGCGTGGCTGGCCAAAGGGATGGCCTGGGAAATAGTCAAAACCGAGGCCCGGTGGTCGGTCACGCAGGTCAAAACGGCTGACAGGGCCCCAGGCAGGTCAGCTAAAAGCAGAGACAAGACCGCCTGCTGACCCCTTGCAGGGTCCTTGGCTCTAAAAACATAGTCTTTATAGCGGTAATAAGTGTTGCGGGAGATGCCGACCCGCTCAGTCGCCTCGGTGACGGTGGCTGCTTCCCGGCTGTCCAGCATTTCCCTTGCCTCTAGGACCTTCTCCAGATAGTCGGGCAGGATCTTTTTATGAACGTAAAAATAGTCGGCCATGGCAAATTTTCCTTTGACATATTGCTTTAATTTTTACTTAATAATGAGTAACTTTTCCCTTGTAAGGCCTTGCGGATAATGATACTATGTTTTTAATTAAAAAACAAGTGTCCCTAGATTAAAAACAACGGAGGTGGGTATGCAAATTGCAATCATAGGCCGCGGCGTGGTTGGCCGGGCCATGCGGCAAATGCCGGGGATGTCGAGCAAAATTTTGTCAACACTGGGTGACCAGCAGATCAATATCCGCACCATCAACCAGGCCTGCGATGAACAAAGCATCGTCATTGGGGGTCAACAACCAGGACCTGGTGTCGGCAATCAAGGCGATTTATCAGCAGTTTATTAGTGAAGAAAGAGTGGAACGATAAATGAAAATTGGTATTTTAGGAGCTACAGGGGCCGTTGGCCGGCAGATGTTGGAATGTATTGAAGAAAGACAATTGCCGGTTGAAGAACTGCGTGTTTTTGCTTCCGAGCGCTCCAAGGGTAAAAAGCTGCCCTTTGCTGGCCAGGAATTGACCCTGGAAGTGGTCAGACAGGAAAGACTGAATGGCCTGGACTACGTTTTGGGGGCAGTTTCTAACAGCCTGTCTAAGGAATACCGGTCCCTGGTCGAAAAGAGCGGGGCAGTCTACATTGACAACAGCTCAGCCTTCCGGCAAGAAGACGGCGTGCCTTTGGTAGTTCCTGAAATTAATGGCCAAGATGCTTTAGATCACCACGGCCTGATTGCCAATCCCAACTGTTCAACTGCCATTACCTTGATGGCTCTGGCTCCAATTGCCAAGTTGTCTCCGATCAAGGCTATCAACGCCTGCACCTACCAGGCCGTTTCCGGTGCCGGCATGGGCGGGATCAGAGAACTGAAGGATGAAGTGACGGCTTTGACCAAGGGCGAGAGCGTGGAAGCCAAGGTCTTCCCGGCCCAGATCGCCTTTAACGTCATCGCTGACATTGGCAGTCCTTTGGAAAACGGCTATACGACTGAAGAAATGAAGATGCAGAATGAAGGCAGAAAGATCTTGCACTTGCCAGACTTGTTGGTGACCTGCACCTGCGTCCGGGTCCCGGTCTACCGGTCCCACTCAATTGCGGTGGCGGTTGTCACTGAAGAACCGGTCTCAGTTGAAGCTGCTGAAAATGCTATCGCGGCTTTTGACGGCGACCTCTTGGTTACTGATCACACTCCAACTCCCCTGGAAAACTCCGACAAGGATATCGTGCAAGTCGGCCGCCTGCGCCGGGACTTGACCAACCCTAACGGCCTTACTCTTTGGTGTACCGGCGACCAGATCAGAAAGGGGGCGGCAACCAACGCCGTCCAGATTATGGAATACCTGGAAAATAACAAGTAATAAGCAGCAGTAAAAAAGCATAAAGAAAAAGGATTGAGCGTCCACGCTCAATCCTTTTTCTTGTTGTTTTGTCATTTTTAATTATTTAGCTTCATAGCGGAAATCCGGATCCAGTTCCTGGTCGATCCGCTTCCAGGCGTCTTCCAGCTGCTGGTTGTAGGCAGCTTCGGTTTCCGGGGTCAATTTGGTCTTGCGGTCAATGACGATCGGGTTGCCAAAGTTGATTTCCATGCCTTTTCTTTGTAAGACCCCTTTAAAAGTAAGCGGGCCCTGGTAGACAGCTGGAAGCAGGGGCCGGCCGGACATTCTGGCGATAACTAGGGCGCCGGACTTAAGGGAGGCTGAGTGCCGGGTGCCGGATGGGAACATGATCAAAGACAGGCCTTCTGACTTTAAGCCCTTGACCGGAATCTTGATAACGGAAGGACCTGGATGCTCCCGGTTGACCGGGAAGGCGTGGGCATTGTTTAAGATCCAGCTGAGGACCGGATTTTTAAACAGCTCCTGCTTGGTCATGAACATGAATTCCGTAGGGCTGGCGGCCAGGGCGAAAAGAATCGGCTCCCACCAGTTCCGGTGGGGGGCAACCAAAATGTAGGTGCCTTCGGGCAGTCTTTCCTTGTGGTGGACATGCAGGTGGCCGTTTAAGACCCAGACGATGAAGCGGGCGATCGGTCTGAAAATACGATAAAGCATAAAAGAACCTCCAAATGATGTAGAATAAATTATAACACATCTAAGAATAAGGAACGGGCTTCAGAACTATATGATTGAACTAAAGGAAAATGAACGTATCGATTACCTGCTGGGCGAGCAGCTGAAAATCATCCAGGACGGGCAGTCTTTTGCCTTTTCCCTGGATACCCTGCTTCTGGCTTACTGGGCCAAAGAAGCCATCAAAAACCGGTCCAAGGTGGTTGAACTCTGCAGCGGCAACGCGGCAGCCAGCCTCTACATGGCTGCTTTTAACAAGGCCCATTACGACGATGTTGAACTGCAAGAAGACATGGTTTCCAAGGCCCGGCGGTCGGTTGAATTAAACGACATGCAGGACCGGATCACGGTCCACCAGGGCAATGTCAAAGACGCGGGCAGCTTTTTGCGAAAAGACAGCTATGACGTCGTCGTGGTCAATCCGCCATATTTCAAGGCCCCGGCCGGCCACAAGCTGAACTCGGACCGGTCTAAAGCCATTGCCCGCCATGAACTGGAGATCAACCTGGAAGAAATCATCGCCGTTTCCGCCGGCCTCTTGAAAATGAAGGGGAAGATGTTCATGGTCCACCGGCCAGAGCGGCTGGGTGAGATCATTAATTACGGCTTTAAGCATGACCTGGCCGTTAAGACTGTTCAGCCCTTTGTCTCCAGAAGAGGGCAAGACGCCAATTTAGTCATCGTTGAAGCGGTCAGAAGCGGGAAAGGCGACGGGCTGGTTCTGCGCGACGCCATCGAAGTCCATGAGGCAGACGGCAGCAATACCCCGGCCATCAAGGAAATTTTAGAGGCCAAATTGCCAGAGGAAAAGCATTACTTTTATGTCCTTTTATGCAGCGACGGCAGCTTTTACGGCGGCTACACCAATGATTTAAAGAAAAGGCTGGATGCTCATAATTCTGGTAAAGGGGCCAAGTACACCAAGAGCCGGCGGCCGGTTGAAATGATCTATCTTGAAGAATATGCCGACAAGCGGACGGCCATGCAGCGGGAATATTGGTTCAAGCATCATGACCGGGCCTGGAAGGAAAAATTTTTGCACGAGCAAGGGGTTAAATTTTAGGCGGAAAAGCTTGCGCTTAAAGGAAAAATCGAGTAAGATAGATAAGCGTGTGATTGCACGCTAGAAAACACATCAAGAGCGATCGGTGTTCAGGTGCCTAAAGACAAACGGTTGAATGCTGAAATGAACGCTTGAGAGGAAATAACCTAGGAGGAATTTATTTATGTCAGTTGTATCTATGAAGCAATTGCTTGAAGCTGGTGTACACTTTGGTCACCAAACTAGAAGATGGGACCCGAAGATGAAGCCATACATCTTCACTCAAAGAAACGGGATCTACATCATCGACCTGCAAAAGACCATCAAGATGCTTGACGACGCCTACAACTACGTTAAGGCTGTTGCCCAAGACGACGGTGTTTTTCTGTTCGTTGGTACCAAGAAGCAAGCTCAAGAAGCAATCGCTGAAGAAGCTACCCGTGCAGGTCAATACTACGTCAACCAACGCTGGTTGGGTGGTACTTTGACCAACTGGACTACTATCCAAAGCCGGGTTAAGCGTCTGAAGGACTTGAAGAAGATGGCTGAAGACGGCACCTTCGACGTACTGCCAAAGAAGGAAGTTTCTTTGCTGACCAAGGAAATGGACAAGCTGCAAAAGTTCCTGGGCGGTATCGAAGACATGCCTCGGATTCCTGACGTAATGTTCGTCGTTGACCCTAAGAAGGAAAAGATCGCCGTTCACGAAGCTAACAAGCTTGGTATCCCAGTTGTAGCCATGGTTGACACCAACACTGACCCAACTCCGATCGACGTAATCATCCCTTCAAACGATGACGCTATCCGTGCTATCCGCTTGATCGCCGGTGCTATGGCTGACGCCGTAATCGAAGGTAAGCAAGGTGCAGATAACGCCGACGTTGAAAAGGAATTGTCTGAAAGCGCTGAGGAAAACTCTGCTGAAGAAGTAGACGACGCTGAATAATTTGTCGTAAACTATCTTTGGAAGAATTCTGTTATTTAGTTTGACCTGGAGGACTTTTTTAAATGGCAAACATTACTGCTAAGCAAGTCAAGGAATTGCGTGAAACCACTGGTGCCGGCGTCATGGACGCCAAGAAGGCACTGGTTGAAGCCGAAGGCGACATGCAAAGAGCTATCGAAATCATCCACGAAAAGGGTGAAGCAAAGGCTGCCAAGAAGGCTAACAGGATCGCTGCTGAAGGTTTGACTGGCGTTTACGTAGACGGCAACGTTGCTGCTATCGTTGAAGTCAACGCTGAAACTGACTTCGTTGCGCAAAACGAACAGTTCAAGACTTTGGTCAACGAAACTGCTGAAACTATTGCCAAGGGCAAGCCAGCTAACAACGAAGAAGCTTTGGCATTGACCATGCCTTCAGGCGAAAGCCTTGAAGAAGCATACGTAAATGCTACTGCGACTATCGGTGAAAAGATTTCCTTCCGCCGTTTCGCTGTTCTTGAAAAGACTGATGACCAACACTTTGGCGCTTACCAACACAATGGCGGCCACATCGGCGTTTTGACTGTTGTTGAAGGCGGCGACGAAGCCGTGGCTAAGCACATTGCAATGCACATTGCAGCAATGAGCCCAAAGGTTCTGTCCTACAAGGAACTTGACCCAGCTTTCGTCCTCGAAGAACTGGCTCAACTTAACCACAAGATTGACCAAGAAAACGAATCACGTGCCATGGTCAATAAGCCAGCTTTGCCACACCTTAAGTATGGTTCAAAGGCGCAATTGACTGACGAAGTCATTGCTCAAGCTGAAGAAGACATCAAGGCAGAACTGAAGGCTGAAGGCAAGCCAGAAAAGATCTGGGACAAGATCATCCCAGGCAAGATGGCCCGCTTCATGCTGGACAACACTAAAGTTGACCAAGAAAACACCTTGCTCGCTCAACTTTACATTATGGACGACAGCAAGACTGTTGAACAATACCTTGAATCAGTCAACGCTTCCGTAGTAAGCTTTGTTCGTTTCGAAGTCGGCGAAGGCATCGAAAAGAAGCAAGAAGACTTTGCTGCTGAAGTTGCTGCACAAATGAAGAACTAATTTCTTCTAGCAAGAAAAAGGATGGGTTTCCCCATCCTTTTTTTGTCGGCAAATTTGCTTTTACAAATTTAAGCTGGTGAAATAGGATAAATAGGAGAGACAGTTTTCTGTTTTATGGTAAAATAGTTAGAGCTAATTAGGAGGGCATTATGAGTCAAGTTAAATATAATCGTATCATTTTGAAAATTTCCGGCGAAGCTTTGGCCGGGGAAAAGGGAACTGGCATTGACCCAACTGTGATCAAGAAATTGGCGCACGAAATCAAGCTGGTTCATGAAATGGGCGTGCAAATCGGCGTCGTCTGCGGCGGCGGCAATATGTGGCGCGGGGAAACCGGGGCCAAGCTGGGCATGGAAAGAGCTCAAGCTGACTACATGGGCATGCTGGCCACGATCATGAATGGCCTGGCCCTGCAAGATGGCCTGGAAACTGCTGGCGTGCAGACCAGACTGCAAACCTCAATCTCCATGCGGCAGGTAGCTGAACCTTACATCCGCCGGGTCGCAATCAGCCACATGGAAAAGAACCGGGTCGTTATCTTCGGCGGCGGCACTGGCAACCCATACTTTTCAACTGACACCACGGCTGCTTTGCGGGCAGCGGAAATTAACGCTGACGTGATCTTGATGGCCAAGAACGGGGTTGACGGGGTTTACACTGCTGACCCGAACCTGGACCCAAGTGCCAAGAAGTTTGCTGAACTGACCCAGCTGGACATGATCTCCAAGGGCCTGCAAGTTATGGACAGAACTGCCAGCTCCTTGTCCATGGACACTCATATTCCATTGATCGTCTTCAACGTCAACACTCCAGGCAACATCAAGCGGGTAGTTGAAGGCGAAAACATCGGGACGATTATCAGAGGTGACAAGTAATGAACAACGAAACGATTGCTAAAGCCAAGAGCAACATGAACAAGTCCATCGAAGTCTACCAGAGCAATCTGGCAACTGTCCGGGCCGGGGTAGCCAACGCCTCCCTTTTGGACCGGGTGATGGTTGAATACTACGGGGTACCAACTCCGCT
>NZ_AZCR01000001.1:90070-93211 GCF_001433875.1 Lactobacillus delbrueckii subsp. delbrueckii DSM 20074 = JCM 1012
TGCAAATGGCCGGGATCACCATTCCAGAACCACGGGTTTTGGTAATCACTCCATATGACAAGACTTCTTTGAACGATATTGAACACGCCATTTTGGCTTCAGACCTGGGCCTTACGCCAGCTAACGACGGTAACGTCATCCGCCTGGTTATCCCGCAACTGACCGGGGAACGGCGGCAGGAAATTGCCAAGGAAGTCGGCAAGCTGGCTGAAGAAGCCAAGATTGCTGTCCGCAATGTCCGCCAGGAAGCCATGAAGGCTTTGAAGAAGCAGGAAAAAGACGGCGAAATCACTGAAGACGAAGAACGGCGCCTGGAAAAGGAAGTCCAGAAGATTACTGACGAATCAACCAAGAAGATTGACCAGATGGCTGACAACAAGCGCAAGGAAATCACTCAGGGTTAATTATGGATAAGAATAAGCAGCTGAATCATTTGGCGATCATCATGGACGGCAATGGCCGCTGGGCAAAGAAGCGGAAAATGCCGCGCTTTATGGGCCACAAGGCCGGGATGGACAACGTTGAAAAGATTGCGCTCGCGGCAGATGAGTTGGGAATTAAAGTCCTGACTCTTTATGCTTTTTCGACGGAAAACTGGGCCCGGCCCAAGGATGAGGTCAATTATTTGATGAACCTGCCGGTCAAGTTCTTTGACAAGTTCATGCCCCGCCTGCAGGCCCACAATGTTAAGGTCAACATCATGGGGTATCTGGATGCCCTGCCGGAATCAACCAGGGAAGTGGTTGAGCGGGCCATGGCGGAAACCGCGGCCAATACCGGTCTGGTTTTGAACTTTGCTTTTAATTACGGGTCAAGAAAAGAAATTGTTTCAGCCGTGCAGGCTCTGGCAAAAGAGGCCGCCAGCGGGGAAATCACGCCGGAAGAAATTACTGAAGACATGGTCTCCGCCAAGCTGATGACCGCCAAGTTTGCCCCTTATTCTGATCCAGACCTCTTGATCAGAACATCTGGCGAGCAGAGAATCAGCAACTTCCTGCTCTGGCAGATTGCTTACTCAGAGCTTGCCTTTACGGACAAGGCCTGGCCGGACTTCGACGAAAACGACTTGGCCGAAATGGTTAAGATCTACCAGCGCCGGGATCGGCGCTTTGGTAAATTAGATGAAACAGATAGTTAGGTAATATGAAACAAAGAGTAATTACAGCAGTTGTTGCTTTATTTATTTTTATCCCGGTCCTGGTTGCCGGGGGCATGTGGATTGACTGGCTGGCTGCCTTTTTAGCTGCCGTCGGCATCAGTGAAGTCTTCTTGATGAAGAAGCAGATTCTGGTCTCAGTTGGCTTTACCCTGGCTGCCCTGGCCACCTTGACCTGGACCGTGCCCAACTCCTTCTTTGGCTTTTTGCCAAAAAACTGGAGCAAGTGGGGCGTCTTCTATGCCTTCGTAATGATTCTTTTGACCTGGACGGTTCTGTCTAAGAACAAGACGACTTTTGACGATATCGGCGTTTACGTCCTGTCAAGTTTGTACATCGGGACTGGTTTCCACTACCTGGCTGCGATCAGAAACAGCGATCCAGTCCATGGTTTGTGGCGCTTGCTCTTTGCCTTCGTGATTGTCTGGACTACTGACACGGCTGCCTATATGGTTGGCCGCAAGTTCGGCAAGCACAAGCTTTGGCCAGTAATCAGCCCGAACAAGACTTGGGAAGGGTCAATCGGGGCTGTGATCATCGCGGTTATCGTGACGGCAATTTATGTCAACCTGGCTCCAGTCGGCGGCGACAAGACAAGCTTGATCATTGCTTCCTTCTTCCTGTCAATCGCCGGCCAGATGGGCGACTTGGTTGAATCAGCCTACAAGCGCTTCTACGGGGTTAAGGACTCCGGCAAGATCCTGCCGGGCCACGGCGGGATCCTGGACCGGTTTGACAGCACGCTTTTCGTTTTGCCAATCGTTGCCTTGATCTTTGGAATTTAGGAGGTCGCTGTGAAAAGTATTCTAGCCTTCATTATAGTTTTTGGCCTGGTGGTCTTTGTCCACGAATTCGGGCACTTTTTCGTGGCGAAAAAGGCCGGTATTTTGGTGCGCGAGTTTTCAATCGGCATGGGGCCAAAAGTTTTCAATCGGCATGGGGCCAAAATTGGTTCAGTGGCGGCCTGGTCAAACGACTTATACCATCCGCTGGCTGCCGCTGGGCGGCTATGTCCGCCTGGCTGGTCCTGACGAGCAGAGTGAAATCGACCCGGGGACGGCAGTTGTCTTGGAACTGAATGAGGCTGGAATTGTTACGCGAATCGATGCTTCAGAATCAGACCTGCCGATCGAAGGCCGTCCCTTGCGGGTGACTAGGGCCGATCTGGTTGATGACCTGACCATTGCAGGGTATGAAAATGGCGATGAGAGCCAGCTGGTGACCTACAAGGTCGACCATGACGCGACCATGATCGACGACACAGGCACCGAGCTGCAGATTACCCCCCGGGACGTGCAGCTGCCTGCAGCCAAACCATGGAAGAAACTGGCAACCTCTTTTGCCGGACCGTTTATGAATGTTGTTTTGGGCTTTGTGGTCTTGATGATCTACAGCTTTGCTTCAGTTGGCCCGGCAACAACGACCGTGGGACAGGTAGCGGCAAACTCCCCGGCCCAGCACGTTTTGCAAAAAGGTGACCAGATCGTGGCCATCAACGGCCGGAAGATTAATACTTTTGACCAGGTCAGCCAGGCGATTGACTCTTCTAAGGGTAAGACCCTGACGGTCAAGGTCAAGCGGCAGGGAAGCGAAAAGTCAGTCCAGCTGGTGCCAAAGTACTCAAAGAAGACTAAGTCATACCTGGTTGGCATCGTGGCTAAGGCCGACAACTCATTTTCCGCCAAGCTGAAGCGGGGCTGGGACTTGAGCTGGCAGGTAACAGGAATGATCTTCCAGGCCCTGGGCAACTTGTTCAAGCACTTCAGCTTAAACAAATTGTCTGGCCCAGTCGGGATCTACTCGGAAACTTCAAAGGCAACTTCCATGGGTCTGACCTACATGCTGGCCTTTGTTGGCATGCTGTCCATCAACCTGGGGATCGTCAACTTGATCCCAATTCCAGGTCTGGACGGGGGCAAGCTTTTGCTGGAACTCATCGAGCTCCTGCGGGGCAAGCCGATTCCAGAGGAGCATGAGACAGTCGT
>NZ_AZCR01000001.1:93225-110779 GCF_001433875.1 Lactobacillus delbrueckii subsp. delbrueckii DSM 20074 = JCM 1012
CTTGATCGGAGTGGTCTTCTTGCTGATTTTGATTATCGCCGTAACTGGCAACGACATCTACCGCTACTTTATCAAGTAGTCCTTGAAATAATAAATGTTTAGGAGAATTTAATTAATTATGCGTCAATCAATCTTTTTCATGCCGACGCTGAAGGAAACTCCAGCCGACGCGGTTGCAAAGAGCCACCAAGTAATGCTGCGGGGCGGATACATCCGGCAGGTTACGGCTGGTGTCTACTCATACCTGCCGCTGGGTTACAAGGTCTTGCGCAAGACTGAAAAGATCATTGAAGAAGAAATGGCTAATGCCGGCGTCGTTGAAATGATCATGCCGCACATGCTGCCAGCTTCAATGTGGGAAGAATCAGGCCGTCTGCCAAAGTATGGCCCGGAAATGTTCCGTCTGAAGGACCGGCATGGCCGAGAAATGCTGCTGGGGCCAACCCACGAAGAAACCTTCACTGACGTGGTGGCTAAGAGCCTCAAGTCTTACAAGCAAATGCCCCTGCACCTTTACCAGATTCAAACCAAGTTCCGGGATGAAAACCGGCCACGTTTCGGTCTTCTCCGGGGCAGAGAATTTGTAATGCTGGACGGCTACAGCTTCGCGGCCAGCCAAGAACAGCTGGACAAGCAGTTTGATAATGAAAAGGCAGCCTACCTCAAGATCTTCAAGCGCACAGGCATTGAAGTCCGGCCAGTTATCGCTGACTCCGGGACTATGGGGGGCAAGAACTCTATTGAGTTCCAGGCACCTGCCGCTGTTGGTGAAGACACTATTGCAACTAACGCTTCCGGTACCTACGCCGCTAACTTGGAAATGGCCGTTAGCGTTGATACCTTCAAGCAAGAGCCTGAAGAACTGAAGGCGATGGAAAAGGTTGCTACTCCAGGCTGCGACTCCATTGACAAGCTGGCAGAATTCTTGCAAGTGCCAGCCACCAGAATTGTCAAGAGCGTCCTCTACATCGTTGATGAAAAGAAGAAGGTTCTGGTTTTGATCCGGGCTGACAAGGAAGTCAACGAAGTCAAGCTGACTCACCTCTTGGACTGCGACAGCCTGCGGGTTGCTGAAACTAGCGACCTGGAAGAACTGACCGGGGCCGGAAAGGGCGGCGTTGGCCCGGTAAATGCTGACTGGGCTGACGAAATCGTGGCTGACGAAACTGTCAAGGGCCTCTATAACGTGGTCGTTGGTGCTGGCGAAAGCGATGCTCAATTCATCAACGCTAACTTGGACCGGGACTTCAAGGCTGACCGCTTTGCTGACCTCCGGGTTGCCAACGAAGGAGAACCTGACCCGGTTGACCATGAACCGCTCAAGTTTACTACCTCAATTGAAGTTGGTCATATCTTCAAGCTGGGGACCTACTACACGGAAGCCATGGGGGCCAAGTTCCTGGACCAGAACGGCAAGTCCCAGCCAGTCATCATGGGCTCATACGGGATTGGAGTTACCCGCCTGCTTTCAGCCGTCGTTGAACAGCACGCGACTGAAAATGGGGTTGCCTGGCCAAAGGAAATCGCGCCATTCGGGATTCACATCATCCAAATGAAGATGAAGGATGAAATCCAAAGCAAGCTGGCCGAAGACCTGGAAGCCAAGTTTGCCAAGTATGACGTCCTTTATGACGACCGTAACGAACGGCCAGGCGTCAAGTTCAACGATGCTGACCTGGTTGGCGCGCCAATCAGAATTACTGTTGGCCGCGACGCGGCTGACGGGATCGTTGAAGTCAAGCGTCCAGGCGACGACCAGGCACAAAAGCTGGCCGTTGCCGACCTGGAAGACTTTATTGCCAACGAATTAGATTAGGATTGAACTCTCGTGACTGATAAAAACCAACTTTTTCTCAAATTGTTAAAACAAGTCGGCTTTCCGGCAGGGGGAGCTGACGAAGCGGTTTTACAGGCAGGGGAGATAAAAAACGTGGATGTCTACAGAAAAGAACGTAGATGGGATATCCACGTTTTTTTTACTACTCCACTGCGTTTTGAAAGCTACAATGCCTTGAACCAGGCAATTAAGCATGAATTTAATGACTTTGTTGATACTCGGCTCATAGTTGAAACGGCTGATGGCCAGCAGCAATACCTGCCAGACTACTGGCAGTACGCGGTTGAAAATTCAGAAGTCTTGTCCGCCAATCCGGCAGCCCAGAACTTCCTGGTCGGGCAGGCGCCCCATGAAGATAGTGGCCGCTGGGTTATTCCAATCAATGGCCAGCTTTTTGACAAGATTCTGGAGCAGCGGCTCTTGGACAGCTTCTCTTTAGAGCTGCGCGATTACGGCTTCTTTAACGTCAAGCTTTTGACGGAAGTTACTGACCAGGGCGGGCAAAGCGACTTTGAAAGCCTGGCCCAGCTGGTGGAAGCCCATGAGAAGAACATGCAGGAAGCCTTCCAGCAGGCCCCGGTCAAGCCAAAGCCAGCTCCCCGGCCCAGCTACCAGGGCCGGCGGGTGAAGAAGACCAGTTTTGGCCCAGGCGCCATCAGCGACAAGGCAGAGATTACCCAGTTGAAAGACTTGTCAGAAGACCAGCGCAGCGCGGTTGTCGAAGGCCATGTCTTCAAAGCGGAAATGCAGGAACTGCGGTCGGGCTCCTTTATTTTTTACGGGGAAATGACTGACTATACCGGTTCTATTTCTTTTAAGAAGTTCGTCCGTGATTCCGACAAGGAAGAAATCGAATATTTAAAAGGCATTAAGCCTGGTGTCTGGATCCGCATGCAGGGCAGCCTTAAGGATGACCAGTATGCCCATGACTTGATCTTCAACATCTACAGCATGGAATTAACCGAGCACGTGGGCCGGCAAGAAGCCTACCAAGGTGAAGAAAAGCATGTGGAATTGCACGTCCACACCAACATGAGTCAGCTGGACGCGACTAGCGATGTAGCAGACATCATCAAGACAGCCAAGAAGTTCGGTCAGCCGGCCGTCGCCATCACTGACCATGCTGGCCTGCAGGCCCTGCCGAATGCTTTTGAAGCGGGTAAAAAGACCGGGATGAAGGTCATCATGGGCCTGGAAGCCAACATGGTTGAAGACCACGGCCTGCTGGTTTTAAACCCCGCCAGCATGAAGTATGAAGACCAGGAATTCGTCATTTTCGACGTTGAAACGACCGGTCTGTCTTCTGTTTACGATACGATTATCGAAATCGGGGCGGTCAAGATGAAAAACGGTGAAGTTATCGACCGCTTTGACAAGTTCATCAACCCTCACCATCCATTGTCTGAAACTACGATTAACTTGACTTCAATTACGGACGAGATGGTCCAGGCGGCTGACGACGAAGCTGTCGTAATTAAGCAGTTCATGGACTTTTACGGCAATGACCCGCTCTGCGGGCACAATGTCCAGTTTGACGTGGGCTTTGTTAATGCGGCCTTGAAGCGCTGCGGTTATCCGGAAATCAGCCAGCCGGTCGTCGACACTTTGGAAGTTTCCCGCCTCCTGCACCCGGAACAGTCCCGTCACACTCTGGATTCGCTTTGCCGCAAGTACAATGTGGCCCTGGAGCACCACCACCGGGCCAACCAGGACGCTGAAGCAACCGGCTACCTGATGTTCAAGCTTTTGGATGCCTTTAACGACAAGTACCAGGAAGATGACCTGGGCAAGATGAACGACTACAGCAACGGGGAAGGCTACAAGAGGGCCCGGCCGACCCATATTACGATCTTAGCCCAGAACCAAAAGCCAGGCCTGCGGAATTTATATGAACTGGTCTCCCTGGCCGGGATCAAATACAACTTCAAGGGGCTGAGAACCCCTAAGTCAGAACTCCGCCGCCTGCACGCCGGCCTTTTGTACGGGTCTGCCTGCAGCCAGGGGGAAGTCTTTATTGCCATGATGCAGAAGGGCTATGAAGAAGCCAAAAAGAAGGCGGAATTCTACGACTTTTTGGAAATCCAGCCGCCGTCAAACTACTCCAGCTTAATTGCCGATGGCTTGATTGCTGATGAAGCCCAGCTGGAAGAAATTCTGACCAATATTTACAAGCTGGGCAAGGAGCTGAACAAGCCGGTCGTGGCAACTAGCGATGCCCACTACATTGACAAGCATGAAGCCATCTACCGGGACGTATTGCTGGCTGCTCAAAGGGGTAACCCAAACCGCAACAAGCAGCACCCTGACTTGCACTTCTATACCACCCAGGAGATGCTGGATGAATTCAGCTTCATGGGCGAAGACATTGCTAAAGAAGTGGTCATTAGCAACCCGAACAAGATCAATGCCATGATCGATGAGGGAGTGCAGCCGGTCCAAGACGAAAGCTTCCCGCCAAAGATCCCGCATACGGCTGAACGGGTACGCAAGCTGACCTATGACAAGGCACACGAACTTTATGGTGATCCTTTGCCGGACAATATCCAGGCCCGTCTGGACCGGGAGCTGGATGCCATTATCGGTAACGGCTACGGGGTTGTTTACCTGATTTCCCAGATGCTGGTGGCCAAGTCAGTTAAGGACGGCTACTTGGTTGGCTCCCGGGGTTCCGTTGGTTCCAGCCTGGTTGCCACCATGATGGGTATCACTGAAATCAACCCTATGCCGCCTCACTACCGCTGCCCGAAGTGCAAGCAGTCAGAATTTTTTGAAAACGGCGAATACGCCTCCGGTTTTGACCTGCCGGATAAAAAGTGTCCTGACTGCCAGGTCATGATGGTTAAAGACGGGCAGAACATCCCATTTGAAACCTTCCTGGGCTTCCATGGTGACAAGGTGCCCGACATCGACTTGAACTTCTCTGGTGACTACCAGCCAGTTGCCCATAATTTCATCAGAGTTATGTTTGGGCCAAACCACTCCTTTAAGGCCGGCACCGTAGGTACCCTGGCCGATAAAAAGGCGATTGGCTATGCCAAGCACTATCAAGACGAGCACCCGGAAATCAAGATGAACAACGCGGAAGTTGACCGCCTGGCCATCGGGGTTACCGGGGTCAAGGCCACGACCGGCCAGCACCCGGCCGGGATCGTCGTTTTGCCGGATGATAAGGACATCTATGAACTGACTCCCCTGCAGTATCCCTCAGACGATATCTCCAAGGAATGGAAGACGACCCACTTTGACTTCCACCAGATCCACGACAACCTCTTGAAGTTCGACATCCTGGGTCACCAGGACCCGACCATGATCAGAATGCTGCAGGACTTGTCCGGGATTGATCCTTTGACGATTCCAACTGATGACCCTAAGGTCATGTCCCTTTTCTCCAGCCCGGAAGCCCTAGGCGTTACTCCAGAGCAGATCAATTCCAAGACCGGGACCCTGGGCCTGCCGGAATTCGGGACTCCCTTTGTCCGGGGTATGCTGGAAGAGACCAAGCCGTCGACCTTTGCCGAGCTTTTGCAGATTTCCGGCCTGTCACACGGGACGGACGTCTGGCTAGGCAATGCCGAGGAACTGATCAACAACGGCACTTGCAAGTTAAAGAGCGTGATCGGCTGCCGGGACAACATCATGACTGACTTGATCCGCTGGGGAGTTAAGGAAGAAGTTGCCTTTTCAACCATGGAAACTGTCCGGAAGGGGAAGGGGATTTCTGATGAGAACATGGCCGTCTTAAAGGAAAATAAGAACATTCCTGACTGGTATATTCCGTCTTGCTTGAAGATCAAGTACATGTTCCCGAAGGCCCACGCGGCTGCCTACATCTTGATGGCTCTACGGGTGGCCTGGTTCAAGGTCTACTATCCAGAGATCTACTATGCCGCCTACTTCTCAGTCAGAGCCGACAAGGTCGACCTGGAAGCCATGAGCCGGGGCAAGAACACGGTTGTGGCCTTGATCAACCGGATCAAGGAAAAAGGGACGGCAGCGACCAAGCTGGAAAAGGACCTGCAGACCTACATGGAACTGGTCAACGAAGCCATTGAGCGGGGGATCAACTTCAAGATGGTCGACATCAACGAGTCTGAAGCTACGACTTACAAGATCGTGGACAAGCACACCATTCTGGCACCGTTTAACGCCGTTGACGGCTTAGGTGACTCTGCGGCCAAGCAGATCGTGGCTGCCCGAAGTGAAGCGCCATTTTTGTCAAAGGAAGACCTGCAGGTTCGTGGCAAGGTTTCCCAGAAGATCATGGACTTCTTTGAAAACAACAATGTCTTAGAGGGGATGCCTGACCAGAACCAACTTTCCCTCTTCTAAGAGCTTCTTATTTACAAGTGGGAAAAATTCTGTTATAATGTTTTAGATCGAATATGGTAAATTCGAGTGAGCAGCGATGCTCACTCTTTTTATTACGGAGGAAAATTTTGCCAAAAAACTTAACACCTATCCTGGAAGCAATCGAACCGGTCATTATCGGTCATGACTGTGAACTTGTTGATTTGGAATACGTCAAGGAAAAGAGTCAATACTATCTGCGAATCTACGTTGACAAGCAGCCAAACGGGATTGACATCGAAACGATTGCGGAGCTGAGTGAGTTGGTTGGAGAAAAATTGGACTCAATGCAGCCAGATCCGCTGCCAGACCCGTATATTTTGGAACTATCCTCACCGGGCCTGGAAAGACCGATCAAGAAGGAGCAGGACTGGGAGAAGGCCAAGGGCCAGTACATCCATGTCGGCCTCTACCAGAAATTGGAAGGCGAGAAGGTCTTTGAAGGTCATTTGCTTGACCTGGACGACCAGGAGATTAAACTGGAAATTAAGATCAAGACCCGGCGCAAGCAGCTGACTATTCCGCGCAAGCAGATCGCCAGCGCCCGTTTTGCAATCGAATTTTAGAAAGAGTGATCCAAAACTTATGTCAAAAGAAATGCTGGAAGCCTTTGACGTCTTGGAAAAGACCAAGGGTATCAAACAAGATGTTATCGTTGAAGCCATGAAGGCTGCTTTGGCCGCTGCCTACAAGAAGAACTACGGCCTAGCGGAAAATGTCGAAATCGACTTTAATGAAAAGAAGGGCGATTTTAAGGTCATGGCTTTGAAGACGGTGGTTGACGAAGTGCAAGACGACCGGGTGGAAGTCAGCTTAAAGGATGCCCTGGCCATCAACCGAGCATACGAAGTCGGCGATACTATCAAGTTCGAAGTTACCCCAAAGGACTTCGGTCGGACCGCGGCAGCTACGGCTAAGCAGGTCGTAATGCAGCGCCTGCGGGAAGCGGAAAATGCCCACATCGTCAACGAATACTCCCAATACGAAGATGAACTGGTCACCGGGACAGTAGAAAGAACTGACAACCGTTTCGTTTACGTCAACATCGGCAATGTTGAGGCAGTTATGGACATCAAGCGTGACACTATTCCAGGTGAACACTACAACCCGCAAGACAGGGTCCGCGTCCTGGTCACCAAGGTCGGTGCTGACGGCAAGGGAGCCCAAATCCGGGTTTCCCGGACCGCTCCGGATGTCGTTAAGCGGCTTTTTGAACAAGAAGTGCCGGAAATCTTTGACGGGACCGTTGAAATCATCTCCATCGCCCGGGAAGCCGGCGAAAGAACCAAGATTGCCGTTAAGTCCAACGACCCGAACATCGACCCGGTTGGTACCTGTGTTGGCCCACGCGGCAGCCGGGTGCAGAACGTGGTCAACGAACTGGGCGGGGAAAATATCGACATCGTGCAGTACGAAGAAGACCCATCTGACTACATCGCCAATGCCTTAAACCCGGCTGAAGTCATCGCTGTCCAGTTTGAAGACGAAGACGATGAAAGGAAAGCCTTCGTAATCGTGCCGGACTACCAGCTTTCCCTGGCTATCGGCAAGAAAGGGCAAAACGTCCGCCTGGCCGCCCGCTTGACTGGCTACAAGATCGACATCCGGCCAGAATCCGAAGTCGAATTTGTTGACGAAAGCGAAGTAGAAGATGAAACTGAAGTAGCAGAAGATCAAGATCTCCAGCAAACAGAAGCTGAAGAAGCAGAAGACCTGGATCTTGACGATGAAGAATAGGTGATTTCCTTGAAAAAAAGAAAAATCCCCATGCGGAAGGACTTGTTGACCGATACTATGCAGCCGAAGAAGGATTTGGTCAGAATCGTCGTTGACAAGGAAAAGAATGTTTCTGTTGATCCAAGCGGCAAGAAGCCGGGCCGCGGCGCTTATGTTTCCTTAAAACCGGAGAAGATCGCTGCCGCCCGAAAGTCAAAGGTGCTGGAACGCAGTTTGGGCGTGAAGGTAGCCGATGAATTTTACGACGAGCTCTTCGCTTACGTGGACCACCAGAAGGCAAGAAAAGAATTATTTGGTGATCAAAAATAATTAACAACCGAGAGAAAGCCTTAAATTTGCTTGGTTTGGCCACCCGGGCGGGGAAGACCGTTTCGGGCACGGACATCGTTTTGGCCAAATTGAAGAAGGGCAAGCTTAAGTGCATTATCATCGCGAATGATTTAGCAGAAAACAGCCGCGGCAAGATTGAAGCTGCTGTAAAGGCCCACCCAACGCCATTGGTCGACGTCTTTACGGAAGCTGAACTCAGTCAGGCTGTAGGTAAGAAACGCAAAGTTTTGGCATTAACAGATCGTGGTTTTGCGAAAACCTTGCTGGATAAGATTAAAGAAGGAGTGTGATCTAATGACCAAGAAACAAGAAAACGAAACTTCAAAGGAATTGGGCATGGATAACAAGAAAACCAGCGGCAAGTCTGGTAAATTAAAGATTTCAGTCAGTGCTATTCGCAAGGGCGAGAAGAAGACTGAGGGCAAGAGATCAAACACCCGCCGCCGGGCTAACAACCACTCTAACGACCACAGCAAGCGCCGCCGGCCAGCTGCCCAGGATTTGCTGAAGGATCTCAAGCAAAAGCAGCGGGCTGACGAAGCCCGTCTGGACCAGGAAAGCAAGGCTGCTAAGCATGAATACAAGAAGTACTTGAACAAGGCTGAGGCCAGCGAAAGCAAGCCGGTTGTCAAGAAGGTCGAAAGTGCCGAAAAGCCTGCTGAAACCGCAGCTGAAGCACCAAAGGTCCGTGGGCCAAAGATCTTGAAGCCATCCCCAGCCCGCTTGAAGCAAAACCAGGCAAACAGTGAAAAGCCTGCTGCCAAGCCTTCATCTTCTCGCCGGCCAAGTTCCCGGCCAAGCTTCACTGAAGCGCCAATGCCGGAAAACAAGGAAGGCCGCCGCAGAAAGAGTGGCAAGCCAGGCCGCAAGGGGAAAAACTCTTACGCTAACCAAGGCAGAGAGGTAAATAGCGACCGCAGTCAACAGCGCAAGCGCAAGAACAAGAAGCACCAAAGTGCTCCGCAGGTTAAGAAGCAGGTTACCCAAAGAAAGGACCGTCCACTTCCAGAAAGCTTTGAATACGAAGTTGGCATGAACGCCCAAGACCTGGGCAAGATCCTCCACCGGGAACCAGCTGAAATCGTGAAGAAGCTCTTCATGCTGGGGATCATGATCAACCAGAACCAGTCTTTGGACAAGGGCACCATTGAACTGCTGGCTGCTGACTACGGCATCGAAGCTGTTGAAAAGGTCCATGAAGACATTTCCGACATCGACAATATTTTTGCCCAGAAAATGGAAGAGTCCAAGAACTCTGAAAACCAGGTTGTCCGTCCGCCAGTCGTAACTGTCATGGGTCACGTCGACCACGGTAAGACTACCTTGCTGGACCGTCTGCGTCACACTCGGGTTTCTGAACACGAAGCCGGCGGGATCACCCAGAATATCGGGGCCTACCAGGTCCGGATCAACGACCGTTTGATCACCTTCCTGGACACTCCAGGTCACGCGGCCTTCTCAAGCATGCGGGCCCGCGGGGCGGAAATCACCGACATTGTCGTTTTGATCGTTGCCGCTGATGACGGGGTTATGCCGCAGACTATCGAAGCCATCGACCACGCCAAGAGCGCGGGCGTGCCAATCATTGTGGCCATCAACAAGATGGACCGGCCAGGCGCCAACCCTGCCCACGTTACTGAACAATTGATGCAGTATGAACTGATTCCGGAAAACTACGGCGGCTCAACTATCTTCGTCAACATCTCAGCCAAGACCGGGATGGGGATTGATGAACTTTTGGAAAACATCATCCTTGAAGCCGATATGTTGGAACTGAAGGCTGACCCGAAGCAAAAGGCGATCGGTACGGTTATTGAAGCCCGTCTGTCCCGGGGCAAGGGGCCAGTTGCCGACGTTTTGATCCAGCAGGGTACCCTGCGGGTCGGTGACCCAATCGTTGTTGGTGACACCTTCGGCCGGGTTCGGACGATGACCAACGACAAGGGCCACCAGATCAAGAAGGCTACGCCATCAATGCCCGTTGAAATTACTGGTTTGAACGACGTGCCGGAATCTGCCGACAAGCTGGTTGTCTTTGCCGATGAAAAGACTGCCCGCGCGGTTGGTGAAGCCCGGGCACAGCAATCCCTGCAAAAGCAGCGGGAAAACGTACAGCACGTTACTCTGGACAACCTCTTTGACACAATGAAGCGGGAAAGCATGAAGTCCGTTGACATCGTTTTGAAGGCTGACGTGCAAGGGTCTGCCGAAGCCTTGGCTCAATCCTTCCAAAAGATTGACGTTGAAGGCGTTCGGGTTAACATTATCCACTCCGGTGTCGGGGCCATCAATGAAAGTGACGTTACCCTGGCCAGCGCTTCAAACGCCTTAATCATCGGTTTCAACGTCCGGCCAACGGCTACGGCCAAGAGCCAGGCTGCCCAAGAAGGCGTCGATATCCGCCTTTACAATATCATCTACAAGGCGATCGATGACGTTAAGGCCGCTATGCAAGGGATGCTGGAACCAACTTACGAAGAAAAGGTTATTGGTAACCTTACTGTCCGCAAAACTTGGAAGGTCTCCAAGATCGGGACCATCGCCGGTGCCTTTGTCGACAACGGTTACGTGACCAGAGAATCAGGCATCCGGGTCATCAGAGACGGCGTGGTCAAGTACGACGGCAAGGTTGCCTCACTGCGCCGGTTCAAGGACGACGTCAAGGAAGTCAAGGCAGGCTTTGACTGTGGTTTGACCATTGAAAACTTCAACGACATCAAGGAAGGCGACGAACTGGAAGCCTACGAAATGCAGGAAGTTAAGCCAGGTTAACAGGAGGCTGAAATGAAGCACAGAAAAGGACGGGTTGAAGGCGAAATCTTGCGGGAACTGACTAAGATCATCCGCAAGAACATCCGCGATCCCCGGGTCAGCAACGTGACTTTTACCGCCGTGGAGTGCAGCAATGATTTTTCATACGCGACTGTCTACTACAGTCTGCTGACTGAAGATGAACAGGCGCAAAAGGAAGCGGAAGCCGGCTTGGAAAAGGCTAAGGGAACCATGCGACACTTGCTCGGCCAGAGCTTGACCATGTACAAGGTTCCGGAACTGATTTTCAAGCGGGACCAGTCCGTGATCTACGGCAGCAAGATCGACCGTTTGCTTGCTGACTTGAAGAAGCAGGAACAAGATCGCCAAATCTAGTAAAAAGCGCCTTCGGGCGCTTTTTTGCGTTTATAGAAGAGGAGAAAAAGATGTTCAATGGAATTATCGTAATCGACAAGGCAGCAGGGATGACTAGCGGGGACGTGGTTTATAAGCTGCGCCGACTCTTAAAGCAAAAAAAGATCGGCCATGCCGGAACCCTGGACCCGGAAGTCACCGGAGTTTTGCCAATTGCTTTGGGTCAGGCAACCAAACTGATCGAGCTGATGCATGAGCGGCCAAAGGCTTATGTTGGTGAAGGGATGCTGGGCCTGGCCACGGACTCTTATGACCTAGAGGGGAAGATTTTGGCGGAAAGAGCCTTGTCTCAGCCAGTCAGTGACCAGGCCATCAAAGCAGCAATGGAAAAGTTTACCGGGGAAATCGTCCAGCAGCCGCCGATTTATTCTGCCGTCAGGGTAAATGGCAAGCGGCTCTACGAATACGCCAGAGAAGGGATCCCAGTTGAGCGGCCCAAGCGGACTGTCCAGGTTTTCCGCTACGACTTGACGGCTCCAAGTCAGTTCGACCCAGAGAAGGGCCGGCAGACTTTTACTTATGAAGTTGAATGCTCTAAGGGGACCTATGTCCGCAGCCTGGTTAACGACTTAGGCGAAGAACTGGGCCTGCCAGCAGTGATGACCAAACTGCGGCGGACGGCCAGTTCTGGTTACAAGCTCCAAGACGCGGTTACTTTGGAAGAACTGGCGGATAATTTGAACCACGCTGAAGATTATATTCAGCCAATCGACAGCTTTTTCGCTGACTACCAGCAAGTTGATTTAGATGCCGCCTTATGGCAGCAGGTTAAAAACGGGGCCTGGATCAAACTCCCTCTTGATGCAGACAAGGTCGCTTTGCGGTATAATAAAACAGTTAAAGCGATTTACCGGGCCAAGGGACAAGGTCTCTACTGTCCTGACTTAATGCTTTTAAGTAATGAGTAATTGAGGGATTAAGTTTGAAAGTGATAAATCTAAGCTATCCGTTCAAGAAAGAGCTGACGGCCGGCAAGGTTGTGTTGGCCCTGGGCTTTTTTGATGGAGTTCATATCGGCCACCAGAAGTTGATCAAGGAAGCCAGGATAATTGCAGTTGAGAAGGATCTACCATTGATGGTGCTGACCTTTGACCGCCACCCCAAGGAGGTCTATGCCGGAGTTAAGGACTTTGAGTACTTGAACACACCGGAGGAAAAGGCCTACGAAATGTCCAAGATCGGGGTCGACTACCTGGTGGTTCTCAAGTTTACGCCGGAGTTCAGCCACCTGGCTCCCCAGGCATTCGTTGATGAGATCATCATGGGCCTGAAAGCAGACACGGTGGTAGCCGGCTTTGACTACAGCTACGGACCAAAGGACGTGGCCAATATGGAAAATCTGCCGGCCTTTGCCAAGGGTCGCTTTGACATCAAGGTGGTTCCAAAGCAGATCTTTGCCGGGAAAAAAATCGGTTCAACTGAAATCCGCCAGGCTATTAAAAGCGGCAATCTCCGCTTGGCCACAGAACTTCTGGGCCACCCGTATTTGACCAGTGGCAAGGTCGTCCACGGCTTCAGAAACGGCCACAAGCTGGGCTTCCCAACCGCGAATTTGGAGCTGGACTGGCCAAAAGTTTTGCCGAAAATCGGAGTCTACGCGACCATGACCAAAGTAGGGGACAGCTGGTACCAGTCAATGACCAGTGTCGGCTACAATGTCACTTTCAATGATGAGAAGAAGATTTACATCGAATCCAACATCTTTGATTTTGACCAGGACATTTACGGCCAGCAAATCACCATCGCCTGGTACAAATACTTGCGCGGGGAAGAAAAGTTTGCTGATATGGCGGCTTTAAGCGAGCAGCTGAAGCTGGACCAAGTCGCTAGTGAAAACTATTTTAGTTCACTGATTGAGCAGTAATAAGAACGGTCTTTTAAGCAAGACCGTTTTTTTGCGGGATTTTTTAGCATTCTCCTTGACTAACTGCTAATTTCTTGTTAATCTATGCCATGTTAGCACATGAAAGTTGTAAGTGCTAAAAGCGAGGGCGATGTTATGTTGACCGAACGTCAAGAACTTATTCTAAAGACAATTATTCAAGATTTTACCAAGACGCATGAGCCGGTCGGCTCAAAGACAGTCATGAATCAATTGTCGATTAAAGTGTCCAGCGCGACAATCCGCAACGAGATGGCGGTTCTGGAATTGCATGGCTTGATTGAAAAGACTCACTCCTCCAGTGGCCGGGTGCCATCGACTGAGGGCTATCGCTATTACCTGGACAATTTGGTGCAGCCGCTGCAGCTGCCGAAAGAAATGTACAATCAAATTGGCTACCAGTTTGATCAGCCGTTCAACCAAGTGGACGAAATCGTCAAAGAAGCCGCCAAGATCCTGTCAGACTTGACTGACTACACGGCCTTTGCAGAAGGGCCGGAAGCCAAGAATGTCAGCATCACTGGCTTCAGAATCGTGCCCCTGGCTCCCCGGCAGGTCATGGCTATTCTGGTAACCAGCGATGGCAGCGTCAAGAACCAGCTCTACACCTTGCCGCGGCACATCTCAGGGGATGAAGTTGAACGGGCGGTCCGCTTGATCAATGACCAGCTGGTTGGCAAGAATTTAAGCGAAATCAACAAGCAGACCTTTGAACAGCTGTCCAGCAGCCAGATCGTGGGCAAGAATGCCCCGGAATTTCTGGAATTGCTGGAAGCCGTCATTAAGGACGCGGCAAGCGAGCAGATGTATGTTGACGGTCAGCTGAACCTGCTCAACAATACTGAAAACAGCGATTTAAAAGCCATCAAGTCGCTATATGAACTGATCAATTCCAGCTCTCTGGCTGGAGAACTGATCGATCTGAGCGACAGTCCCAGCCATTACCCAGTTTATGTCCGCTTAGGAGCGGAACTAGAGAACGAATTGCTGAAGGATTTCAGCCTGGTAATGGCTGAATACAGTGTTGGCCGCTACGGACGGGGGACGATCGCCCTGCTGGGGCCGAGACACATGCCTTACTCGGAAATGATCGGCTTGATGGAATACTTCCGCCAGGAACTAGCCCGCAAGTTGTTAGATTACTATGGCAGATTTAAATAAGGAGGTTTGTCGTGAGCAAAGAAGAATTTCCAAGTGAGAAAGATTTGCCGCAAGAAGACCAGGAAAAGCAAGCCAAGGCAGCTGAAGCTGACAAGGCCGGCGTAAAAGATGACAAAAGGGTAAAAGATGACAAAAGGGTAAAAGATGACAAAGAAGAAGCGGCTAAGCCAGCTGATGTAGAACTGGATCAGCTCAAGGCTGAAGTTGTCGCTTTGACCCAGAAGAACAAGGATCTGGAAGACAAGTACTTGCGCAGCCAAGCTGAGATTCAAAACGCCCAGCGCCGCTACAGCAAGGAAAGAGCCAACCTGGTCAAGTACGAGTCCCAGCGTCTGGGCAAGGATATCCTGTCCAGCGTGGACAACTTGGAAAGGGCTTTGCAGGTCAAGGCCGACGACGAGGCTTCCAGACAGCTGAAGAAGGGGATCGAAATGACCCTGGAAGGCCTGGTCAGAGCCTTGAAGGACAACGGCATTGAAGAAATCAAGGCTGACGGCGAAAAGTTTGATCCGACATTGCACCAGGCGGTCCAAAGCGTACCAGCTGAAAATGATGATCAAAAAGGCCATGTCGTTCAGGTCCTGCAAAAGGGTTACGTCTACAAGGATCGTGTCCTGCGGCCAGCCATGGTTGTCGTTGCCCAGTAAGGCAATTTTTTGACAAAGTAATAAACAAGCAAAAATAAATAAAAGGAGATAAAAAGATAATGTCTAAAGTTATTGGGATTGACTTAGGTACCACCAACTCAGCAGTTGCGGTTTTGGAAGGCAAGGAACCAAAGATTATTACCAACCCGGAAGGCGCTAGAACTACCCCCTCAGTAGTTGCCTTCAAGGACGGCGAAATTCAAGTCGGTGAAGTTGCCAAGCGGCAAGCCATCACCAACCCGAACACCATCGTTTCCATCAAGCGGCATATGGGCGAAAGTGACTACAAGGTTAAGGTTGGCGACAAGGCTTACACCCCGCAGGAAATTTCAGCCATGATCCTGCAATACATCAAGAAGTTCTCAGAAGACTACCTTGGTGAACCAGTTACTGACGCGGTTATCACTGTTCCAGCCTACTTTAACGACGCGCAACGGCAAGCAACTAAGGACGCCGGCAAGATCGCGGGCTTGAACGTGCAACGGATCATCAACGAACCAACTGCTTCAGCCCTGGCCTACGGCTTGGACAAGGATGAAGACGACGAAATTGTTCTGGTTTACGACCTTGGTGGTGGTACTTTCGACGTTTCCGTCCTGCAATTAGGTGACGGTGTCTTCCAAGTTCTGTCAACCAACGGTGACACTCACTTGGGTGGGGACGACTTTGATAACAAGATCATCGACTGGCTGGTTGACGGCTTCAAGCAAGAAAACGGCATTGACTTGTCCAAGGACAAGATGGCAATGCAACGTTTGAAGGACGCGGCTGAAAAGGCCAAGAAGGACTTGTCAGGCGTATCTTCAACCCACATCTCCCTTCCTTTCATCTCCGCTGGTGAAGCAGGTCCTCTGCACTTGGAAGTAGACCTTACTCGGGCTAAGTTCAACGAACTGACTGATGACTTAGTGCAAAGAACCAAGATTCCATTTGACAACGCCCTGCGTGACGCTGGCCTGTCAGTTGGCGACATCGACAAGGTTATCTTGAACGGTGGTTCAACTCGGATTCCAGCTGTTCAAGAAGCTGTAAAGCAATGGGCAGGTAAGGAACCAGACCACTCAATCAACCCAGACGAAGCCGTTGCTTTGGGTGCCGCAATCCAAGGCGGGGTTATCTCCGGTGACGTTAAGGACATCGTTTTGCTTGACGTTACTCCGCTTTCCCTGGGTATCGAAACCAAGGGCGGGGTCTTCACCAAGCTGATCGACAGAAACACCACCATCCCAACTTCCAAGAGCCAAATCTTCTCAACTGCCGTTGACAACCAACCAGCTGTTGACATCCACGTTTTGCAAGGTGAACGGCCAATGGCAGCTGACAACAAGACTTTGGGTCGCTTCGAACTGACTGACATTCCACCTGCTCCACGTGGCGTGCCACAAATCCAAGTTACCTTCGACATCGACAAGAACGGTATCGTTAACGTTTCAGCCAAGGACCTGGGGACTGGCAAGGAACAAAAGATCACCATCCAATCAGCTTCCGGCCTGTCAGACGAAGAAATCGAAAGAATGAAGAAGGAAGCTGAAGAACACGCTGAAGAAGACGCCAAGAAGAAGGAAGAAGTTGACCTTAGAAACGAAGTTGACGGCTTGATCTTCCAAACCGAAAAGACTTTGAAGGAAGTTGACGGCAAACTCGCAGACAGCGACATTCAACCAGTTAAGGATGCCCTGGAAGACCTGAAGAAGGCCCAAAAGGACAACAACCTGGACGAAATGAAGGAAAAGAAGGACGCTTTGAGCAAGGTTGCCCAAGACCTGGCTGTCAAGCTCTACCAGCAAAACGCCCAAAACCAGCAAGGTCAAGGCGGTCAAGCAGGCCCAACTGACGATGGTTCAAATGGCGCAAACGGCGACACGGTTGACGGCGACTTTACCAAGGTAGACCCAGACAAGTAAAGCGACTATAATCAAACAAAAGGAGAAGAACTGCTTGATGTAGTTCTTCTCCTTTGTTAGTAAAAGGAGCAATAATAAACAAATGGCAGCAAACCGTGACTATTATGACGTCTTAGGCGTGAGCCGGGATGCCAGTGACGCAGAAATCAGCAAGGCCTACCGGAAGTTGGCCAAGAAGTATCACCCGGACTTAAACCACGAAGCAGGGGCAGAAGAAAAGTACAAGGAAGTCAACGAAGCTTACGAAGTGCTGCATGACCCGCAGAAGCGGCAGCAGTATGACCAATTTGGCCAGGCTGGCATGAACGGCCAGGGCGGCTTTGGCGGCCAGTATGGGGGCCAGGGCTTTGGCGGAGCTGATTTTGGTGACTTTGGTGACATTTTTAGCAGCTTCTTTGGCGGCGGTGCCCGCCAGCAGGTAGACCCGACCGCTCCGCAGCGGGGGGCTGACCTGGACTACACCATGACGATCGACTTTATGGATGCCATCAAGGGCAAGACCACTGAAATCAGCTACAGCCGG
>NZ_AZCR01000001.1:110816-117228 GCF_001433875.1 Lactobacillus delbrueckii subsp. delbrueckii DSM 20074 = JCM 1012
CAACCACCTGTGAAGTCTGCAAGGGTTCCGGGGCTGAAAAGGGTACCCACCCGATCACCTGCGACAAGTGCGGGGGCAGCGGCATGATGACCATTACGCAAAGAAGCGTTTTGGGCATAGTCCAGCGGCAGACGACCTGTGACAAGTGCGGGGGCAGCGGGGTTATCATCCAGCATCCATGCCAGAATTGCCACGGCAAGGGGGTCAAGACCCAGAAGCAGACCCTGCAGGTTAAGGTGCCAGCCGGCATCGACAACGGCCAGCGGATCCGCCTGGCCGGCCAAGGCGAAGCCGGCAAGAACGGTGGCCCATACGGGGACTTGTACATCGTCTTCCGGGTGCGGCCAAGCAAGGACTTCACCAGACGTGGCCAGACCATCTACACGACCGTGCCGATTTCCTTTGCCCAGGCAACCTTGGGTGACGAGATCAACGTCAAGACAGTTTACGGCGACACGAAACTGAAAATTCCGGCCGGCACCCAGCCAAACCAGAAGTTTACTTTAAAGGGAAAGGGTGTTCCAAGCCTGAGCGGCGGCAGCACTGGTGACCAGGTAACCACGGTTGAGGTCGTGATTCCGAAGTCCATCAATGAGGCCCAGCGCAAGGCCCTGCTGGAATTCGTCAAGGCCAGCGGTGGCTCCATTGCCCCGCAGGAAAAAGGCTTCTTTGAACGCTTGAAGGAGAAGCTGAGCTAAATTTTTAAGCAAATTAAGGAGGCAGTCTGCAAGGACTGCCTTTTTTGATGACTGGGAAAAGACAAATGCTTTGTTTTCGGGTATAATTGTTTAGTACTTTAGTAAGGATGCGAGAAAATATATGGACTTAGAAAAATTAAAAGACTACCAAAAGCACATCCGCAATTTTTCAATCGTGGCCCACGTTGACCACGGCAAATCAACGATTGCCGACCGAATTCTGGAACTGACGGACACGGTTTCCAAGCGGCAGCTGAAAAATCAAATGCTGGATGATATGCCCCTTGAACGGCAGCGGGGGATCACCATCAAGATGAACTCGGTCCAGGTCAAGTATCACGCCAATGACGGGGAAGACTACATTTTCCACTTGATCGACACCCCTGGCCACGTCGACTTCTCCTATGAAGTTTCCCGGTCCCTGGCTGCCTGTGAAGGGGCTGTCCTGGTCGTTGACGCCTCCCAGGGTGTCCAGGCCCAGACCCTGTCCAACACTTACCTGGCTTTGGAAAACGACCTGGAAATCCTGCCTGTTTTAAACAAGATCGACCTGCCAAGCGCCGACCCGGACATGGCCAAGAGCCAAATCGGCGACATGCTGGGCTTAGACGCCAGCGACGCCGTGGAAGTTTCCGGCAAGACCGGGGCAGGGATTCCGGAACTTTTGGAAAGAATCGTGACCGACATCCCAGCGCCGACTGGGGACTTGACCAAGCCCCTCAAGGCCTTGATCTTTGACTCCAAGTATGATGACTACCGGGGGGTGGTCATGTCAGTCAGAATTGAAGAAGGCACGGTTAAGCCAGGCGACGAAATCATGATCATGAACACCGGCAAAAAGTATGAGGTAACCGAAGTCGGCGTTTCCAGTCCCCACCCGGTTAAAGAAGACATCTTGATTGCCGGGGACGTTGGCTATATTACTGCCAACATCAAGTCTGTCCGGGAAACCCGGGTCGGGGATACCATCACTAGCGCTGAAAACCCGACGGCAGAAGCTTTGCCAGGCTACCGGCAGATTCCGCCAATGGTCTACTCTGGTATGTATCCAACCGACAACCGGGACTATGACGACTTGAAGGAAGCCCTGCAGAAATTACAGCTTAACGATGCGTCTCTGGAATTTGAGCCGGAAACTTCCCAGGCCCTGGGCTTTGGCTTCCGCTGCGGCTTTTTGGGCCTTTTGCACATGGACGTCGTGCAAGAGCGCTTGGAGCAGGAATTTGACCTGGACCTCATCATGACCGCGCCGTCAGTTGACTACCACGCTATCATGCCGACTGGTGAGGTCAAGCTGATCGACAACCCGGCTGACCTGCCGGATGCCGGTGAATACAAGGAATTGCAAGAGCCTTACGTCAAGGCGGAAATCATGGTGCCAAACGACTTCGTCGGTGCTGTAATGCAACTGTGTGAAGGCAAACGGGGCGAGTTCCAGACCATGGACTACCTGGACAAGTACCGGGTCAACGTGATCTACGAAATGCCCCTGGCAGAAATTATTTACGATTTCTTTGACCAGCTTAAGTCTTCAACCAAGGGCTATGCTTCTTTGGACTATGAAATCATCGGCTACAAGGCCACCAACCTGGTCAAGATCGACATTCTCTTGAACAAGGAACCAATCGATGCCTTGAGCTTCATCGCCCACCGCGAAGAAGCCCGGGACCGGGCCGTCCAGATGTGCAGCCTGTTGAAGAAGCTGATCCCGCGGCAAAACTTCCAAGTCGACATCCAAGGGGCAATCGGGTCCAAGATCATTTCCCGGGCTACGATCAAGCCTTACCGGAAAGACGTTACCTGGAAGATCCACACTGGTGACCCGGACCGGCGGGCCAAGCTTCTGGAGAAGCAGAAGCGGGGCAAGAAGCGGATGAAGTCAGTTGGCCGGGTGGAAGTCCCGCAGGACGCCTTTATGGCAGTATTACGGATGAATGACGATGACATCAACGGCAAGTAAAAATACAAAAGACCACCCAGTCCGCCGCATTATTCTGCGCCTAGTTGCCGTAATCCTCTTTTTGCTGGGCCTGGCTTTGGTCTTTAACCAGCAGATCAGCGCGTTTTTGGTCAAGCAGAACCAGACCGCGGCTTTAAAGGGCCTGACCCGGGACCAGGTCGTGCAGAACCAGAAAAAGAAGGGGATATATGACTTCAAGAAGGTCAAGTCAATTGACTTTGCCCAGACCACCCGCAGCCGGGTCAAGAACACAGCTGGCGCAATTGGGGCAATTTCCATCCCCAGCGTCAAGCTCTACCTGCCAGTTATGCAGGGCCTCTCAGACGCGGCTCTGTCAACAGGGGGCGGCACCATGCGGGCTGACCAGAAGATGGGCAAGGGGAACTACCCTTTGGCCGGCCACTACATGACCGACCAGGGGGCCCTTTTTTCACCCCTTGAAAGGGTCAAGCTGGGCAGCATGGTCTATTTGACTGATTTAAAGAAGGTCTATGCATACAAGATCTACTACAAGAAGGTGGTTGACCCCAGCGCCGTCTGGCTGGTTGCCAACACCAAGAAGAAGATCGTGACCTTGATCACCTGTGCCGATGGCGGGGTAAACCGCTGGGCTTTAAGAGGGAAGCTGACCGCGGTCAAGCCGGCAAGCAAGCAGAATTTGGAGATGTTTAAACTTCGATGAAATGGCAAGAAAGAACAGCTGATCCTTTGGCCAGTGACCTGGTTGAGGAATTTCAACTTAGCCCATTAACGGCTAAGTTGTTTTCTTTGCGGGGAATTGACAACAAGGAAAAAATCGACTATTGGCTCCACGCCAGTGAAAATGACCTGGCTGATCCCTTTTTGATGCATGACATGGACAAGGCAGTCGGCCGGATCAACCAGGCCCTGGACGAGGGCGAAAAGATCACTATTTACGGGGACTATGACGCTGACGGGATCACCGCCACGGCCATAATGACGGAAATGCTGACCATCATGGGGGCTGATGTCCATTACTTCATTCCTGACCGCTTTAAGGACGGCTATGGGCCAAGTTTAGACCGCTACAAGGATATTGTGGCAGACGGGACGAAATTGATCATCACCGTTGACAATGGGGTAACCGGGATTGAAGAAGTGGCATATGCGCAGTCTCACGGCGTGGACGTGATCGTTACCGACCACCACACCTTCAAGGAGGAAAAGCCCGACGCTTATGCCCTGGTGCACTGCAACTACCCAGGCCAGGCTTATCCTTTTGACGACTATTGCGGGGCCGGGGTAGCTTATACTATTGCCCGGGCAGTCTTAGAAGACACGGCCAGCGAATTTTTGGAACTGGCCATGATCGGGACCATTGGGGACATGGTCAAAGTTTCCGGTGAAGGGCATGTTATCGTTAAGCGAGGCTTGGAGATGCTGAATGAAAGCTCCCGGCCGGGCCTGGAGGCTCTTATCCGCAATGCCGGCCTTACCCCGGGGATGATTGATGAAGAAGACGTCGGCTTTAGCATCGCTCCCCGTTTAAACGCCTGCGGCCGCCTGGCTGATGCCAGCCTGGCCGTAAGGCTGCTTTTGGCGGAAAGCCCGGGCGAGGCCCAGGAATTAGCCGATCAGATTGAAAAGCTGAACAATGAGCGAAAAGACCTGACCCAAGCGACCATGCAGGCGGCTGAGGCTCAAATTAAGAGCCGGGGCTACCAGAAAGAAGCGACATTGACCCTGTATGACCCGGCCTGGCATGAAGGGGTCATGGGCTTAGTCGCCAACAAGATCGTGGAAAAATACCACAAGCCAACCTTGATGCTGACGAAAAACGAGGCCGGCCTGGTCAAGGGGTCTGGCCGGTCCAGCCAGGGCTTCAACTTGTTCAATGCCTTGAAGCCTTTTGAAGGCAAGTCCATCACCCAGTTTGGCGGCCACGACTTTGCCTGCGGCCTGTCGACGACTGAGGAAAATCTGAACCAGCTCAGGCGCGACTTTAATCAAAGCTATAAGACAGGGGAGAAGGCTCCGGAAAAGGTCCAGGAATATGATGGCACGATCAGTCCATTAGATGTTGATTTGACCAGCGTTTATGACCTGGCCCAGGCCGGGCCTTTTGGCACGGACAACCCCCAGCCGGTCTTTTTGCTTGACAAGCCGCAGATCTCTAACTTCCGCCCTATGCGGAAGGGTTGCAGCTTCATGGTGGGCCCGGTCAGGGCGGTGGACTTTGACCACGGCTTAAACCAAACAGTCCTGCCTTATTTGCAGCAGATGTTGGTTAAGCTTGCTTCTAACACTTTTAAAGGCAGGACCAATGTCCAGTTCCGGATTGTTGACCTGCATTACGGCCAGTCCTTGTACGCGCCATCCGCCCGGATTGTGGACTTTCGCGGGCAGGAGAATTTGCTGGGTTTTGCGGACAAGTATCTCTTATTTGATGAGAAAAATCTCAGCCAGGCCATTAATCATTTTGGCATAACTAAAGAGCAGATTTCCCTGGCCAAGGACAATGAAGACCTCAGCCAGCAGGTCGTGTCAGTTCTTGACGTGCCGGCCAATGAGGCCCAGCTGAACTTTGTCCTGGCCAAGCCTTACCGCCAGCTCTACCTGCGCTTTCAGTTGGACCAGCTGCCAGGGGAGACCCTGCCCAGCCGGAGCAACTTCGGCCTGGTCTGGCAGTACTTTTTAGCCCACCCGGGACTAAAACCGAATGATTACATGCAGGCTGCCGGCCAGCTGGGGATGGATCCGGACAGCATCATGTTTATTTTGAGGGTGTTTTTTACCCTTGATTTTGTTAAAATGGAAGAGGACAGATTGCTCCCTAAACCGAGTCCGACAAAGAAGTCTTTGGACGATTCAGCCTATTACCGGTCAGTGAAAGCAGAATATGCCTTCGCTAACAAATTACGAACAATCTCTTCGGATGAATTAATTCGCTATGCCAATGGTCTAGCAAATGGAGGATTACAAAATGTCAATTGATTTTAAGAAGTACATTGCCAGCGTCAAGGACTTCCCGAATGAAGGAATCATCTTCCGGGACATTACCCCGATCCTGCAAGACGGTGAAGCCTTCGCGGCAGCTACTCACGAAATTGCTGAATACGCCAAGAGCCGGCAAGCTGACGTGATCGTCGGGCCGGAAGCCCGGGGCTTCCTAGTCGGGACTCCGGTAGCAATCGAACTGGGTATCGGCTTCGTGCCAGCCCGTAAGCCCCACAAGCTGCCACGGGAAGTAGAAGCTGCGGCTTACGACCTGGAATACGGGGCAAACGTCCTGGAAATGCACAAGGACGCGATCAAGCCTGGTCAAAGAGTAGTCATCTGCGACGACTTGATGGCTACGGCCGGCACCCTGCACGCCACTAAGGAATTGATTGAACGCCTGGGGGGGAAGGTTGTCGGGGCAGCCTTTTACATTGAACTGACCGACCTTAAGGGCAGAGAAAAGTTCCCGGACGTGGACATCTTCTCCCTGGTTCAATACACCGGCGCTTAATTTTACGAGCAAGACAGAAAAAACGGCTTTACCGGAAGGTAGAAGCCGTTTTTGTTTGTATTAAAAATAAAAGTAAAACTATTGCAGCTGGTCCAGGTGCTCGGTCATCGCGTCGATGATCTGCACGATGTCCTGGTCGTTGATTGAATAGTAGACAAAAGTGCCTGCTTTGCGTTTCTGCACGAAATCGTGTTTTTTCAAAATCGCCAATTGCAAGAATAAATTGAACACTTACCATAACATCTAGCAGATTTTGACTATCTACGCCGGTAAATGCGGTCA
>NZ_AZCR01000010.1:0-5581 GCF_001433875.1 Lactobacillus delbrueckii subsp. delbrueckii DSM 20074 = JCM 1012
AAGTTTGATTTCTTTAGTGTATTTAGTCATGAAAATAACCCCCGAAATTAGTGTCCTAATTTCGGGGGTCATATCACATTTTTATCACCCAATGCCCTTTTTTAAAAAATTACTTGTCTGCCACGACCAGCAATGACTTAATTGCTTGCCGTTGGTCCATCGCTTCATATGCGTCTTGCACATGATCAAGGTCAAAACTCTTAGTGAAGACCTTACCTGGGTGGATTTCGCCCTTCAAAACAGCGTCCAGCAAGACTTCCTGGTCGTAAGTAGTGATGTTAGCGATCCCGCCGCGCCAGCCGACATTCTTCCAGAAGAACTTGTTGGTTTCAGGTTCCTTTTGCGGAACCCCTACCCGGCCGACAATCGCGCCAGCACGGGCGATCTGACCAGCCTGATCGATAGAGCTGCTTGCCCCAACGCATTCCAAAACAGCATCAGCACCATAGCCGTCAGTCAGTTCCAAAACCTTCTTTACCGCGTCTTCACCACGTTCACTGACGATGTCAGTTGCACCGAATTCCTTGCCCAAGGCTGCCCGGTTTTCGTGGTGGCTAAGCAGAATGATCTTTTCAGCACCGAGCAGCTTAGCCGCGATAACCCCGCACAAACCAACCGCGCCGTCACCGATAACTGCTACTGCATCCCCCGGCTTAACTTCCGCGCTAGCCGCAGCATGGTAGCCAGTTGCCATAACGTCTGACAAAGTCAACAGGTCATTCAATTGCTCTTCAGTGTAGTCGCTTGGCTGGCCAGGGATTTTTACCAAGGCGCTGGCATTCTTAAAACGCAGCTTTTCAGATTGGTAACCCTTGTTGCCGCCAACTTCCACGTTTGGACAGTTGCCGTCAAAACCAGCCTTGCAGATCTTGCACTTCATGCAGCCGTGGGTAACTGGAGCGATGACGAAATCGCCGACCTTGACATTGTCAACCTTGTCACCGACTGCTTCTACGATCCCGATGGCTTCATGGCCAACCGTGCCTTCAGGCCGGTCAGAAATGCCTCTGAACCACCACAGGTCGGACCCGCAGACGCAGGCTCTAATTACGCGGATAACCGCATCGGTGTCTTGTTCAATTGTTGCGTCTTCAACTTCCCGGGCTTCAACCAGGCCCTTTTTAACGAAATATGCTGCTTTCATTTTTCTCGCTTTCTGTGTAAAAATCCGCTAACGTTCTTTAATAATTATTGTAGCCTTTAGCTATAATTTTGGCGAATACTTAGCTTGTATATTGGTATACGTGAAATCTATAGTCCCTTAGATCGCAAAACCGCATCCCATGAACGGGATGCGGTTTGTTAGTATGGAGTTTGATTAAACTACAGATTAGTTGCTTTCCTTGGTTCCGATGACAATGACCTTATCAACCGGATTTTTAACCTCGAGTTCAGCACCTGCTTGGACATATCCCGTTTTTTCATCTAAATAGTAAGGCGTGATACTTTTAGTTGAGCCATTTTCCCCGCCTGTAACTATCGTAGTACCCTTTGGCAGATTAGGATCATACTTCTGAATCGTTTTATAAGGCGTAACTTAGTACCAACAGAAACTACTTGATCAATCTTTCTTTGAATCTCATCTACCGTGAGACCGTAGGTAGGTCTGATAGTGGAATTCGAGAATATGCACCGCTTTTCTTATCTTCCGGGTGAGGTTCTAACCCAATAATTGTTATGGACTTCTTGTCCGGCCCATAGACACAATACATTCGCATTGCTCCACTAGTTTTTAGTTCGAGTCCTATACAAATCATCTAGAAAACTAAAGAAAGTTTGATGATCCATGGGTATAATTTAGCTACTGTGTAGCTGAATTGATATAATAATGAATAATATCAAAAGAATACCGAAAGGAACACATCATGAAGATCGCAGTAATGGGTTACAGTGGCTCTGGAAAGTCAACTCTATCCCGCAAGTTAGGTGAATTGTACCAAGTTCCCGTTCTTCACTTGGATAGCGTCCAATTTTTGCCAAACTGGAAAACGAGATCAACGGAAGAACAAGGCAAGATCGTCCAAACTTTTCTTAACGATAATCCTAGCGGCTGGGTCATCGATGGAAACTACAACAAACTCAGCTATGAACGCAGAATCATTGAAGCGGACATCATTATCCAACTCTTATTCAGTAGAAAAGACTGCCTGCTTCGCTGCATCAACCGCTATCGTACCTAACCCGGCCTGATATGGCAGTAGGCTGCGATGAAAAATTGGATTTTGACTTCATCAAGTGGATTCTTTGGGATGGCCGATCAGAAAATATCCAAGACCGATATGTCCGAGTCCAGAACGAATATCCCAGCAAAGTGGTCGTTCTCTGTAATCAGCAGCAACTTAACGGATATCTGCAAAATCTAAAAGACTAGCAACAAATCAACTTATTCAGCATCCAGTCCTAATGCGGCTTCTGCTTGATCCTTATTGAGATTCATGGACTGCATCAGATACTCAACTGCATGCTTATTTTGCTCTGCCTTTGCTTTGGCAATTCTTTTTGCTGTATGTTGGGTAAATACTTCATTCATGCTTGTGCTGCTATTTGGATCTTCATTAGAGAGTTCTTCAATGGCTTCTTGCAAGTCATCCCCTCCGCCCATGGTCATGATTGAATCCAAAACAGAAACCATTTCTTCCTTGCTCAACTTTTTATCGCTAAATTTATCGTCTATTTCCTTTAATTGCCCTAAATCAGCAATTACCTGTTTGCATCTTTCTACCGAAGCTGGCGCGTATCCTACTGCCTTCATTGCTTCTTCTTCAGACAAATTCTTCGATTCCATCAAAGCCTGAAGCAAATGCAGCTTATTCCTTGCTCGAGCAACGTCAACCCGTACTTTAGTAAAGTCGTTGACCAGCTCATCTTCTTTAGTCGTCTTGTCAACAATCTCATACAGTTCATCCAAACTGTCCATCAAAATCATACCGAGGCCATGTGCGCATAATCGTCATCTTCAAAGCTCGGAAACTCTTCTTCCATGAGCTTCTTCATTCTGGCAAAAGCGTAGGTCGCCAAAATCACTGGATCCATTTCACGAGGAAACTTGCTTATTTCCATTTCAAACTCTCTTGCCGCAAACTCTTCTTCACTCATATTGTTTGCAGCTAAAAGTTCCTGCAATTCCCCTGGTCCAAGCCGGCCATCGCCTTCTGCCATGATTCTCCTGTTCTTCTGCAGCAAAATATTCTTGCATTCTTGGGCAAGTTGCTCTTGCGTGAGACGCCCATGCTCCGTCATGTTTACCATGATCGTTGTCAAAGCCATCCCTAACTGCGTCCCCTCTTGCTCCGTAAGACTCAGATTGTTCTTCTCCATCAATTCCAGCCTAAAAACCTTATCCTTAACCGGCTTGATAAAGTAACCTGTCAACCACTTTTTCTCATTTCTGGAAAAACTATTTATCGTATCCCGCCAAATCTTTCTCTTTAAAAATGGCTTTAATATTTCCGGATAGCAGTCCATATAAGTTGGATGGCCGAATTCTTTAAACACCCATTGGCATTGCTCAATATAGTCCAGCACTATGTCCTTTGGGCCAATTTTTCCTCAATTTCGTCTATAAAGTGATATGGTACGATCTCCGCGCCTAATTCCCGGAAGCCATACATTGCTGTAGCGATATTAATACTGTGCGGCACATCCAGAATTCATTTCCTTGTCGCGCTTAACTCTCATCCAAGCTTTCATTGTCAGCTCCTTTTTCCATCAAAAAACGCCTCCTGGTTCTCCAAGAGGCGTTCCCCCTACATCACGCTAATCAATAGCAAACTGATCAGCAAGGCCAAAATAAAGCAGATGCCGATTAGCCAGCCCAGGATCTTAAATGAGACCTTGAGCAGAAAAACGGCGATCGCCACCGGCATGGCCACAATAGTTAAAAATATCAGTAAAATCAAAAACGAAATCGTAAACATAATAGTTACACCAACTTGTCCTCTATCCCCTGAATACAAGTTTAAGGTAACCCAAGCAGGCGCGGACTGTCAACCTTCTTGCTTTTTACCGGCTGCTTCTTCCCCGCCGGGTGTTGCCCGGACGGCTGTAATACTCCCGCTTCTCCTGGTACATTTGCTGGTCAGCCAGTTGCATGAGGCGCTCCAGACTGGCCTGGGGATGAGATTCACTGTCGGCATAGCCAATCGAAAAACTGATATTCTGCCCGGTATTGATCCGGTACTTGACTGCCTCTAATTCCAGCTGCTGCTTTAATTTCGCCCCTTGCTGGCTGTCGCCGGGTACAATAGCGGCGAACTCATCTCCCCCAATCCGGTATCATTCTCCGCTTTTGCCTAAAGTATCCCTGATAATCGCGGCAACTTCCCGGATCAAGTCATCCCCGGCCAGGTGGCCCCAGTTGTCATTCATCTCTTTTAAACCGATGATGTCAATGGAAAAAGCTAAGAACTCCTTCCCGCCTTGCGGCGTCACCATCTCGCCCAGCTTCTCCTCATAGGCATAGCGGTTCTGCATTCCGGTCATAATATCCGTCCACATCACGACATTGTCCCGGCTAATCTTCAGATCGCTGACCTTCTGGGTAAAATTGTTAAAGCGGTTCAGCAAAAAGCACATCCCGATCGTAATCGTCAATGATGTCGTCCGCAAAGCTCCCCCGCTCACTTCCTGGATCACGATCCCCAGAAAAACCACGAAAAAGGTATAGAACATAAAGAGGCGGTCGCCGCTGAAAGTCTTTTGCTCAAACTGGTGATAGGCAGATACAATCGCGAACATCACGATAATGCAGATGATGAAATAAACGTAGTAATAACGGCCTTGATGATAGTGGTTATTCTGGTCAATCGAAAAGGTCCAGCCGGTAGCAATTGACGCAAGCTGGAAGAGAACATTCACCGGCAACAATACTGCCAGCAGGCGGTCATACTTTGAATGCCGCACCCAAATATGAATAACTAAGTAGCCTAGAAATGGTATCAAGCTGTGGTTTAAAAACTTGTTGATTACCAACCATATTCTGTATTGGCCCGAGTAGCCATCCAACATGACCGAAGTCCACTCAATTAAATTGATGATTAGCAAGAGGCCTAAAGACCAGTAGCTGTTGCGTTGCTGTAGTGGCTGTTCTTATAGACAAGGCAAGCAAGCAAGAAATAAATAATGAAATAATTACGCCAATTGCAAGAATAAATTGAACACTTACCATAACATCTGGTAAATTTTGACTATCTACTCCGGTAAATGCGGTCAAGTTCGGTGTCAAAGTACTCTTCTGGAGTCTTGTAGTTTAAGATCTTCCGAGGAAGAGAGTTGCACCATACCTCGATCTTAGCAATATCTTCCACACTGTACTTATCCATACGGTCTCCCTTGGGAATATAGCGTCTGATAAGCCCGTTGTGCCGTTCTACGCTGCCTTTATCACAGTCGAAACTTATCAAATGCCTTCATAACGCTAGCTGAGGTCTTATCCTCGATCTTGATCATGAAGAACTGACGCGGCTTTCGTTCGCACAGAGTAAGCAACACATCATCGTCTTTAGTCTTGTGTCCAAGAACCAGATCGCATTCCCAGTGACCAAAGTCCTTACGGCTTTCGATTCTAGGACTACGTTCATCG
>NZ_AZCR01000010.1:5660-5939 GCF_001433875.1 Lactobacillus delbrueckii subsp. delbrueckii DSM 20074 = JCM 1012
AATTATGGAAGCAGTGGGAAACATAGTCGATGAACTTATGTCTGCGAAGAAACAAGCTCTTGCAGCCGCATTCGCTTCTATGTAGTTCGTAAGTGCTTTGCCCTTCGCCAGCTTTATACCGCTTCACATTGCCGGTATACACGGATACTGTGCCTCTTTTGAGCTCATATCCGACCGTGCTTTGTGAGCAGTTAAGTTCTATAGCACGATTAGAGTAGCCCTTAGAGTGCAGCTCCTGGATTGTAGTCCGGTTGTTCAGCTTAAGGTGCTTGCCCTTTT
>NZ_AZCR01000010.1:6020-6712 GCF_001433875.1 Lactobacillus delbrueckii subsp. delbrueckii DSM 20074 = JCM 1012
CTCAGTTTAATTTTACAATCGGCGAAGACAAAAAATGCTATTTTTCCTTAACAGTAAGCCTTTACTGTAAATTTACTCTAGCGGCCTTAACCACCCGGGCTACGTTTTCACTGGTCCGAGCTAAATTACCTCCTCCGCCTGCTAAAGCTTCCGGCAAGCTGCAGATGCCTGGCAGGATGCCAAAAATCCCCGTAAAGCCTGCTTCATATAAGCTGTCAATTCTATCACCGACCTGGCCAGCCAGGGCAAAAACCGGTATGCCAAGCTTTTTGGCAACTTGGGCCACCGCATAGGGTGTCTTGCCGAACTTAGTCTGGAAGTCAATCCCGCCTTCGCCCGTAAAGACATAGTCAGCATCCCGCATCTTTTCCGCCAAATGGCTCTCCTCGATCACGATCTGGGCGCCCGCCTTCATCTGGCACTTGCTGAAGGCCAAAAAGCCCGCTCCCAGGCCGCCAGCCGCCCCGCTGCCAGAAACGTTCTCCACGTCTTTCCCAACTTGCTCCTTGATCACGACCGCGTAATGGTGGAGGCTAGCGTCAAGCTTCTGGACCATCTCCTTGTCCGCTCCCTTTTGCGGGCCAAAAACTACCGAGGCCCCATTGGGTCCAGTCAAAGGATTGGTCACGTCACTAGCTAAAATGATTTCAACTTCTTTTAAGCGGGGAGCCAAGCCGCTGGTATCAATTCTG
>NZ_AZCR01000010.1:6745-8493 GCF_001433875.1 Lactobacillus delbrueckii subsp. delbrueckii DSM 20074 = JCM 1012
ATTGGTCTAAACTTCCTCCGCCAAAAGGCAGCTCTTGGTCATTTTTATCTAAAAACCTAACCCCTAAAGCCTGAGCCAGGCCGGCACCGCCATCGTTAGTCGCGCTGCCGCCTAAGCCCACGATAATCTTTTTAACGCCCCGCTTCAACGCGTCAAGCAGCAGCTCCCCGGTCCCAAAAGTAGTTGCCGTCATTGGATCGCGGTCCTTTTTCGCAAGCAAGCCCAGGCCGCTGGCTGCTGCCGTCTCGATCACCGCGCATTCCCCGTCATTGATCAGACCATAGCTGGCCAAGAGCCTTCTACCATCGGGACCGGTAACCATCTTTTCCACTTTTTCCCCGGGGATGCAGGACAAGATTGCATCGACCGTCCCCTCGCCCCCATCGGCCATGGGGACCTGGACGACTTCGGCCTCGGGAAAGACCCGCTTGATCCCATCTGCCATGGCCTGGCAGGCCTCTTTGGCTGACAAGCTTTCCTTGAAACTGTCGCTGGCTGTAATAAACTTGAGCATTTTTCTGCCTCTTTCATTTTTTCAATAGTCAGCTCTATTTTACCGCTTTTCCAAGCAAAAAGCCGCCTGGCTGAAAGACAGTCAACTGATCAACTAGCTGTCGATTCGATTTCTTTCTAGTATAATTAAGCTAACGGAAAAATATTGGTAATTATAGCATCTTAGAAGAAATGCTGACCATCAGTGAAGACGAGTACAAGAACCACTTTTTGGAGAAAGAATAAGGAGTCATATGGAAACCAAGAAATACCTCTCCCTAATCGACCGGGAAATGGCCCAGATGCCGGACTTCGTCAAGGAATACCAGCTGGAAACAAGGCACTCTCTGACCACCAGCTACCAGTACTTAACGGAAATCCGCCGCTTTTTCTCCTGGCTGATTGCTGAAAATTTGACCCAGGCGAAAAGTCCCAGCCAAGTGCTGCCAAGCGACCTGGAAAAATTGAGCCGGAGCGATGTCATGCTCTACCTGGATAAACTGGAGCACAGCAGGAACAAGCAGGGCCACCTCAACTCCCCGACGACCGTCAACCGGTCGCTCAACGCCCTGCGCTCCTTGTACAAGTACTTGACGATCACGGCTGACAAGAACAATGGCGAGCCTTATTTTGACCGCAATGTCATGCTCAAGATCAATTCCCTTCCTTATACAAGCACCTTGAACTACCGGGCTCATGCCTTAGAAGCTCACATGTACACCGGCAACTTGAAATACCAGTTTATGGACTTTTTGGACCAAAAATTTGCCGGCCTCTGCAGTGGACGCGCCCTTTCTTCTTTTAAGCAAAACAAGGAACGGGACATGGCTGTCATCGCTTTGATCTTAGGCACGGGAATCCGGGTTTCTGAATGCGCCGGGGTTGACATGAAGGACCTCAACTTAAAAGAGGCAACTTTAGATATCACCCGGAAGGGCGGACAGAGAGACTCAGTGCCAGTTGCTGACTGGACCCTCCCCTACCTGGAAAAGTACCTGGCAATCCGGGCAGACCGCTACCAGGCCCCAGCCACTAACAAGGCCCTTTTCTTAACCAGCTACCACCAGGAATGCCGGCGGATGACGACCAATGCCATCGAAAAAATGGTTGGCAAGTATTCTGCTGCCTTCGGCCACCCTCTCACCCCCCACAAGCTCCGCCACACGGTCGCTTCTGAACTCTATCAGGCGACCAAGGACCAGGTCATGGTCGCCCAGCAGCTGGGGCAAAAAGGCACCTCAGCCACCGACCTCTAC
>NZ_AZCR01000010.1:8545-36880 GCF_001433875.1 Lactobacillus delbrueckii subsp. delbrueckii DSM 20074 = JCM 1012
ACCAAAGAGAGCAACGGGCCGCCCTCAATGCCAGCGCCAAACAAAATAAGTCCTCCTCTAATTAGAGAAGGACTTATTTTCGTCTTTTGCTAGTTATTTTCTTCTGTGGTAAAAATTTTATTTTTCCATTTGCCTAGTCAGCAAAGTGCTTGCTCTTGTAAACCAGCTTGCCGCTGACAAAAGTCAAGGCGGTCATGCCGTAGACTTCCTGGCCGGTGAAAGGTGTGTTAACCCCCTTGGACAAGTAGTCTTCTTCGGCCAGCTTTTCGGCGTTGTCCAGGTCAAAGACGGCCAGGTCGGCTTCCTTGCCTGGAGCCAGGACACCAGCGTCCAGGCCAAAGAGCTTGGCTGGCTGGTAGCTCATGAGGTCCAAAAGCAGGCTCAGGTCCATTTGCCCGCTCTTGACGAACTTGGTGTAAAGGCAGGCAAAAGCAGTTTCATTGCCAATGATCCCAAAAGCAGCCTTCTGCATATCACCGGCCTTTTCTTCCCGGCTGTGCGGAGCATGGTCAGTCGCGATCAAGTCGATCGTCCCGTCCAGCATCCCTTCAATCAAGGCAAACTGGTCTTCCTTTGATCTAAGCGGCGGGTTCATCTTGTAGTAACCGTTGTTGCCGTCGATCTCTTCTTCGCTCAAAAGCAGGTGGTGAGGTGCGGCTTCGGCGGTTACATTGATTCCGTATTCCTTGGCGATCCGGATCAGCTCCACGCTTTCCTTGGTAGAAACGTGGCAGGCATGGTAGTGAACCCCGGTAGCCTGGGCCAAAACCAGGTCTCTGGCCAATTGCGCAGATTCACTGACCCCCAGGATGCCTGGCAGGCCGAGTTCTTTCGCCTTCTTGCCAGCATTCATCACCCCATGATGGTAAAGAGAGTCATCCTGGATGTGCTCACAGATGGCCAGGCCTACCTTAGCAGCTTCCTGCATAGCTTCATACATAGTGCCGGCTTGCTGGATGCCGTGGCCATCATTGCTAAAGGCAAAAGCCCCCGCTTCTTTCAAGGCTGCCATGTCGACTACCCTATCACTGGTCAGGTCTTCAGTAATAGCCCCGTATTGCTTGAGGTGGACGCAGCTGTTGGCTTCATTTAAAGCAACCTGCTTTTCAAAAGTTTCCAGGTCATCTGGGACCGGGTCAACATTAGGCATGGTGCAGACCGTGGTGAAACCGCCCCGGGCCGCTGCTTCAGACCCCGTCTTGATGGTTTCCTTGTAGGTAAAGCCCGGCTCTCTGTAGTGTTCGTGGATGTCCACTAAGCCAGGTGCCAGGAGCTTGCCCTTTAAGTCGTAGACTTCAGCACCCTCTTCTGGCAGATCCAGGCCGATGGCCTGGATCTTGCTGCCGGTGGTCAAGACGTCTTCGTTGATGAATTCGCCTTCCTGGTAAACCAGGCCGTTTTTCAGCAAAATAGCCATTATTCAAGGCCTCCCAACTTACGTCCGCGCAGAACAGCTTCAATCATGGCCATTCTGACAAAGACCCCGTTGTGCATTTGGACAGCGTAGCGGGACTTAGGTGCTTCAACCAGGTCACCGTCCCATTCAACCCCGCGGTTGATTGGGCCCGGGTGCATGATGATGGCGTCATCCTTAAGCATGTCGTAGCGGCGTTGGTTAAGGCCGTAGGCAGCGTTGTAGTCCTTGGCATCAAAGAGCTGTTCAGTCTTGGCTTCTGCCCCGTTGTGGCGTTCGTGCTGAACTCTAAGCAGCATCAAGACGTCCAGTTCTGGGATTTCATCGTCAATGTTCTTGACATAAGTGCCGTACTTGCTGAATTCTTCAGCGTCGTACCAGTATTCCGGACCTGAGAAATAGACTTCCGCGCCCAGGGTGTTCAAGATTTCCATGTTTGACCGGGCAACCCGGGAGTTGGTCAAGTCACCGACGATCATGATCTTCAAGCCGTCGAAGTGGCCGAATTCGTTGTAGATGGTCATCATGTCCAGCATGCTTTGGGATGGGTGCTGACCGGAACCGTCACCAGCGTTAACCAGGCCCATTTGCAGGTGCTGGCCTTCCTTTGGGTGGATGATTTCGTTGTAGTAGGCGTTTTCCGGGTGTCTGATCACGCTGAGTTCGATGCCCAGAGATGCCATGGTCAGTTCAGTGTCGTAGAGGTTTTCCCCCTTGTTGACTGAAGAGTGGGATGGGTCAAATGGGATTACAGTCAAGCCCAGCCTTCTTTCAGCAACTTCAAAGCTGGTGTGGGTCCGGGTTGAGTTTTCAAAGAACATGTTGGTGCAGAAGATTGGCCGGCTCAAGGCTGGTACTTCCCCGCCGTTCTTGAAGTATTGGGCTCTTTGCAGCAGGTGCAGCACGTCGTCGGCGCTCAGTTGTTCAACGCTGACAAAGTAAGGCAGACGGAGCAAGTTGTCTTGCTTGTCTTCAGTTTCGACAACGACTTGGTTTTGGCTAACAGTGGTCATGATGATTTGGCATCCTTTCGAAAATAACTTAAGCAAAAAGACCATTTTATACACTCAGTCTCCGTGTCTAAAATGGTCTCTCAAAGTCTACTTAAACTGCCCGGAAAGCTTCCTCCCCGGTCTTCCTGTCAATTCGAATGTTTGCCAAGAATTTCTTATTTATATATGGATTTTGAGCTGCCTTCTTAGCCTCACGGGACTAAATTTAAAGGTCATTCATATGTTTTCTCAACTATAAAGACTTTTACCCTTTAAGTCAAGCTTTTTTATCGAAAAAGCAGGGAATTTTTGTAGAAAAAGTTTAAAACCATTTTCAACCGATTACTGAAGTGATTGCGGTATAATCGAGCTAAGGAATCGACAGACATGTGTTTTGTTAGATTGACAGGAGGGAAAATCATCCATGAAGTTTACGAAATTGTTGAAATCACGTAAGTCAATCCGGACTTATACTGGCAAGCCGGCTGACAAGAAGCAGGTCAAGAAGATCATCGAAGCAGCTGAACTGGCTCCAGTAGCCCGCGGCTTATACGAGAACTACCAGCTGACGATCATTAATGACCCAAAGCTTTTAAAGGAGATCGACCAGGAAGCAGCCATGATGTTTAGCGATCTGGAATCACATCCCTTGTACGGTGTGCCGACCTTGATTTTGGTCTCTGCCAAGAAGCAGGACGAGATGGCCTATGCCAGTGCCGGGATTATTGCCCACAGCATGGTTCTGGCTGCTGAAAACAAGGGCCTGGGGGCTTGCTACCTCTTTGGCGCGGCAGCTGCTCTGGCCGCTCACCCAGAAACAGTTATGAAGCTGGACCTGCCAGCCGGCTTCATGCCGGTCTGCGGGGTTGGTATCGGCGAAACTGAAGAAGAACTGACCATCCGCGACCAGAAGCTGGATCGGATCGGCATCAACGAAATTTAACCGGCAAGAGTTGCTCTCATCATTAATTTGTCAGCAACTTGTAAGAGCGTGGCCATTTTCCGGCACGCTCTTTTTTATGGCTAAAGTAAGCTATCATGGCGCTTATTGAAGTGAAGCATAATACAAAAATTTACCAATCCGGTGACACGACAGTTTACGCCAACCGGGACATCAACTTCATGATTGAAAAAGTCCAACATCAATGTTGAGGAAAGAATCAGAGAGCTGTCGACCATCAAGGTGCTCGGCTTCTTTGACCAGGAAACCACCCTCTGCATTTGCCGGGAAACGATTATCCTCTCCATTATCGGCATCCTCTGCGGCTACCTGGCCGGGATCGGCCTGCACACCTTCATAATCACCAGCCTGCCGCCAGACAACGCCATGTTTGACCCGGCGATGAAGATCAGCAACTTCCTCTACTCAGCCTTAATTCCGGCCGTGATCACTGCTTTAGTCGCCTTGATCATGCACAAGAAGATCAAGTCCGTCAACATGCTGGATGCTTTAAAGTCCGTCGATTAAAGAGCAAATAAAAAAACGGAACCAAGCGGTTCCGTTTTTCTATATCTAATAAATATTGCTAAAAAGCAGTCACTGTCCGGTTGTAGTAGACCAGGTGCTGCTTAAATGACAGGGGGTCAACGAGGATCTTGGTGACGGAGCAGTTGTCTGGTTCCAGGATCTGCAGGCCCTGGCCGCCCGTGGCATTAATGGCAAAAGATCTGACCGTGAAGCCGTGGGTCACTACCACGATCTGGTCTTCTGGATACTTTTGGCTGATTTCCTCAACGAATTCAGCGGCCCGCATTTCCACATGGGCAAAACTTTCCGCCTTTGGGGCTGCCTGATTGTTGATCGCGACTTACAGGGTATTTTTTGACTTTGTTGAAGAGTCCTGCCAGCAGTGTGGTAAAATGGACAAGGTTGTTTTCTGAAAATATGCGAATAATGATGAAATCTATATCTAGAGAGAAAGAAAAGATGAAATCAAACAGCAAGTGGGCTGGCCTGGCAGCTGCCACCTGCATCCTATGGGATATTTCTGGCCTCTTTGCCAAGGGCCTCTTTAACTTGGACCCCCGCATCACGCCGATTTGGGTTACGCAAATGCGGCAGGTTTGCTCAGGCTTGATCCTGTTAACTGTGGCCCAGCTGACGGGCAAGCATCCCTGGCAGGTATGAAAAGACAAGAAGAGCGCGGTTCAGCTTCTGGCATATGCAGTTATCGGCGTTCTGCCCTTCCAGTACTGCTTCTTTTTGGTAGTAGCCCAGGCTAACGCGGCAATCGCGACAGTCATTCAGTTTATCGGTCCCTTCTTTGTTTTGGCCTATCTGACTTTGACCAAGCAAGAGGCTCTGCGGCCGATTGATGTCGCGGCCAGCCTGCTGGCTTTTGGCGGAGTCTTTCTTCTGTCAACGCATGGCAATATCCATGACCTTAGGATCGCGCCTCTTACCCTTCTTTTTGGCATTATGTCAGCGGTTGGGGCAGCAGCCAACAGCTTGCTTCCCCAAGCCATGGTGACCAGGCAGTCCACTATTTCAGTTACTGGCTGGGGCCTGCTTATCTCCGGTTTGATTTTGACGGCAATTCATCCAGTCTGGACCAGCCTGCCGAGTTCACCGACCGTCTATCTCAACCTGTCAGTCGTCATCGTTATGGGCACGATCATCCCGACGCTTTGGCAAAACCATGCTTTAGGCCATATTTCGGGGATGACTGTGGCTTTTATGGATGCCTTTAAACCGCTGGCCTCCATGATTGGCGCTCCATCATCGTCTTTCACTTTCAGCCGCAAATGATGGATTACGCGGCATCTGTGATGATTATTTTTGCCGGTCTCGCCCTCAATTGGACCCCGCGTAGCAAAATTAAAGCCCGAGTTGAAAAATAATCGAAAAAAACAGCGTCAGCAGATTTTCCTGCTGGCGCTGTTTTGCCGCATCAAGTTTTACTGCTTTAGCTGAGCTTGACGAAGCTTTGCTGGTCTTTTTAACGCTAGACTTGCTGCTCTGACTGCTTTTATTTGAACTATTGCTTGCCTCTTTTGAAGCGGTCTGCTTGCTGCAACCCGTCAAAAAAACCGCAAAAAAGGGCCATAACGGCCCACTTTTTGATTCTCATTTTCCAAATTTCTTTCTTCTTTTACTGAACACAGCAAATTCTGAATTCTAAAAAACTAAAATTCCATCTGTTCAACGTCAATCATCCAAGTGATGCCGATTGACTTTTCGCCCAGGTAAGTCGCGATAACCGGGCTAAATTCGTCCATTTCAAAGACAGCCTTTGGCACTTCAGCCTTGAGGTAGTTCATGACTTCTTCAGCTTGCGCGGCGTCATTTGACTGAATGATCAAGATCCGCAGCTTGTCTTCTGGGATGTCCAATGACTTGATCTTTTCCAGGGATTCTTGTTCGATCTTCTTAACTGCCCGCTTCATTGACCGCACCTTGTCGTAAGCCACGATCTTAGCTTCATCGTTGAAAGTCAGCAAAGGCTTGATGTTCAAGAGTGACCCGATAAAGGCGCTGGCATTGCTCAAACGGCCGCCCCGGCACAAGTTGTTCAAGTCATCAACGATAAAGAGTTCGTCGACAGTTGACCGGATTTCAGCCAGCTTGGCGATGATTTCTTCCGGACTGTAGCTATCCTTTTCGATCATCTTAGCTGCTGCCAGAACTTGGTAACCCTGCAGGCGAACAGTAATTTGTGAGTCAAACGGGTACAGATGGTAGTCCGGGTTGCTTTGCGCGATCCCCATCAAGGTGCTGTAGGAACCTGAAATCCCGCTGGAGAGGCAAATATAGATGATCGCCTCGTAACCCTCATCCTTGAAGTTGTCAAAAGTCGTGATGAGGTCCCCCATCTTCGGCTGGGAAGTGGTCGGGAAGCTGGAGCCACTCCGCTGCGATTCAAAAAGCTCTTCAGAAGTGATGTTGATTCCTTCCAGGTATTCCTTGTCATCGATGTAAATCGGAATAGGAATGACCTTGATATTATACTTTTCAATTTCGGCTGCGGACAAATTGGCCGTACTGTCGGTAACTAATGCGATCTTCATATTAAACCTTCCGTATTTAACGTTTTAACATGAAAATTATAGCATACTTGCCCCAGCTAAACTAGAAGGATCTTGATCATGCCTGTTTGCGTATAGAATAACCACCTGCATCCCTATTTAACTATCAATCAAGATATCCGATAAAGCCACCACTTTATGATAAAATAGGTTACTGAACAATTTTCAATTTACGAATGAGGTGTGCTCAATGGCTTTTGACGGCTTATTTATTCATAGCCTGCTTAATGAATTACAAGATGAGATTACTGCTGGCCGCTTACACAAGATCTACCAGCCTTTTAACAACGACCTGGTCCTGGTCTTCAGGAAGGACCGCAAAAACAAGCAGCTTTTAATTTCTGCTAATCCTGAATATCCCCGCCTCTACCTGAGCAAGGAGTCCTTCTCCAACCCTAACGTGGCTCCTCTCTTCGTCATGGTCCTGCGTAAATACCTGGAAGGGTCAGTCCTCCAGGAAATCAGCCAGGTTGGCCTTAGCCGGATCGTCAACTTCTCCTTCAGCAACCGTAACGAACTCGGTGACGAAATACAGCTGATCCTCTCCGTTGAACTGATGGGCCGGCACAGCAACGTCATCCTCTATGACAAGCAAAGCGGCAAGATCATCGACTTGCTAAAGCGGATCAACCCTGACGAAAACCGGGCCCGCCTCCTCTTGCCTAAAGCCAAGTACGAACTGCCCCCGCTGACTCCCGGTATCAACGGCTTTACTTTAACGGAATCAGAATTTTCTTCTTTGAAAAAAGAATACCCAACCCCAGCTGACCTGGCCAAGCAAATGGATGGTTTAGATGGCGATGACCGGCAAGAACTGACCGGCTACTTGGAAGACGACTACTCCTTCTCTTCTCTGAAGACCTTCTACAACCAGTTCTCCTCCCCTAAGGCCTACGTTCTCGTGACGCCAAAGCACAAGCGGCGGATCTACCCTTACCTGCCATATCATTTGGAGATGACCAAGGAAAGCTCTTCCACTAACTTAAATGAAGCCTTAGACGAGTTTTACGCCTACCAGGCCAACCGGGACTGGGTCAAGCAGCGGTCCCAGCAGGTGACCCGGGTCGTCACTAATGAGACCAAAAAACTCCAAAAGAAGCTGAAGAAGCTGGAAAAGCAGCTGGACAGTGCTGAAAACTCCGAAAATCTCAGAGTCTCCGGGGAACTTTTAACCGCCTACTTAAGCCAGGTTAAGCCCGGCATGGAAAAAATCGACCTGCCTAACTACTATGAAGGCAACCAGCCCATGACCATCAAACTTGACCCGGCCCTCTCCCCTCAGCGCAATGCCCAGAAATACTTCAAGCGCTACAAGAAGATGCGGGATTCCATCAAACACGTGACCGAACAGATTGAGATCACGGAAGAAAACCTCCGCTACCTTGATTCCGTTCAAACGGAAATCGACAACGCTGACCCAGAAGACGTCGAAGCCATCAAGGAAGAGCTGATCAACCAAGGTTACCTTAGAGCTGATCAAAAGAAGCGCCGGAAGCCGAAGCTGACCGAAAAGAGCCTAAACAAGTTCAAGCTCAGCTCCGGCAAAACTGTTTTAGTCGGCAAGAACAACCTGCAAAACGACTGGCTGACCCTAAAAAAGGCCGACAAGAACCACTACTGGTTCCACGTCAAGAACATCCCCGGCTCCCACGTTATCTTGACTGACAGCCAGCCAAGTGACAGCGATATCCAGGAAAGCGCGGAGATCGCTGCTTACTTCTCCAAAGCCAAAAATTCCGCCCACGTGCCGGTTGACTATATACAGGTCAAGCGGATCAAGAAACCTAACGGGGCCAAGCCTGGCTTCGTCATCTACACCGGGCAGAAGTCCATTGAAGTTACTCCGGAAGCTGACGAGATTTTAGCTAAGCGGATTGACTAAGATGCAAAAAAGAACCGTATTATCCCAAAATGGTAGTACGGTTCTTTTTCTATATATTCTAAAAAATTAGTTCTTAAAGCTGTGCACTGGGGCTGGAATCCGGCCGCCGCGGTTAATCATCGCCGCGCTTGATTCCTTGTGAACAGGCATAATGGGGGCATAGCCGAAGAGGCCGCCAAATTCAATTGAGTCGCCCACGTCCTTGCCCGGTACTGGAATAACCCGGACAGCCGTGGTCTTGTTGTTGATCATCCCGATCGCCGCTTCGTCAGCAATCATAGCACTGATCGTTTCAGCTGGCGTGTCGCCTGGTACGGCAATCATGTCCAGACCAACTGAGCAAACAGCGGTCATGGCTTCCAATTTGTCGACCGTCAAAATCCCCTTTTCAGCTGCCGCGATCATCCCGGCATCTTCTGATTCAGGAATGAAGGCACCAGACAGACCGCCGACATGGCTGCAGGCCATGATGCCGCCCTTCTTGACAGCATCGTTTAACATGGCCAAAGCGGCCGTGGTCCCGTGGGTCCCCACGCTTTCCAGGCCGATTTCTTCCAAAATATTGGCTACCGAGTCGCCTTGGGCAGGAGTTGGCGCCAAAGACAAGTCCACGATCCCAAAGTCGACGCCCAGGCGCTTAGAAGCTTCCTGGCCCACCAATTGGCCCATTCTGGTAACCTTGAAGGCCGTCTGTTTAATGGTCTCAGCAATCACGTCCATAGATTCGCCCTTAACCTTTTCCAGGGCCGTCTTAACCACGCCAGGGCCGGATACGCCGACATTCAAAGCCACATCGCCTTCGCCAACCCCATGGAAGCCCCCGGCCATAAACGGGTTGTCTTCAACCGCATTGCAGAAGATGACCAGGTTGCCGTTGTTCAGCGGGTTGATCTTTTCGTTCTCAATGACGATCTGGCCCATTTCCTTGACGGCATCCATGTTGATCCCGCTTCTGGTTGAGCCGACATTGACGCTGGAGCAGACTCTTTCAGTTTCCTTTAAAGCTTGGGGAATTGACTTGATCAAGACCCGGTCGCCGTTTTGGTAGCCCTTGTGCACCAAAGCTGAGAAGCCACCGATCAGGTCCACGCCGACTGCTTTGGCTGCCTTGTCCAAGGTAACCGCGTACTTAACGTAGTCGCTGTCCCCTGAAGCTGCCGCGATCAAAGAAATCGGGGTTACAGTAATCCGCTTGTTGGCAATCGGAATCCCGTATTCAGTTTCCAGTTCTCTAGCTACCTTGACCAGGTTTTCCGCCTTAGTCGTGATCTTGTCGTAGATCTTCTGGCAGGCTCGGTCACTGTCTGAGTCAATACAATCTAAAAGTGAGATCCCCATGGTCGTCGTCCGCAAGTCCAGGTTCTCGTTGTCGATCATATTGACCGTTTCCATAATTCGCCGCAAGTCCATTATTCCAGACCTCCGCCCAGTTCATGCATGGCCGCGTACATCTTTTCATTCCGGATGTTGATTTCCACGCCTAGTTTCTTGCCCAGTTCCTTCAATTCCGTGCTCAAGGCGGAGAAATCTGCCTCATCGCTGACATCAACAACCATCATCATCGTGAAGTAGCCGTTCATGATCGTCTGGGACAGGTCCAGAATGTTAATGTCTTTTTCAGCTAAAAAGCTGCTTACGCCGGCAATAATCCCGGTCTTGTCCTGGCCGACAGTTGTCAAAATTGCTCTCATCGCTTGCCCTCCTGCTTGCGAAGCTTATATCCTGATCAGGATAAGAAATAAATTTAATTTGGATCAAAAAGTTCTGTTTTAGAATAGCATCTTTTAAATTGGCTGGGTAGTCAAGGCCAGCGATTCCAGAACATCGAGGATCAACTGGACTGTTTCCAGGCTGGAGAAAACCGGAATATGGGTATTCAGGGCCTGGTCCTTGATCTTGATCGAGTCTTCCACTGCCGAGTCCGACAGGTTGACGACATTAACCACCATCACGATCCGGTGGGTCTGGATTCTTTCCAAAAGGTTTCTAGACCCCTCCTGGATCTTGGCGATAACCCCAGTCGTAATCCCCGCCTCAGCCAGAATATTGGCCGTCCCTTCCGTGGCCGTGATCTTGAAGCCCAGGCGGGCAAAGCGCTTGGCCAGGTTGGCTACTTCCTGCTTTTCCTCATCGCTGACTGAGAAGAAAATTGTCCCATAACTTGGTATATGCAGGTCGCTGGCTTCATAGCCCTTGTAAAGGGCCTTGGCCAGGCGGCTGTCTCTGCCCATCACGGCATCAGAGGACTTCATCCTGGAGTCAAAAGTATTGTCTGAACTGTAATTGAGGTAGGAGAAAACTGGCATCTTCACGTGGATGAACTCGTCAACCGGCCAGACCTCGTTCGGGTAGCCTAAATCAGCAATCTTTCTGCCCGCTAAGACCTTAACCGCGTATTCAACCAGGTCCTTGTTCATGGACTTGGACAAGAAGGCCAGATTATGACCGGCATAAGTCTTGATCTGAAGCAGATAGATTTCCCTGCCCTTGAGCAAAAAGTGCAGGTTGAAGATCCCTCTGATCTTGAAGCTGCGGATCAGCTTGATTGTTTCTACCCGCAGCTTTTCCGCTTGCTCCTTGCTTAAATACTGGGGGCCAAAAACCGCGATGGAGTCTGAGGCGTGAGACCCGGACTGCTCCAAGTGCTCCACGATCCCCGGGATAGTCACGTCTTCCCCATCCGTGATCGCCGTAATCTCATACTTCATCCCAGAGATAAACTGGGAAATCGTATAATCATCAACCTGGTTTTCCCGAAAGTATTTCTCCAGGGCCGGCTGGTCATAGACCACGGCTGACTTTTGCTTGCTCTTTTGGTGATAGCCCCCGACCAAGACCGGATAGCCCACTCGGGCCACAAAGGCTAAAACTGCCTGGTAGTCGGTCGTTGCCAAATATGGCACCCGTTTGACCTCAGAAATCTTGGCCGTGTCTAAGTGGCTGATCGGCAAAAGGCGGTCGATCTCGTGCTGGCCAAAAATCTTCAAACCGTGGCTCATCAAAGGCAGGCGCAAGGCGGAAACCTGCTTGCCGGAGAACTGGGTGACCACGTCCGTGATCCCTTCTTCTTCGCAGATGGTGATGATGCTGTCCAGGTTGATCGATTCAAAATAGACCCGGTCAGCCAAGTGGTAGTCCATCGAGGCAGATTCCGCATTGTTGGACAAAAGGACCGTCTCATAGCCCTCTTTCTTCAAGGCCGCCAGGGCATGGTAGAGCATGTAGTCAAATTCACTGGTTACTGACACATGGAAGGGCGGCATCCCCAGCAAAAGAACCTTTTTCTTCTCCGGATCCTTGGAAAATTCCAATTCGCTTTCCACCCCGTAGCTCTGGTAGTAGACCTTGACTTTGGGCTGGTAGACCCCGGCGCTGTCATCAATCGCTGAGAATGATGGCCGGACGTCTTTTTCATTCAGCAAAGGAAATATGTCATGGACGTCCATCTTAGTCAATTTGGCCAAAAGGTCGCTGGAGAAGCCCCGGATCTTGGCCTTTAAAAGGAGGTCACGGTCTAATTCACCCGCATGGGCAATGTCCCTGCCAATCTTGACCAGGTAGCACAGCTTCTGATAATAGACCGGATGAATATTCAAGACGCTGCTTATGGACTGGTAGTCGATACCCTGGCTAAGGGCAGCCAGCAGCTGAACCAGGTGCATTTCGTTAGGGTGGCGGAGGTCATCCAGGATCACCTCATCGCTCTTGCCCCTTTCCTTGATAAAAGCTGACCACAAGACTTCCAGATCATTGCTGGAAATCAAGGCCTTGAAAAAGGCACTTTCAAAATTCCGCCCGATCCCGACCGCTTCCCCGGTTGACTGGGTGTGCTTGCCCAGCTGGTAGTGGTTGTAGCCAGTCTTGGCAAAGGACCAGTAAGGGATCTTGATGCTGACGGTGTCAGAGACCGGTTCAATGGCCGCACACAGGCCAGTGGCCGGGTCAGTGACTTCATTCAGCCGCAGACCGATCGCCAGCTTGGCTAAAACATAGCCGATTGAATACAGGCTGGTCTTTTGGTCCAGGACGGCGGTTCTGGTCAAGCGTGGCTTAACGGCCAAGAGCTTGTAGACCATTTCCGTACCCCGGTGGCTGATGGCGAAGTGGACGCTTAAAAAGCCCACCAGCTGCAATTTGTCCGCTATCTTGCCAGCTTCTGCCCGCAGGACTTGAATTTGGTCATTGTTCATGGTCAAAAGCGGCTTAATCAAGACTGAGTCGCCTGAGTCAATCCCGACCGGTTCCAAAGACCCAGTCGCTCCGACAAAACAGAGGTTGCCGTCTTCATCACGGAGCAGGTCCAAGATGACCTCTTCACAATTAGACAAGTCTTCCGTCATCCGGTAGCTGGCCGGGCGGAAGTCCCGGTCCTGGCTCTCCTGACGCAGGTACTGTGCTAAATCCCGGCTGCTCTTAAAGGAGATGTGGTCATCGCGCTCAAAGTAGTACTTTTTGATCAAAAGAATCGGGAAAGAGAGCTTGTTTTCCAGCTGCTCTTGCAGGTGCTCGTCGTATTTTAAACCCAGGCTGTCTAAAAACCAGGTCTGCCCGACTGGCAGATGATTGGCTTCCAAGAAACGGGTCCGCTTTTGCGGGTTGGACATGGAAATGGCCCTCTCATTGATCGTTAACAGCTTGATCCCCATCTGGTGGAGGATTCCGTCAGCCTGCAGCTTCTTGGTCACGTCCAGGGCCATCAAGGAACCAAAAGCCGTCATGATCGCATCAGGTTCTTCCATCCGGAGGATCCGCTTCAAGAAGTCCAAGGTCATCGGTTCCAGGTACACGGTCAAGCCCGGTAAGGGGTCGGTTGAGACGCTGGCTGGATTGGGGTTGACCAGGACCACCTGAATATTCTCTTCTAAGAGGGCCTCGATGGCGCTCTTGGTCAAGAGGTCCGTATTGGCCACATTGCCCACCAAGGCTGAGCCGGCACCAATAATCAAGATTTTGTTTAAATCATTTTCGCGTGGCATTATTTCACCAGTTTCAAAAAGTCGTCAAAAATCACCTGGGCATCTTCCGTCCCCGGGGCTCCTTCCGGGTTGAAGGCCACCGCCAGCAGCTGCAGCTTATCATTGCTGAAGCCGGCTAAAAGCTCATTGTGCAGGTCGAAATACTCTTCATTAAAGGTCATGGCCGTGTCATCCGGCAAAACCAGCTGGGCAATATTCATGGCCGTCTGCCAGATCTGTCCGCTACTCTGCCCGATCACCGGGAAATTGGTCCCGTTCTGGTACTGGGGCAGGTCAACCAGGCTGAGGTCCAGGTAGGCTGAAATCGCCAAAAAGCCCAGGCCGACCCCCAGGATCGGCAGCTTGCCCAGATATTCATCCAAAATCTGCCGCAAGTATGGCAAAACCTCTTTGGCCTGGCTGGGGCCGTTAGAGATAATAATCCCGTCTGGCCGCAGGGTCTTGATATCGCGGACAGTCGCGTTATATGGCAGAACATTGGCATTGACCTGTCTTAATGACAGTTCCCGCAGCATGGAGTGCTTGAGGCCCAGGTCGATAATGGCAATCGTCTTGCCGACGTTAGGAGCAGCGTAGGCGTTCTTGGTGGAAACCAAGGAGCTCTTGTTTTTCGGTAAAACCAGGGCTCTGATCTGGTCAAAGGCGTGTTCATCATTGGTATCCATGATCGAGGCCTTTAAAGGACCCAGATTCTGCAGTTTTCTGACCAGGGCCCGGGTATCAACGTTAAAAATTGCCGGCACCTTTTTTTCCTGCAAAAAGTCGCCCAAAGACTGGAAGGTGTCATTGTCGGTAATGTTCAAGGCAATGTCGTTGGCAATAACGCCGCGGACACTAGGCTGGATGCTTTCGTAGTCAACCGCGTTGATCCCGTTGCTGCCGATCATCGGAGTAGTAAAGACGATAATCTTGCCCGCGTTTGACGGATCAGTTAAAACCTCTTGATAGCCGTAATTGCTGGTCTGGATGGCCAATTCGCCCGTGGCGGTGATCATGGCCCCGATGCCGTCACCGGCATAAGAGCTGCCATCTTCAAGAATAAGGTAGCGTTTCATCCTATTTCACCCGCTTCTTTCGCAAGTCTGCAACCGTCTGCTGGAAAATTTCCGGCGGCTGGACGGAGAACTCCAGCCACTCACCTGTTGATGGCTGCTTAAAGCCCAGGGTCTTGGCATGCAGGAACTGGCCATGGCCGGGCAGGGTCTTTCTCGGTCCATACAAGGGGTCGCCTGCTAAAGGGTGGCCGATATAAGCCATATGGACCCGGATCTGGTGGGTCCGGCCGGTTTCCAGCTGGCACTCAACCAAGCTGTAGCCCTGGTATTGCTCCAGGACCTTAAAGTGGGTTACCGCGCTCTTGCCTTTTTCCACCACCGCCATCTGCTTGCGGTCCTTGGGATTGCGGCCGATCGGGGCGTCAATTGTCCCTTCTTCTTCCGCAAAATTGCCATGGACGATGGCCAGGTACTGGCGCTTGTTGGATTTGGCGGCCAGCTGCTTTTCCAGTGATTCCCGGGCAGCCGCGTTTTTCGCCACCATCAAGAGGCCCGAGGTGTCCTTGTCGATCCGGTGAACGATCCCGGGTCTGAAGCCTTCCGGAGTGTCGGCCAGATCCCTGGTGTGGTAGAGCAAGGCGTTAACCAGAGTGTGGCTGGGGTGGCCGGCGGCCGGGTGGACCACCATCCCCTGCGGCTTGTTGACCACGATGATGTCTTCGTCTTCATAGACAATGTCCAGTGGAATATTTTCCGCTTCCAGCTTTAATGGCTCTAGCGGCAAAACGGTGACCTGGATCAGGTCACCTTTCTGCACTTTATATGAAACTTTGCTCTTTTTGCCATTGACCAGGACTTCCCCGGCTTGGACCAATTCCTTGATCCGGCTTCTGGACAGGTCAGTCATTTCCCCTGCCAGATACTTGTCCAGCCGCTGGCCACTTTCTTCCGCGGTCAGTTCATACTCACGGTTCATCCTAGTCCTCCCTTTCAATGATTAACAGATAGCTGAAGATCAGAATCACGCCAACGGTAATGGCAGCATCAGCCAGGTTGAAAATATTGAACTGCACAAAGTCCAGCTGAATCATGTCGATGACATACTTCAAATGCAGGCGGTCAATCAAGTTGCCGATGATCCCGCCCAAAACCAGAACCAGGCCCGACTTGAACATCCAGTGGCTGTACTTCTTATTGAAGTAGTAGTAAAGCACTACGGCAATGGCAACAGAGCTGACTACGTAAAAGAACCACATTTTGCCGGACAAGATATTCCAGGCCGCCCCGTTATTCTGAATATAGGTGAAGGAGAACAGCCCCGGTATCACGTCGTGGACTTCGCCCAAACGGTAATTTGTGACAATATAATACTTCAAAGCTTGATCAGCTGCCGCGATCAAGGCAGCGATCACTAATCCAACTATCTGCATAATCCTCTTTTCTAGAACAAACCGCTGATCTTGCCGGTTTCGTCCACATCAATATCCAAGGCGGCCGGGCGCTTTGGCAGGCCTGGCATGTCCAGAATGTGGCCAGTTGAAACTACCACGAAGCCGGCCCCGTTGCGGAGGCTCAAGCCCTTGACATGCAAAGTGAAGCCGGTAGGAGCTCCCAATTCCTTGACATTGTCAGTAAAGCTGTACTGGGTCTTGGCAATGATGACTGGCAGCTTGTCCTTGCCCATCTTCTTCAATTTTACAAGCTGGTCCTTGGCCTTGTCCGTGTATTCCACGTCAGACGCGTGGTAGATCCGCTTGGCGACCTTTTCAATCTTGGTTTCCAGGTCGTCATCCAGGTCGTAGCTGCGCTTGATTTCGTAGTCGCTCTTGTCGGCCAGTTCAACGATCTTTTCAGCTGCTGCCTTAGCCCCCTTGGAGCCTTCATCATGGGCAGTCACGATTTCGCATGGGAAGCCTTGTTCTTCAATCAATGACTTGAGCAGGTCAAGCTCTGCTTCAGTGTCAGTTGGGAACTTGTTGATAACCACCAAAACTGGAATATTGTATGAACGGACATTGTTCATGTGCCGGTCCAGGTTAGCAAAACCTTCCTTTAATGAGTCCAGGTTTTCTTCCTTCAAATGGTCAGTTGACTTTTCAGCCTGGTACTTCAAGGCCCGGACAGTCGCAACAACAACGGCGGCATCTGGCTTCTTTTCCAGCTTGGTGGAAACGAAGTCCAGGAACTTTTGCCCGCCAAGGTCTGAACCAAAGCCGGCTTCACTTAAAACGTAGTCGCCGAGGTGCAGAGCCAGGTTGGTTGACAGGATGGAGTTGTTGCCGTGGGCAATGTTGGCGAAAGGTCCGCCGTGTACGAAGGCTGGAGTGTGTTCCAAAGTTTGAACCAGGTTTGGCTTCAGGGCCGTTGATAAAAGGGCAGCGATGGCGCCTTGGAAGCCCAGGTCCTTGACAAAGACTGGTTCATCCTCGTAAGTGTAGCCGACCAGAACCTTGCCAATTCTTTCCTTTAAGTCAGCAATGTCCTTGGACAGGCAGAGAATAGCCATGAGTTCATGACCCACAGTCAACTGGAAGCTGGCCGGGCGTTCAACCCCGTTGAACTTGGATCCTTGGCCAATCGTTACCTTTCGCAAGGTCCGGTCGTTAACGTCCAGGCCGCGCTTAATGACGATCTTTTCCGGGTCCAGGCCCAGTTCGTTGCCTTGGTAGATGTAGTTGTCAACCAGGGCTGACAGGTTGTCGATGGCTGAGGTCAAGGCATGCATGTCCCCGGTAAAGTGGAGGTTGATGTCTTCCATTGGAATGACTTGGGCATAGCCGCCGCCGGCAGCCCCGCCCTTCATCCCGAAGACTGGTCCCATGGATGGTTCTCTTAAGGCAATCACCGTCTTCTTGCCTAATTGGTTGTTGATGGCATCCCCGATCCCGATCGTCATCGTGGACTTGCCTTCCCCGGCTGGAGTTGGTGAAATTGAAGTCACCAAGATCAGCTTGCCCAGGTGGCCGTTTTCTTCACTACGCTTGATTGCCCGCCAATTGACCTTGGCCTTGTCGTAGCCGTATGGTTCAAGGTCTTGGCTGGTCAAGCCCAGCTTGGCCGCAACATCAGTAATAGGCAATTCTTCTGCTGCTTGCGCAATTTCGATATCTGATTTAACCATTTCTGTCACGCTTTCTCTTAAAAACAAGATAATCAGTGCTTTGATGCCTGGAAACCCGCACCCGGTAGACCTCAAAGCCACGCCAACTAGTCACTAATTCTGGTTTTTCCTCCAGGACGAACTCCTTCCGGTAAGGCAAACGCAAGCGCGTCTGACCGTCAAAAGAAATGTAGGACTTTTTCCATGTAAAAACGAGCAGAAGCAGGAAGATGATGCCCGTTATCACAGTCGGCAGGTTGATGAACTGGTTGCCCTCCAGACAGAAGATCACAGTCAGGAAAAGCACCAGCAAGAGCCAGCTGTAATAAATGACGCCAAGGTCTCCTAAAAAGATCAAATGTTTTTTCATGAAAAACTCCTTGTCACTAGATATCTAGATTATAGCAAAAAAGCAGGAAAATACCGAAAAATACGAAAAATATTTCTAACTATTGTTTTTAATATTCGGTAATCAAGTTATAGTTAGGACTTTAAGCAAAGAAGCTTAAAAAATAATCGGCTTTTCACCAGGTCAAATCTAACTTTTGACTTGACTGGGTGCTCTCGTAAAGGGAGCTGATATAACTTTTCATGCTGGGCATGACTGCCAACAAAGTTCGGTAAGCGCTTGATTCATAAATTGCCGCAATCTCGGCTTCACTCTTATAGCTTTGCCCGGTGAAAAAGTCCTAGTGCATCTTTTTGAGCATTTCCGCGGCTTCCGGCAGGTCCTTTGCTGCTCCCTTGAGCAGGTGCTGGCGCAGAAGCAGGTTACTGCTCCGGTCAAAAACTTCCTTCAGATAAGCATGAAAATCCGCAAAAGGCGGCAGCTTTTTCTCTTCAGCCGTTAAAAAATTGTCAATGTCAAAAGCGTGGCGCCGGTAGCTGAAGGAATTAGCAGTCAGCTCAACTATCCCATAGCCCTGGTCGCTTTCCGCGAAGCAGGATGAAACAACCTCAGGAACCGGAACCCAGCCGGACATGATGTGCTGGGCATGGATATGGCCGGAAAAAGCGCAGCGGACCGGGTACTGACTGAGCAGCTGGACAATTTCACCGGCATTATTCAGTTTAAAGCCGTCATGAACCACTGAATTATGACTGTAGAGGTTATGGTGCATGAAAAAGAGGACGTCTTGTCTTAGTCTTTTGGCCTCAACCAATTCCTGGCTCAGCCACCGCCTTTCCCCATCATCGATGGCCCCGCTGGTCATAGGATGGGTGTAGGAAAACTGGCTGCTGTACAGGTTGGAGTCCAGCAAAAGCAGCCGCCAGTGCGGGTTCAAGTTGACTGAATATGATAAAGAGCCTGGCTCCTGGCTTGCGGCTAAGTCATAGCTAGCAGAAAAAATTTCCTTCCAGTCAGCCGGTGAAATTTGCGCAACCCGTCTTTCCTCACTGCCACTAAAACTTCTGGCCCAGCCGTCATAAATGTCATGGTTGCCCGGAATAACCAGCAAGGCAATCCCCGCATCTTTTAAGGGGGCAAAAATCTCCCCCAGCCTTTCAGCTGACCGCCTGGCTCTATTAAAGGTCAAGTCCCCGGTAATGATCAAGGCTGCCGGCTTGGCCCTGACAACTTTTCTGACAAAAGCCCTGAGAGCCAGGTCCTGGTAGGCAATGTCCTTGCCAGCGCTGGTTTGCCGCATCTTTTTAAACCTGGCGCCAAAGTCATGCAGGTCATCGGCAATTAAGTGGGGGATCTGAGATCAACCAGAAGTCTGGCCGTTCACTATCCGTAATCGTCTTCATCAGCATATCTCTTCTTTACTTGCGCTTGGCCCAGAACTGGTAGTAGTCAACCCGGAGGTTACCATTGTAGAGCTTGCGCTTCTTGCTGGCCTTTTGCCCGAAGCACTTTTCAAAATCCGGGTCCGCCGTCAAGTAGTACTGGCTGAAAGAAGTCAGCGGCCGCAAGACTTCTCCCATCTGCCGGTAAAGCTCTTCTGCCCCTTGCTTGTCTTTCAAACGCTTGCCGTATGGCGGGTTGGAAACGATGACCCCGTTTTCCAGATCGGTGCTAAAGTCCTTGACCGCGACCTGCTTAAAGCGGATGTCCTGCAAGACCCCGGCATTGTGGGCATTCAGCTTGGCTACTTCCAGAATCGACTGGTCGATATCGCTGGCCCAAATTGGTGCTTCAGCTGGCTTAACCTGGCTCTTGGCTTCTTTCAGCAGCTCTTCGTGCAGGCGCGGGTCAAACCAGTCAAAGTCGTCAAAGGCAAACTTCCGCCAAGTGCCCGGGGCAATATTGCGGGCAATCAAGGCTGCTTCAATTGGCAGGGTCCCTGACCCGCACATCGGGTCAATAAATGGATGGGTCCCGTCATATGGCGTCAGCTTGATCAAAGATGCCGCGAAGTTTTCCTTTAAAGGCGCTCCCCCGTGCTCAATCCGGTAGCCCCGCTTGAAAAGACTTTCCCCGGTCGTGTCCAGCGACAGGCGGACAGTGTCCTTGTAAATGTGCACGTCCAGCTGGTAGAGGCTGCCGCTTTCCGGCAGCTTGCCCCGCCGGTGGTATTGGGCCGCCATCTTGTCAACGATGGCTTTTTTCACAATGGACTGCACATCCGGTTCAGAGTGCAGCTTTGAGCGGACACTGCGCCCCTTGACTGGGAAGGCCGCGTCGACTGGCAAAAGCATGGCCCAGTCATAAGCGTAAGTTTCATCATACAAGGTTGAGAAATCTTTAGCCGTAAATTCCTTTAACAGGATCTTGACCCGGTCAGCTGTTCTGAGCCACAAATTGCATCTGACGATGTCTTTCTGGCCGCCTTTAAAAAAGACCCTGCCGTTTTCCGTCGTCGTTTCATAGCCCAAGGACTGCAATTCCTTGGCCACGACGCTTTCAAAACCCGCCCCCATGGTCGTGTACAATCGGTATTCTTCCATCGCTATCTCCGTTCTTTTCCTTCTGATCCTTATTCTAATTGCTATTCTGATTTTATATTTGCAGGCTTATTCCTAAAAAAAGAAAAAGTTGGGCTTCAAACGAAGTCCAACTCTCTGCCTTGCAAGTTTCTATAAGCCACGTTCTGTTCCACCAACCGCCGGCCGCGGCTGGTTTCAGCAGCCATCTATCTCTACATGATGTAGTCCAACTTTTGGTTCATTTGCCTAAGTTGAGACGCCCCTACCAAATTTCGGGTTACACGCTCGCAGGGTTTACCTCGTTCCACCAAGCCGGTTTCCCGGCTTGCTCCGTCACTGTGGCACTTTCAAGATATTCACGCATGGCTAGGCTTTAGCGCTTTCTCTGCCGTGAGGCCTGGGGCCCCCTCCAGCTTATTGGGCTGAATACGATCACTACGGGCATCGCAGCCCGTGCGTGCGTGGACTTTCCTCAGCCGGCTCAAGGCCGGCCGCGACTGCTCGAAACTTGCAACAATTGCTATTATAGCAAACTTTCTTTACTTTTGTAAGTCCTGAATTCCGTAAACTCTTTGTTCCAGATTGTAGACCTTCCGCTCCAAGGTTGAAAGTCTTTGAATGATTGCCATGTTAGTTGAGATTTCGCCACTAGTGCTGCTGTTATCCAGGCTGAAGTTGGCCCGCTGCCTTTGTGAGCTTGGCACGTAGGTCTTAACGTCTTCTTCCTTGCTTTCAGTAGTTGCTGGTGCCGGGCCGGCTGCCGGAATTTCCTTGACGGCCTGTTCTTCCTGCTTGACCTGCTTCTCAGCGTCGATTACCTGCCCCTGTAGTTCACCAATCCGGCCGTAAAGGTCTTCAATGATGTCCTGGAAGGTTTCATAGTCGGAAATGATTTGGTCCAGGTAAGAATCAACTTCATCCGGATCATAGCCCTTGACCTTGCTTCTGAACTGCTTCTTCAAAATGTCCTGCGCGGACAACTTAATATCGTTTAAATCTGCCATTAAATCTTGACTCCTTTATACTAAAATCATTTTATCAAAAAGCGCCCTTATAAAAAAGAAAGAAAGAGTTAAAATTTACCATTCCCCTTGATTTTCTTCATAATCCCTGGCGGCCTGTTCCAGGTCATAATAATCGACCAGGTCCAGCTGGTAGTCATCCCGCTTTTCCAGGTATTTTTCGATCATCTCGTAGTCATACTTGCTCTTGCCTGGGTATTCCGGATCATAGACCAGAAGGGCCCGGTCGGTGTGCTGGAACATAAACTGCTGATATTCCCGGAATTGCCGGCCGCCCTGGTAGGGTCCTTTTGAAGTTGCGGACCAGAAGTCAGCTTGATTTTTCAAATTCTGCAGCTTAAGCTGGTTGTTTTCGCTCCAGCGGCTGCCAAAGTCAAGATAAGGCAGCATCACTGCCAGGCGCAGGTTATAGTCCTGCCTTAGTTCCAGGGCCACTTCCGCGCTCCACTGCTCAACGCCCAGGTTAGCGCCAGTGATGACCCAGTCCAATTGCCCTTCTTCCAGCAGGTTGGTTAGGCGCTGCTTGATGGCATACTTGATCACCGTGATTTTTGGATCCTTGTCGCCAAAAGTTCCCAGTTCATAGCCCCGGTAGCCGCTGATCCAAATTCGCTGCATGCAAATTCCTCCCTTAATCTTTTTGCTTTGCCAGTTTCTTAAAAACATTGTAACATTAACTGCAAAAGCAGGAATGATCTAGCTTCAGAGTCAGTTTGCAAATAATCTGATTAGTTTTCTCAAGTTTTTATTGTTATAATGACTTCCAGGAGTGAACTTTATGGTCAAATACCCAACTGGATCTGTCATGCCCCTCAGGGCAGCTCAGCGGCAAGGAGAAAAGGCCCTGCTTAAAAAGGCCAGCTTTTCTGACCGCGGGATGACCCTGGAGCAGCAGATCAATGAATCAAACCAGTACTACCTTGACGCGGGCATCGCGGTCGTTCACAAGAAGCCGACCCCGATTCAGATCGTCAAGGTCGACTACCCAAAAAGATCGCGGGCTGTCATCCGCGAGGCCTACTTTCGTCAGGCCTCAACGACTGACTACAACGGCGTCTATCAAGGCTACTACCTTGATTTTGAAGCCAAGGAGACGCGCAACAAAACTTCTTTTCCTTTAAAGAACTTTCATGAGCACCAGATCCTGCACCTTGAGCAGTGTTTGGACCAGGAGGGGATTTGCTTTGCCCTTATCGGCTTCATGACCCTGGAGCGCTACTTTGTCACCCCGGCATCTTTTTTGATTCAAGCTTGGCAAAACTGGAAGGCTGCCGGCAAGAGTTCAATGACTCTTGCTGAAATCAAAGCTAACTCCTTTGAAATTAAAAGCGGATTCTGGCCAGCCCTGCCCTATTTAGAGGCGGTCGACCGGATCATTGCGGATAGGAAACAAGAACATGGCAACAAATAGTCCAGAGCAAAAGAACACGCGGATGGCCCGCTTGCACGCCAATGACGGCGCCAAGAAGGCCCGGCCCGTTCTGCGGGTAATTAAATGGCTTTTTCTGCTCTTTTTCTTGCTGATCATCTCCGGCGTCGGCGTCTTCGCCTACTACGCCAAAGACGCCCCGAGCATCAGCACCTCCAAGCTGCAAAGCGGCGGCACATCAAGTTTTTACACTACCGACGGCAAATTTTTAATGTCACTGGGTTCACAGACCCGGGTCTATGCTAAAGACTCGGCCATCCCCCAGACTTTGAAAGACGCGGTCGTCTCTATCGAAGACAAGCGCTTCTACTCTGAAAGCCTGGGGATCGACCCCCTCCGGATCGTGTCGTCTTTCTTGACCAACGTCAAGAGCTCCAGCACCGTGGCCGGCGGGTCAACCATCACCCAGCAGCTGGTAAAATTGACCTGCTTCTCAACCGCCAGCTCCCAGCGGACCCTGTCCAGAAAGGCCCAGGAAGCCTGGCTGGCCATGAAGGTGGAAAGAGAATACAGCAAGGACCAGATCCTGGAATTTTACATCAACAAGGTTTACATGAACTATGGGACCTATGGGATGGGGACTGCAGCCAACTACTACTATGGCAAGTCCCTCAAGCAGCTGGACCTGGCCCAGCTGGCCCTTTTGGCCGGGATGCCTAACGCCCCGGTGGCCTACAACCCTTACCTTTACCCAAAGAAGGCTAAGTACCGGCGGGACCTGGTTCTTAAGGCCATGTATGACAACAAGAAGATTACTAAGAAGCAGTACCTGGCAGCCAAGGCTGAAGACGTACAGAAGGGCCTTAAGAAGCACACAACCAGCACTGAATCCAAGCTGCGCAAGGTCGACGACGCCTACATCAAGGAAGCAATTGCTGAAGTGCAGGCTGACGGCTACGACCCATACAATGACAACCTGAAGATCACCATCAACATCAATCAGGCTGCCCAAAACAAACTTTACTCCCTGGCTAACAGCGGCAGCGTTGCTTTTACCAGCAAGAAGATGCAGATCGGGGCCACGGTCATCAACCCGAAGAACGGACATGTTATCGCCATCCTCGGGGGCCGGAAGTTGCCGTCAGTCCAGCTGGGTCTTGACCGGGCAGTCCAGACAGGCCGGTCAACCGGGTCAACGATCAAGCCGGTCTTAGACTACGCTCCGGCAATTCAATACCTCAACTGGGGAACCAGCCACATCCTGCAGGATACCAAGTACACCTACCCGGGCACTAACATCCAGCTTTATGACTGGGACAACACTTACCAGGGGTCAATGAGCATGCGCTATGCCCTGGTTCAGTCCAGAAACGTGCCGGCCGTCAGAACCTTGAATGAAGTCGGGATTTCCCGGGCCTCGCTTTTTGCCAGAAAATTAGGTGTTAACGTCAGTCCCAATGCTGGTCTTTCGACAGCGATCGGGGCTGACGCCTCCAGCTTGCAGATGGCGGCTGCTTATGGGGCATTCGCGACGATGGGCGTTTACAGAAAGCCGCAATTCGTCTCCAAGATCGAAACGGCTGACGGGCAGGTCCGCAAGTATAACTCTGCCGGCAAGCGGGTCATGAAGAAGTCAACTGCCTACATGATCACCGACATGCTCAAGGGCGTCTTCACCAGCGGGACCGGGACCACGGCCAAGGTCAGCGGGATCTACGAGGCCGGTAAGACCGGTACGGTTAAGTACTCTGACTCCGACCTGGTTAAGTACCCAAGCTACAGCTCAACGCCAAAGGATTCCTGGTTCGTTGGCTACACCAAGCAGTATTCAATCGGAATCTGGACAGGCTATGACAATTTGAAGGACGGGACGATCTCTGGAGTCGGCCAGTACTCAGCCCAGCTGATCTACAAGTACATGATGTCCTACTTGATGGCTGACGAAGACAGCACAGACTGGGAAATGCCAGCAACGGTTGTCAAGAAGCGGATTGTCAAGAATACTGAAGACAAAGTAGCCTCCCCTGGCCAGCCCTACACTTGGGAACTCTTTGTCAAGGGGCATGCGCCGACTGACGCTGACTATGTCTCCTCAAACAGCGATACTTCTACTGCTTCCAGTTCAGCCGTGACTTCCAGTGTCAAATCAAGCTCAAGTTCCAGCTCCTCGAAGAGCAGCTCGAGTTCCAGTTCAAGCAAGAACTCCTCGTCTTCATCTAGCTCTTCAAGTTCAAGCGCGGTTTCATCAAGCTCGGCATCTTCTTCCAGCCAGAGCAGCAAGGCGCCGAAGACTGAAGAAAATAAGCAAGACAACAATAATGATAACAAGCAGAATAACTAAGCTGCTGAATTAATAATTTATCGAAAAAGCCAGAGCAACTGATTTCTTCAAGGCCCTGGCTTTTTTTCTGTTAAAATATATGGCAATAGGATAAAAAACAAGAATATCTGTCAACAAGACTTACAGAAGTAGAAAAGAGGAAATCATGGACGCAATTAAAATTGAGGACTTTTTGCACTATGCCAACCTGGGCAAGCTCAAGGCCAATGGTCAGAACCTTGTCTGGGTCAAGGGCCTGCCAGATGCCAGCAAAAAAGACAAATACCTCTACACATTAGAGACCTTGTAAGACGGGCAAGTCAGCCCCCTTAGCTCCTTTGGCTAGGAAAGAGACTTCGTCTTTCTCGATGAAAACACGGTTTGCTTTGCCGGCAACCGGATCAAGGAAAAGGACAAGACCTTTATCTACCAGCTTTCTTTAAAGGGCGGTGAAGCAAGGGAAATCGCTGCTTTAGAGGGAGAAGATTTCGCGCTTGAAAATGTCTTAGCAGACGGCCGCCTGCTCCTCAGCCGGCGAGTTGACTTGCGCGAAGCTGAGAAAAAGCAGGATCCGGATGAAAAAGACTATGTGGTCTTAGATGAGTTCCCGGCCTACTTCAATGGCGACGGCATTATTTCCAAGTTCCGCGACCGCCTCTTTCTTTTTGACCCCGACAAAAAGGAGTTGGCCGAACTCTTAAAAGATGACCCATACTTCAACTTTGACTTCCACTATGTCGATGGCACTGACCTCTACTTCACCGGGGATTCTTACACTCAATCCAAGGCCCGCAAGTCCGCCCTCTACCAGCTGGACTTAAACAGCCTGGAATATTCTCAGCTTTTGCCAAAAGAAGAGTGGTCAATTTTTGACATCTGCGTCTTAAAGGGCCAGCTCTACCTGGTGGCCACTGATGAAAAGCGCTATGGCTCGGAAGAAAATCCCTAGTTTTACAAGTATGACCCGGAATTCAAAACTCTTTCTTTGGCCGCGGCTGGGGCGACTGCGTAGACACCGACCTTTGCCTGTTGGACGTGCGGACCAGCCGGGTCTTTGAGGACTGCCTCTACTTCACCACAACTAAGGTCGACCACACGGTATTGGAATGCTTTGACGGCGAAAAAGTTACTCCTGTCTTTGAATTTCCTTCCATCGAATTCTTTGACTTTACCAGTGACGGCACTTGCTGGTTTACTGGTCCAAATGCCAACGAGACCCAGCAACTTTACAGCTACAAGGACGGCCAGTTGACCAAGCACTCTAGCTATAACGAAGATGCCTTAAAGGGCCGCTATGTTGCTTCTGCCGTTCAAGTTGACTATCAAGACTATGCCGGCAATACCCATCATGGCTGGGTTCTTTACCCGAAAGACTTTGCTGAAAAGCAAAAATATCCGGCCATCCTCGATGTCCACGGCGGGCCAAAGACAGTTTACGGGACCCTCTTTTTCACGAGATGCAGGTCTGGGCAAGCCAGGGCTACTTTGTCTTCTTTGCCAACATCTATGGCTCTGACGGCCAGGGCAAGGACTACGCCAACATGCGGGGGCACTGGGGCCGGGAAGACTACGAGGACTTGCTGAAGTTCACGGACGCTGTTTTGGCAAAAATCCCGCAAATTGACGCCGGCCGTCTGGGCATCACTGGCGGTTCATATGGCGGCTACATGACCAACTGGGTGATCGGCCATACTGACCGCTTCAAGGCTGCCGCCAGCCAGCGGCCCATGTCCAACTTGCTGAGCGATGCCTTTATGTCAGACGTGGGTCCTTGGGATGACCTTTACTCCATTGACGCAAATAACTTGGACGAGAAGCTGGACTATGCCTGGCAGCAGTCTCCTTTGAAATATGCCAAAAACGTGACCACGCCGACCTTGTTCATCCACTCTTTGGAAGACTACAGATGTCCTTTGCCGGAAGGAATGCAGATGTTCCGGGCCCTGCTCTACTACGGGGTGGAAAGCAGAATGTGCCTCTTTAAAGGCGAAAACCACGAGCTCTCCAGAAGCAGGCAGCCAAAACACCAAATCCGCCGCTTAAAAGAAATTACTGCCTGGTTTGACCAGCATTTGCGGTAAAATATAAGAGGCAAGAAAACAAAAGATTATGCAACAAAGGAGTTTTTTATGACTAAAATTGCCATGTATAATGTCAGCCCGATCGAAGTGCCTTACATTGAAGACTGGGCTAAGAAAAACGATGTCGAAATTAAGACGACCGACCAGGCCTTGACCAGCGCGACTGTAGATTTAGCTGAAGGGTGCAGCAGCGTTTCCCTTAAACCACTTGGCCCGGTTGACGAAGAAGTTGTTTACCAAAAATTGAGCGAATACGGGGTCAAGTGCATCTGCCTCAGAATCGTTGGCTTCAACACCATCAACTTCGACTGGACCAAGAAGTACAACTTGCTGGTCACCAACGTTCCGGTCTACTCCCCGCGGGCGATCGCTGAAATGACGGTTACCCAGGCCATGTACCTCCTGCGCAAGATCGGGGAATTCCGCTACCGGATGGACCATGACCATGACTTTACCTGGCCAAGTAACTTGATCAGCAATGAAATCTACAACTTGACTGTCGGCTTGATCGGGGTCGGTCACATCGGCAGCGCCGTGGCAGAAATCTTCTCAGCCATGGGGGCCAAGGTCATCGCCTATGACGTGGCTTACAACCCGGAATTTGAACCATTTTTGACCTACACCGACTTTGACACGGTCTTGAAAGAAGCTGACATCGTCTCCCTCCACACTCCCCTCTTCCCATCAACGGAAAACATGATCGGGGAAAAGCAGCTGAAGGAAATGAAGAAGTCTGCCTACTTGATCAACTGTGCCCGGGGCGAATTAGTCGATACTGGAGCCTTGATCAAGGCCTTGCAGGATGGCGAAATCGCCGGTGCCGGCCTGGACACTTTGGCTGGGGAATCCAGCTACTTTGGCCACACTGGCCTGACGGACAGCGAAATCCCAGAAGACTACAAGACCCTGGCCAAGATGCCAAACGTTGTCATTACTCCGCACTCAGCCTTCTACACGGAAACTTCCATCCGCAACATGGTGCAGATCTGCTTGACTGACCAATTGACCATCGCCAAGGGCGGCCGGCCAAGAAGCATCGTTAACCTGTAATTTTTACTGAATTGATTAACGCGAAAACACCGGCAGTTTAATTTCTGCCGGTGTTTTTTGGTATATTGCAATTTTCTATTGAAAGCGCTAACTTTTTTGCTGGAATAATCTTTTTTCTACCATACAATGGAATTAGCATGTGAAAAGGAGAAAAAAGGGTTCAGTATAAATTCTTGTGTAAATAGAAAATAGGCAACAAAAAAGAAGGGTTGTCCCTTACAATGTTAATAACGACAA
>NZ_AZCR01000100.1 GCF_001433875.1 Lactobacillus delbrueckii subsp. delbrueckii DSM 20074 = JCM 1012
TCCTGCGGTTAATGGAACTATCGCGGAAAGCTTTCTAAGTCTCTCAGTCATTTACACAAGTTTTTATACTGAACCTTTTTTAAAATACTTGGAAAATAGGGGACTTTTGAGGAAAAAATGGCAGATTTAAGCAAGTTGCGGGAGCAAATCGACCAGGCCAAGCGGCTGGAAGAGGACTTTTAACCGGCAAAAATGGTAAAATAGGCTCTTAGGTATTGTTGGTAGATTAGGAGCCGAGGAAACGATGGATTTAGGGTTAAGAGTCAAGAAGATCAATGATTTGATGGCCAAAAGGGGCAACTATGAGCTCAAGAAATTGGGCCTGACCTTTTCACAGTTTCACTGCCTGGTTTATCTGGAGAAATGCGCGGGCCAGCAGGCGCCTTTAAAGCAGCTGGAAAACCACTTTGAAGTGGCCCAAGCCACCATGGCCGGGATTGTCGGCCGCCTGGAAGGCAAGGGCTATGTCAGAAGCCGCCTGGCGGAAAGCGACAAGCGGGTGAAGATCGTCTGCCTGACGGATGAGGGCCGGCAGATTTGCGCCAGCGCTAAAAAGGGGATGCACAAGCTGCAGGAAAAGGTGGAGCAGCTCTACAGCCGGCAAGAACTAAGCCAGCTGGAAAAGTACCTGGATCGTTTGTATGAGCTTTTGGCTGAGGAAAATCGGGAAGCATGCGAGGAAAAAAGATGACCAATAAGAAAATATTGCTGCTGTCGACTGGGGGGACGATCGCGTCCGTGGCTTCAGAAGAGGGCTTGATCCCGGGCAAGTCCGGGGCGGAATTGCTCCATACCCTGGGCGGCCTGCCTTATGAAGTCGAGGTCAAGGACATTTTGTCTTTGGACTCTTCCAACATCCAGCCGGAAGAGTGGGCTTTTATCGCCGAACAGATTTATAAATTGCGCCGGGGCTTTGACGGTATCGTCGTCTCCCACGGGACTGACACCATGGCTTACACGGCGTCTATGCTCACCTTTATGTTGCAGGGAATTGACCTGCCCGTTGTTTTAACCGGGAGCCAGGCTCCCATGCAGGCCATCTTAAGCGATGCTCCAGATAACCTCCGGGTTGCTTTTGCCGCGGCCGCAACCTGCAAGCCGGGGATCTATATCGCTTTTAACCGGCAGATCATGCGGGGCTGCCGCTGCGTTAAGATCCGGACGACCGGTTTTGACGCCTTCAAGAGCATCAACGTTGACCCGGTGGCAATGGTGACTTCAGACGGCATTGACATCAAGCACAAAGACTTTGAATACGTGCCAAGCGAGCACGCCATCTGCACTTTGAACACCAAGGTGGAGACCCAGGTGGCCATGATCAAGCTTTTCCCAGGCTTTGACCCGGCGGTTTTGTCCGCCATGGTCGACAGCGGGGTCAGGGGGATCGTCATCGAAGCCTATGGCCTTGGCGGCATGAACTACATGCGGCGGAACATGGTTAAGGCGATCGGGGAGATCATCAAGCGGGGAGTCCCCGTGGTGGCCTGCAGCCAGTGTTTGTATGAACGGACTGACTTGACCAAGTATGAGGTTGGCCGGGCGGCTATGCTGGAAGGGGCGATCAGTGGCCGGGACATGACCAGTGAAAGTGCTGTAACCAAGCTGATGTGGGCCCTGGGCCAGGGGATGGACCTGGAGGACGTCCGGGCCTTTTTCAACAAGGATATTGCCGGTGAGGTAACCATCACCGATTAAGCTGCGGTAAGGCAGCTTTTTTATTTTTTCTTTTCATTTTCTTTTTTCATTTTTGTTTTCTTTTTGCTCCTAAAAACGCTATCATGGTGGTAGAAAAATGATGAGCAAGGAGGAAAAATGATGATCAAACTGATTGCTAGCGACTTAGATGAGACCTTGCTGGGGCCGGGCAGCCGGGTAGTAGAGGAAAATCTGCGGGCTATTAAAAAATGCCAGGAACTGGGCATCAAATTCGTGCCCGCTACAGGGCGCGGCTTTTACTCTTTAAGGCAGACGCTAGAAGAACTGGGCCAGGCGGATCAAGCCGGCCAGTACACGATTTGTTACAACGGCGGGGCGGTTTTTGAAAACAAGGGGCCGCGCCTGATCTCCTTTACCGGGATGGACGGGGACCTGGTTGAGGAAATCTTCAAACGGGGACAGGAATTAGGTCTGGGGATGCATATCTACACTGAGGACCAGGTTTACGGCTACCAGCTTACGCAAGAAGAGATCGATTTTTGCCAAGGCCGGGCCGACTTCGCGGCTTTGCCAGGCGGGGACTTAACGGCCTTGCGGGCCAGCGGAGCCCGTTTTGCCAAGATTCTTTACGTCGATACTGATTTTCCCCGCTTGAAAAAATTGCGGAAGGACCTGGCAGCTTTTGAAAAAGTCAGTGAGATGAGCTTTTCATCCAACCGCTACCTGGAATTCAACCCGCCCAAGGTGAACAAGGGGACAGGCCTAAAGAAACTGTGCCAGGAGCTGGGCTATCAGCTGGATGAGACCATGGCGATCGGGGACAGCTTCAATGACCTGGCCATGATCAAGGCAGCCGGCACCGGCGTCGGGGTGGCCAATGTCAGCCCGGAAATGCGGGCTGACTGCGATAAGATTACGGAGAAGACCTTTGACCAGGGGGCGGTGGCGGAAGCGATCGGCCGCTGGGTTTTGCCAGATTATGAGTAAGAAAAAACTTGTTAATTTTTCCTTTAGAATGATATAATTAATTCGCTAATTTATATAAGTCGCCAATTGCAAGAATAAATTGAACACTTACCATAACATCTGGTAGATTTTGACTATCTACGCCGGTAAATGCGGTCAA
>NZ_AZCR01000101.1 GCF_001433875.1 Lactobacillus delbrueckii subsp. delbrueckii DSM 20074 = JCM 1012
TGACCGCATTTACCGGCGTAGATAGTCAAAATCTGCCAGATGTTATGGTAAGTGTTCAATTTATTCTTGCAATTGGCGAAAGTTTTTACTTAAACTTCCCACACCAAAAAGAACTATGATGCCTTGAAAACTCAATAGTTTAGCCAGTAAATATTCAATTAAGCTGCTAGTGATGGCTATATAGCCTCTTGCATGTACTTCGGGAGGCGTGAAATGAAAGCGTTGATGAACCTTTCCATCTGCTCTTCTGTCGGTTGGAAGATCTCTTTCACACTCTCGAACATGGCTTCCACCAGGATTTGTAGGGAGTGATTGAAAGTGATGTCCGCAAGCTCGTCTACCATGCAATAAAAATTGCCTAAAATCATTGATAACACTTGACTTAGAGTAGAAAAGAGCTCGCCTATTTTCCTATCATCTTCATCATCTCGCTTCTCAGTTGAAGATCTGCTTGACGTTCATCCGCTTTCCTTCGAACTCGTATGTGATCTTGGAGTCTTTCTTCACCATGGCGATTACGTTCAAACCACGTTGACTGATTTGGACAATCTGATGAGGATTGGAGAACCAAGTGTCAAACATAACGTACTTGGCAGTGAGTCCTGCTTTCAAGGCTTGATCGAGCAGCTGGATAACTACATCGGTCCCCCTTTGATTGGGCCATAATCCGCCTCTTGGCCGCGATTGTGCGCTTGTCGATCTTCTTGGTCGTCCCGATGACAATTCTGATCGTTCCTTTGAGGACAAGAGTGATGAAGCGATTGGGACAAAGGAGGATCCATCAGTCCAACCCATGGTCATCATTCGAAAGCCCTTCTTGTAGGTCATCGAAACGTGGTCGAACACTTTGGCAGCCAGCTCAGTCTTCTTGTATCCAGTTCTAGAGTAGAGCGAATCGTCAAAGACGAAGCAATCGGCACGTTGGTCAGAAGTCAGGTCTTTCAGGTGCCCATTGACGATCCTCTCAGCTAGCAGAATAGTGAAGCGAAGCCAGTTGATATGTGGGTTCCACATGAATCGATAGTAGGTGTTTTTGGAGAAGCCAGCAGTACACTTGCCAGACTTCTGTTGCATGTACATGCTTCTGTCTGGAAATACATTACTTAAGATGTATGAAAGGATCGACCAAAGTGGGATTCCTTTGGACTTGCGAAGCCCACATCTACGGAGAAGCTCCATAACTTTGTAGTCCTTGAAGACCTTTTCAACAGAACGAGAAATTTTGGGTTCGTTTTTGGTATCTAATGATGGTAAACTAGACATAGCACAAGCCTTTCGTTTGATATTGATGATGTTGTAGTTGAATTATATCAAGCGAACAAAGGCCTTGTGCTTTTTTATTGGCTAAACTATTGAATTTTCAAGGTACAAGCCCACTTTCGTAAGTGGGAAGTTTAAGTTTTTAGAATAATAATGCTCGGAGGAAAAATATGAAAATTGCTGTTTTAACAGACAGTTCTGCTTACCTAAGCAAGGAGCAACAAGAGAAGTACCATATCGACGTGGTGCCAATTCCTTTGATTTGGGACAGGAAGACCTACTACGACCTGGTCGACATCAGCTATGAAGAATTTTATGAAAAAATTTCCAGCAGCCAGACCCTGCCGACCACTTCCCAGCCATCTTTGGGTCAGATTATGGAATTCGTCGACCGCTACGTGGAAGAAGGCTACACCGACGTAATCATCCTGCCTTTGTCCAGCGGGATCTCCAGCTCCTACAACAACCTGGTCAACTACGCGGCTGAAGAAGACCGGATCAAGATTCATCCTTTTGACTGCCGTACTACCTGTGCCGGCCTGGCTGACTGCGCCATTTTGGCTGCCCGCCTGGTTAATGCCGGAGCCAGCGTCGACCTCATCATGAAGGACCTGGAAGACCTGCGCAAGACGATCGGCGTCCGTTTCTTGGTCGACAACCTGGGCCACCTCAAGCGGACCGGCCGCCTGTCAAACGCGGCCAGCTTTATCGGCACCTTACTCCACATTACGCCAATCCTGGCCATGGACGTGCAAAAGACTGGCCACATCTCCGTCATTGCCAAGGAACGGCAATACAAGCGGGCCTACAAGCATGTCCAAAACGACTTCCGCGAATTGACGGAAAACAAGGACTACCCAATCCAGGCCACGATTTTTGACGCGGATAACCCCGACCGGGGCGATGAATGGCTTAAAGATTACCAGGCTGCTTTTCCAAAGGACAAGTTTGACCGGTCCATCATTGGCCCCGTTGTTGGCGTTCACTGCGGGAAAAATACCATCGCCATCATTTGGTGCCGGGACATCGACAGCTACTTTGACCAAGACGGCCAGCCTCTGCCAGATGTCGAATCTGCGGAAGTCGGCGAAAAGTTTTAAATTAGGCAAAAAAGAATAAGCAACAAATAAACTCCTGTGCTACTAGTGTAGTGTCATGCCGATATTTTGAAAGTGGTGTGCAATTCTGGTACAATCTCTGTAGTATATCTATCAATTAGCTGC
>NZ_AZCR01000102.1 GCF_001433875.1 Lactobacillus delbrueckii subsp. delbrueckii DSM 20074 = JCM 1012
AGCAAGTTTGATTTCTTTAGTGTATTTAGTCATGAAAATAACCCCCGAAATTAGTGTCCTAATTTCGGGGGTCATATCACCTTTTGATTTTGTATTTTCTTTTTTACTTATTCACCGCTAGCCCCGTAGTTGCTCAATACCCGGGCACTTGGGTCGGTGACGCTTTCCAGGCTCTTCCAGCTTCTGTTTGGCATCCAGTAGTCCTTGATCCAGTCAGCCTTGCCAGGGTAGAATTCTTCAAAAATATCCCGGTAAAGAAGTGATTCCTTGGTAAATGGCGTCCGGTATGGGTACTTTTCGCCTGCTTTAGCCAGGTCTTCATCGCTGTACTTGCTTTCAGCGTATTCCTTAAGGTCATCAACCATGGAGTGGCCCACGGCGTCGCTGAAGGCTGCTTTTTCCCGCATAAGGATGTCGCGGGGCAGCCAGTCGCCTTCTTCAAAGGCCTTCCGGAGCAAGTACTTGCCCTTGTGGTAGTGGTTCATCTTCAAGTCTGGATCCACGCTCATGACGTAGTCGACGAATTCCCGGTCAGCGAAAGGCACTCTGCCTTCCAAAGAGTTGGCGGAAATGCAGCGGTCTGCCCGTAAGACGTCGTACATGTAGAGCTCTCTGAGCCGCTTGGCTGCTTCTTTTTGGAATTCTTCCGGGCTTGGAGCGAAGTCGGTGTATTTGTAGCCAAATAGCTCATCAGAGCATTCACCAGTCAAGATGACCTTCAAGTCAGTTGTTTCATGGATCTTCTTGCAGAGAATGTACATCCCGATTGAAGCCCGGATAGTCGTGATGTCCCAGGTTTCCAAAGTATAGATGACTTCTCTTAAAACGCCCAGCACGTCTTCTCTGGTCATGATGAACTCGGTGTGGTCAGTTCCTAGGTAGTCAGCCACTTCCCGGGCATATTTAAGGTCGATCGGGTTTTGGTCCATCCCAATGGCAAAAGTTCTGATCTTCGTATCTGGCTGCAGGCGGGCGGCGATCGAGCAGACCAGGGAAGAGTCAAGGCCGCCTGAAAGGAGGTAGCCGACCGGGGCGTCTGAGGCCAGGCGCTGGTCAACTGATTCAACCAGAAGGTCATGAATCTTGTGAGTCGCAGTCTCAAAATCGTCAGTACTCATCTTGGGGGTGAGGTCTGGTTCATGGTAGGCCACGATCTTTTCCCCGTCATAGTAGTGGCCAGGCAGGAAGGGGTGGATTTCGCCGCAGAGGTCAAGCAAGTTCTTGCCAGTTGAGGCAAAAGCAATCTTGCCGTCTTTTTTGGTAAAGCCGTAGAACATTGGCCGGATACCGATGATGTCTCTGGCCGCGTAAATCGTCTTTGAGAGGTGATCATAGAGGACAAAGGAAAATTCCCCATCCAGCATCTTAACCATCGTCTCAATCCCGTATTTGCGGTAAAGGGGGATCAGAACTTCACAGTCACTGCTGGAAGTAAATTCGTAGTCGGTTTCCAGGTTCTTTTTCAGTTCCGGGTAGTTGTAGATTTCCCCGTTGCAGACCAGGGTGCAGTCCAGGGTTTCAAAAGGCTGCATCCCGCTGTCCGTCAAGTCCATGATGGCCAAGCGGTTGAAGCCAAAAGTAACTCCCCGCTCGTCAAAGACCCTGGTCATGTCCGGTCCCCGGTCCTGGCATTTGGCCAGGGCTTCGTCAAAGGTCTTCAAGTCAAATTCTTTGGAGTCGATCGCTAAAAATCCGCACATATTCGCTGTCTCTTTCTTTTTTAAGTTTAAGCAAAAAATAATTTAAGTGAGTAAAAATTGCTCTTTAATGAAAAAAAGGTCGCCAAGCAAAGAAAAAGCCCTTCGCTCCCCGGTAAGGGACGAAAGGCTTTGTTCCGCGGTACCACCCAAATTGCTCTGATAATAGAGCCTGCTTCTTGAGCGCAAATATGCTCATCCGGTGGTAACGGACCAGAACCGGCCAAGCCTACTGGAGCTAAGTCTTTCGGTTGGCAGCTGAAAAAGTGTTTTTCAAGGGGGGCAGAGCCTGCTGAATTTCCACTCTCATCAGCTCACTGGAGGTTGCCCGCCTTTACTCGTCTTTTTATGGCTTACTTTTTTAATTAAAAACTATTGTAATCCGAATGAGAAATAAATCAAGGCTAAATTAAAATAAATTTAAAAAGAAAAGTAGAGAAGGCTTGACAATAAAGTTTTTGATTTTTTCGCTGAAAAGTGTTGACATTTTCCCTAAACCATGTAAAATACTAGTTGTTGCGTCGCCGAGGCGCGGCAGAAAATTCCGCCTTAGCTCAGTTGGTAGAGCGCTTGACTGTTAATCAGGATGTCGTCAGTTCGAGTCTGACAGGCGGAGTATCGGGAAGTGGCTCAGTTTGGTAGAGCACCTGGTTTGGGACCAGGGGGTCGCAGGTTCAAATCCTGTCTTCCCGATCAAACGAAATATGCGGAAGTAGTTCAGTGGTAGAACATCACCTTGCCATGGTGGGGGTCGCGGGTTCGAATCCCGTCTTCCGCTTAGCATC
>NZ_AZCR01000103.1 GCF_001433875.1 Lactobacillus delbrueckii subsp. delbrueckii DSM 20074 = JCM 1012
AGATTTATCTGCCGGGGTTGTAGGACTGAGACATGGCACTTCAGAGGATAGCAGAAGCGTTTGGGAAAACGCGCCAGAGAGGGTGATAGCCCCGTAAGCGAAATCCAAAGAAGGCCTATCAGTATCCTGAGTAGGGCGGGACACGTGAAATCCCGTTTGAATCCGCGAGGACCATCTCGCAAGGCTAAATACTAACCAGTGACCGATAGTGAACCAGTACCGTGAGGGAAAGGTGAAAAGAACCCCGGGAGGGGAGTGAAAGAGAACCTGAAACCGTGTGCCTACAAGTAGTCAGAGCCCGTTAACGGGTAATGGCGTGCCTTTTGTAGAATGAACCGGCGAGTTGCGTTAGTCAGCAAGGTTAAGTCAGAAAAGACGGAGCCGCAGCGAAAGCGAGTCTGAAGAGGGCGAGCAGTTGGCTGACGCAGACCCGAAACCAAGTGACCTACCCATGACCAGGTTGAAGGCGCGGTAAAACGCGCTGGAGGACCGAACCCACGTAAGTTGAAAATTGCGGGGATGAGTTGTGGGTAGCGGTGAAATTCCAAACGAACTTGGAGATAGCTGGTTCTCTCCGAAATAGCTTTAGGGCTAGCCTCGCAAAGAGGATGCTGGAGGTAGAGCTCTGTTTGGACTAGGGGCCCGTCAAGGGTTACTGAATTCAGATAAACTACGAATTCCAGACATTTATGTGCGGGAGTCAGACTGCGAGTGATAAGATCCGTAGTCGAAAGGGAAACAGCCCAGATCACCAGTTAAGGTCCCAAAATTCATGCTAAGTGGAAAAGGATGTGGAGTTGCGCAGACAACTAGGACGTTGGCTCAGAAGCAGCCATCATTCAAAGAGTGCGTAATAGCTCACTAGTCGAGTGACGCCGCGCCGAAAATTTACCGGGGCTAAGCATGATACCGAAACTGTGGATGTGCATTTATGCACGTGGTAGGAGAGCGTTCTAGCGGCGGTGAAGCATGACCGAGAGGACATGTGGAGCTTCTAGAAGTGAGAATGCCGGTATGAGTAACGAAAGACAGGTGAGAATCCTGTCCGCCGCAAGACTAAGGTTTCCTGGGGCAGGCTCGTCCGCCCAGGGTAAGTCGGGACCTAAGGCGAGGCCGAGAGGCGTAGTCGATGGACAACAGGTTGAAATTCCTGTACTGCACCGAATCGTTATGAGCGATGGAGGGACGCAGGAGGCTAGCAGCGCGTGGTGCTGGATACCACGTTCAAGCGTCAAGTCTGAGAGTGAGTCAAATGCTTGCTTTCATAAGGACAAGGCGTGATGAGGAGCGAAATTAAAGTAGCGAAGGCTGCGACGTCACACTGCCGAGAAAAGCTTCTAGCCAGAGACGGTGCACCCGTACCGCAAACCGACACAGGTAGTCGAGGAGAGTATCCTCAGGTGAGCGAGAGAACTCTCGTTAAGGAACTCGGCAAAATGGCCCCGTAACTTCGGGAGAAGGGGCGCTGGTCGCAAGATCAGCCGCAGTGAAAAGGCCCAAGCAACTGTTTATCAAAAACACAGGCATCTGCAAAATCGTAAGATGAAGTATAGGTGCTGACACCTGCCCGGTGCTGGAAGGTTAAGAGGAGAGCTTAGCGCAAGCGAAGGCTTGAATTGAAGCCCCAGTAAACGGCGGCCGTAACTATAACGGTCCTAAGGTAGCGAAATTCCTTGTCGGGTAAGTTCCGACCTGCACGAAAGGTGTAATGATTTGGGCACTGTCTCAACGAGAGACTCGGTGAAATTATAATACCCGTGAAGATGCGGGTTACCCGCGACAGGACGGAAAGACCCCATGGAGCTTTACTGCAGTTTAATATTGGGTATCTGTCAAGCATGTACAGGATAGGTAGGAGCCGGAGAAGATAGGACGCCAGTCTTATCAGAGGCGCTGTTGGGATACTACCCTTGCTTGACGGATGCTCTAACTCAGGCCTGTGATCCAGGCCGAGGACAGTGTTTGACGGGCAGTTTGACTGGGGCGGTCGCCTCCTAAAGTGTAACGGAGGCGCCCAAAGGTTCCCTCAGAATGGTTGGAAATCATTCGCAGAGTGTAAAGGCAAAAGGGAGCTTGACTGCGAGAGAGACAACTCGAGCAGGTACGAAAGTAGGGCTTAGTGATCTGGTGGTACCGTATGGAAGGGCCATCACTCAACGGATAAAAGCTACCCTGGGGATAACAGGCTTATCTCCCCCAAGAGTTCACATCGACGGGGAGGTTTGGCACCTCGATGTCGGCTCGTCGCATCCTGGGGCTGAAGTCGGTCCCAAGGGTTGGGCTGTTCGCCCATTAAAGCGGCACGCGAGCTGGGTTCAGAACGTCGTGAGACAGTTCGGTCCCTATCCGTCGTGGGCGCAGGAAATTTGAGAGGAGCTGTCCTTAGTACGAGAGGACCGGGATGGACGCACCGCTGGTGTACCAGTTGTCTTGCCAAAGGCATCGCTGGGTAGCTATGTGCGGAAGGGATAAG
>NZ_AZCR01000104.1 GCF_001433875.1 Lactobacillus delbrueckii subsp. delbrueckii DSM 20074 = JCM 1012
CGCATTTACCGGCGTAGATAGTCAAAATCTGCTAGATGTTATGGTAAGTGTTCAATTTATTCTTGCAATTGGCGAATTTTTATTTTTGTGGATTGACTTCAACACGAGCACTTATCACGTTTTTAAGCTTTCGCGTAAGCAATTGCTCCATGTCCGGCAATAACCCCACTACCGATACATGAACCACAACAGAAGCCTGGGATGTCATAATATGGTGAGTACATCATTGAGCCGTTGTCAGTACCAACTACATACATGCCCGGAATAACCTGGTCATCTTCACCTAAAGCACGACACTCGTCATCAGTTTTTACTCCACCAAAAGTTGACCAAACACTTACCTCACATTCAATGGCATAAAACGGCCCTTGCTTGACCGAGCTTAAGTACCATGGATTGGCACCAAATTGCTCATCTTCTCCTTTTTCACAATAACTGTTATAAGACGCTACTGTACCTGTTAAATGATCGAATCCAGTCTTTTTAGCAAGTTCTTCCAAAGTATCAGCCTTTACAATCCAACCTTCATGAATTCCTTCTTCAAGGTCACTATCCAAGCTCTTCAAGGCACCTCTTTGCTTGTAGTAGGAGCCGATAAATCAGTTGTCATGGTTAGCTACACGCTTGGTTAAGTACTCATACAGGCCTTCATCCCGCATTTCGTCAACATATTCCTGGTCAACAATGGCGTAATATGGTGAGTGGCGCAAGGTCGGCTCTTCACCATATGACATTGGATAATCACATAGCAAGCCTTCATTCATAAAGCGCTTTCCTTGGTTGTCAACTAACAGATTACCGTAAATGCCAAACTTGAATGCTAGGTTCTGGTCATATTTATCTTGGGTTGCTGGGCGACTGGTCTTGGGGTTGGTTCCACCATACTCACAGCCACAATAGCCAAAGGTCTTGTCAAGAATTGTACCTGCCTTTTGCGCGATAGCCAACCCGTCACCAGTGCAGAGACTCTTGCCGCGAGCAGCAACGTTCACGTGTGTTGTGCCTAGATACTTTAAAAGTAGTTCCTTGTTGCCAAGATATCCACCACTGGCGATGATAACGCTCTTGGCATGAACGGTAACTTTCGAACCATCCTTCCGCTGACCAGCAACGCCTGCAATTTTACCGTTTTCCTTCAGAACTTCTTTGGCTGCCGTATTAAAGAACAACCATATTTTTCGTAAGCTTCAGTCCAAAGACGGACGCGCTTATCAACATCGGTTAAAATCAAATGGAAGCCGCCCTTTTCATCGACGAAAGGAGTTTTAAAACGGAAGTTTGCTTCCTTAAATTGGTAACCGATCTCCAATAAGTTTTCAACCGCTTCACTCGAATGCTCAAGGTAGTTCCTAATCAAAGCAGAATTCGGTTCCCAGTGAGTGTAATTCATCACATGTTGGAAAACTTCATTAACCGTCAAAGTAGTCCCACGTTCACGCAAGACTGGAGTATTAACGGCAAATGGGCCTGAAACTTTTACTCCGTTAACCGCTGCTAAATTACCAGCTTTTTCCAAAACAACCACCTTACTGCCCGCCTTGGCAGCGGTGATAGCTGACATAAAGCCTGATGCACCACTGCCGATAACTACAACGTCAGCTGTAACATCAGCATCTGGAAGCTTGGTTTCAGTAACATGTGCTGCTTCAGTAAATGTTTTATGGTCCCCGCCAGCTTCAGTAATTGCTTCTTCTACAACTACTGGTCACTGCTTTAGTCAACTTTGTTGCACCACTAATCGCATCTAAGTTTAAAGACTGATTAGCGACAACTTCTAGGATAAATCTGTCTTTTAAATCGTCTACAAAAACCTGTGTTTCATTTTCTTCAAGAACTTCAATTTTAGTAAGTTTTTCTTCATCAAAAGAAACGCGTAACTTAACCGTAGAATGATGTCCTTCTGCTTCGACTTCATAATCGCCTTTTTTGTACATTATTATGCCTCTTGCTTTACTTCAAGAATATACTTACAAAATACAGATAGCTCCTCAAAGCAGTTGAAATGTCATTATTAGTCCCCAATATCAACTATTTGCTAAAGAGATATTACATTAAACTCTTTAACGAGCATTACCTGTTAATTATAACATTTAAAAAAGCGGTTTCACCATCTTAAAAAATAATTTGCAAGAAACAAAAATTAAGGTATACTATTATTGTTAATGGAGAGTTGGCAGAGCGGTAATGCAGCGGACTCGAAATCCGCCGAGCCAATGTTGAATTGGTGCGCAGGTTCAAATCCTGTACTCTCCTTATTATAGTCAAAATGGCATCCCTATAGGAAGTATTTCAAAGTAGCCAGTAGTTTTAACTACTGGCTTTTTCTATCCTTGTCCCAAAAATTATCTGCATCTATAGAAAATAAATGGAACGCCAATTGCAAGAATAAATTGAACACTTACCATAACATCTGGCAGATTTTGACTATCTACGCCGGTAAATGCGGTCAA
>NZ_AZCR01000105.1 GCF_001433875.1 Lactobacillus delbrueckii subsp. delbrueckii DSM 20074 = JCM 1012
CTTGACCGCATTTACCGGCGTAGATAGTCAAAATCTACCAGATGTTATGGTAAGTGTTCAATTTATTCTTGCAATTGGCGTCCCAGATTATTTTAAGAAAAGTGCTATAAATCGGCATTTTCAATCAGTTTGGACAAAGTTTGAATTAGACAGGCCTTAGTAAATCCAATATACTAAAATAAGAATCAATTTGACGAATCAACGGGGTGCCGGAAGGCTGAGATGATACCCATGGAACCTGGCCAGGTAATGCTGGCAAGGGAAAATGCTGCTGCTTATGGTCACCCCAGTTTTGAGGTGACTTTTTATTTTGCAAGCAGAACTGACAATTGACCACTTAACTTTTTCCTACGGGAACCGGGAGGTCATCCGCGACCTATCCTTAACCCTGCCGGCAGGGACTTTTTCCCTCTTGATCGGGCCGACCGGCTGCGGCAAGTCGACCCTGTTGAAGATCATGGCCGGCCTCTACCCGAAATACGGGGGCCAGCTGACCAGCGGGCAGGTTTCTTTGGGCGGGCGAAGTCAGGCCATGATGTTCCAGGAAGCCGGCGAGCAGTTTACCATGGCCACGCCTAGAGAAGAGATTATTTTTGCCATGGAAAACCTGGGCAAAAGCAAGACAGAATTTGCGGACCGGCTGAAGCTGGCCAGCGAATTCGCGGAAATCGACTCTCTTTTAGACCAGAAGATCGTAACCATGTCCGGCGGGGAAAAGCAGCGGGTAGCCTTGGCCGTCCTGGTCGCCATGGACGTGGATCTTTTCTTATTAGATGAGCCTTTTGCCAGCGTGGATCCGGCGGCCCGCCGCTTCTTGATTGGCCGCTTGGCCAAGCTGAAAGAGCAGGGCAAGACCATCATCATCACCGACCACCTTTTTGACGACTACCAGGGCAAGGTGGACGGGGTCTACCGCTTCAAAGGCGAACAAGTGGACTTATTGACTAAGGATGAACAAGCGCTTCTCCTGGCTACTGAGCCAATCGGCCTGCACTTCCCCCTGCCGGAGAACGAGCCAGCGGCTTTTGTCATGAAAAATTTCGCCATCAAGCAAGGCCGGCCTTTGCTTGAGCAAAAGGAATTAGCCATCCCCAAGGGGAAGGTGACCTTGATCACGGGGCCAAACGGCAGCGGGAAGAGCTCTCTGTTTAAGGCCATGACCAAGTTGCTGGACTACCAGGGGTCTTTGACCTGGGAGGGCAAGGAAGTGGCCAAGCTCAAGGAGCGGACCTACTTCCAGCATGTAGCCCAGATTTTTCAAAATGCAAGTGACCAGTTCATGGCCATCACCGTCAAAGAGGAGCTGGCTTTGAGCCAAAAGCACGCTTCCCCCTACTTCACTCCGGAAGTCTTAGACCAGGCCCTGGCTGACCTGGATTTGGCCGACCACATGGACCAGGTGGTCTACTCCTTGTCGGGCGGGCAGAAAAAGAAGCTGCAGATCCTCTTGATGCTTTTGTCGGGCCAGGAAGTGCTCTTGATCGATGAGCCTTTGAGCGGCCTGGACCAGAAGTCGATTGAGCAGGTCGTGCAGCTTTTGCAAAAGTGCCAGGAAAAGAGCGGGCAGACGATCCTGCTGATCAGCCACCAGTTCTACGGAATCAGCACTTGGTGCGACTACCACCTGCGTCTGGCCGGCAGAGAGCTGGCTTTTGTCCAGGATTAGGAGGAGAAAATGACTAAAAGCAAAATGAATCCCAGCTTGAAATTCCTGCTGACCTTGATTATTTCACTGGAGTTATCTTTTAAGGTCAGCCTTTTCAGCAATGTCATCGTTATTGTTTTATCATTAGCCTATCTCTTATACCGGCGGATCAAGCCTAAGGCCCTGGGCGGGATGCTTTTGGCAACGGGCTTAGCGGCAATTACCGTCTTTTCTTCAGGATACATCTTCAGTGACCACCGCGACCTCTGGTATGCTTTGGACATCTCCAGCCGGGCCTTCGTATATACCTTCACCACGGCCTGCCTGACCATTTCAACCACGGCAGAAGAGATGGCCCGGTCGCTGGAGCAGAACCTGCACTTGCCGAGCAAGTTTGCTTATGGAACTTTGGCGGCTTTGAACATCATTCCCCGCATGCAAGCCGCGGTCAAGCAGATCCGGTTGGCAGGGATGATGCGGGGAGTCTACCTCTCCTTTTGGTCCCCGGTCCTCTACTTTAACGCGATTTTGGTAGCTTTAAACAGTGCCGACAACCTGGCCCAGGGGATGGAGTCCCACGGCTACCGGGAAGGCGCTCCGCGGTCCGTGATCGTTGAGGTGCCGCTAACTAACAAAGATTGGCTGCTCTTTATTATTGCGGTTCTTCTTTTGAATCTGGGCGCTTTTTTACTCCCGTAGAAATTGCAAAAAAATTTATCGCCAATTGCAAGAATAAATTGAACACTTACCATAACATCTAGCAGATTTTGACTATCTACGCCGGTAAATGCGGTCAA
>NZ_AZCR01000106.1 GCF_001433875.1 Lactobacillus delbrueckii subsp. delbrueckii DSM 20074 = JCM 1012
TTTTTGTGCTCTGATCCAGTGAAAACGATTTTTCTTACTGGATCGGAACAGTGTTCAGTTTAATTTTACAATCGGCGCAAATTATATTTATTTTGATACACTGCAAAGAGAAATAGATCATTTAAATACTGAAAATGAGATTCTCTACAGAATAAAGCATTCCTTACTAAACCATTACTTCTAAGCAGCTAAATTATCATTTATTTGCTTATTTAGTCTGATCTTATCATCCAGTGCTCTTAACTGTTTTGCAATTGATTGTTGTTCTTGAATATTAGGCAAATCTAGCTTGTATTCAAGAATCGCATCTTTTTGTGCTCTTTGACGACCTGAAGTGCCAGTCATTGACTTAATAACTACATTTCTAAAGTCTTGGGAAATACTCAAGTAGTATAAATAATAAGGATCAATCAATCCTTTTTTTGCTCTTAACACAAAGTATTCTGTAGATCCAAATGCAACTTCATCTTTATCCAATATGTTAACTAATGCCGTCTTCCCGTTTTCTAAGCAAGGCGTGATTCTTGCTAACAAAATGTCATTATTACGAAATTTTGCACCTCCAGAATACTTTTCATATGAAAAGGTAGGTATATCTCGAGTAAATGGCTTTAAGTCTGTCATTGATATCTTTCTAGCAATTGTATTTTTTACAATTGATTCTTTAGGATTTAATTCAAGAACATCGCCTAATCTAACTTTCATCTTGTCTATCACCCTATATACCTTCTATGTGCATTTTTTACATTTTGCTGCTTAACCATTGCATAATGCAGAGTTGTATCAATTCGACTGTGTCCCAACAATCTCTGTAGTTGTTCTATCGGCATCCCCTTATCAATTGCTTTTGTAGCAAGTGTTCTTCTAAATTTATGAGGATATACTGCAGATATTCCCAACTTTTTTCCTATATGCTTCAATCGTGATTCTACACCACTTATTGTTAATCGGTTGTGTGGCCATTTTAGTCCTACAAACAGAGCTTCATTAGCATCATCCCTTGATTCCAAGTATCTCTGCAAGTGGAGTTTTGACCTTGCATCAAAGTATGTCACTCTTTCTTTTGAACCTTTACCAAAGACAATACATTCTCTTTCCTGAAAATTTATATCCTGCCTATTTAGAAGAACCAACTCTCCCACACGCATTCCGGTTGAAGATAGGAAATCAATCATAGCCAGATCTCTAAGGTTATTGCAGCCGTCCCTCAGTTTCTCTAGTTCCTCGTCAGAATATGTTTCTTTTACCGTTTTCACTACTCTAACTTTGTGAATTCTTCTAATTGGGCTTTTTACAATATAGTCTTCATCTTCAAGCCAGTTGAAAAAACTAGATAGAATACGCCGGATATTATCAATCGTTACTTTGCTTGAATTGTGAGCAGTCTGATAATCCGTTAAGTACTTTCTTAACTGATCAGTTACAATTTCAATGGCATTAGAACCTATTTTAGACAAAGCTTTAACAATTGTTGCTCTATAGTACGCCAATGATTTCTCCGAGCATCCTTCTGCCCTCTTGGCTGCAAAATATTTTGCTAATAATTCTTGGTTACTCAGCTCTTCATCCTCATAACCAACGGTAGAAATATTCTTCTTCAAAACATCTTGTAAATATCTCAATTGCAGATTATTCAGATGAGGTAGCATTCCACGGATAATCTGATCAGCTTCTTCTTTTTTCACAGCACTCAATCCTTTTTTGATGATAGAGTACTATTTTTTGTACAGTTGTGCTACTAAATGATAATTTAGTGGCTTAGAAGTACTTAGATAATAGTTGTTGTTTCATTTGATATAAAACTCTGTTTTCATGTCGAATAGCTATCTTTTGACTGTACATTGGGCTCAAAGTGGTATTTAATTCAATCATTTCGTCATGCGTTGGAATTTTCACAAGTGAACTATGTAAATCTGATCTCTTTATGTGGCCCATAGTTGTAGCTTTTGATTTTGCTATATTTTGAAAAGATTTAAGGTAATACTTTGTCCATTCAAACACAAACCAATATGGATATTTTGAAGAAGTAACTTTAAAAAGATGTTGATTTAGTCCTGCTTCACCTCCGGCCCAGATATCAAGAGTTAACGTTCCTGACCAAGAAAAAATGATATCACCTGTATTTACTTTGACAGACTGATCAATGTTTGAGGTACAATAGTCTGAATTTTCGTCGGTATCACCTTGGTTTAATTCTCGAATTTTTACAACTGGTAAGCCAATTTCGTTATTTTGAGGTCGAAATTTTTGCATCGCTAAACCATTAGTATACTTAGCAACATGGTCTAGCGGGCATTTGACATCACTTGACGAATTGAGGATCCAACGATCGAAAATAACGGTTCAGTATAAATTCTTGTGTAAATAGAAAATAGGCAACAAAAAAGAAGGGTTGTCCCTTACAATGTTAATAACGACAA
>NZ_AZCR01000107.1 GCF_001433875.1 Lactobacillus delbrueckii subsp. delbrueckii DSM 20074 = JCM 1012
CGACTTGCATGTATTAGGCACGCCGCCAGCGTTCGTCCTGAGCCAGGATCAAACTCTCAATTTGAAAATTGAGTCTTTTTATCTGCTCCAGATTATTTGCTTGCGAATTGACTTCGCTTACTTGTTTGGATCAAACAATGTTTGACCCGCACACTGCGAAACTTTGTTCAGTTTTCAAAGTACCAACTTGCGTCAAGTGACGCAACATTTTATATCTTACTCGCTTGTTGACTTCTTGTCAACAAGTTTTTGATATTTTCTTTTTACCTCCGCGAGACTTGCTTGCCTCACGCGGCAACAAATATTAGTATACTAGCTTTTTCTGATTCGTCAAATTTGCTTTTTCATTCGTTTTATGATTGGCGCACCCGGCAGAGTTGTGATTGCTAGTTTTCTGCTTATATTCCACTTTTCTACTTTTCGCTGAAAAATAATCTTTTCCCGGAAAAGATAGTTCGATTTTTGCCTTTTTTGGCTTTAAAATTCTGTAACAAGTTTTTTTACTTTTTTCGTTTCGCTTCTTAATTAATTTTGCCGGCGTTCTATGGTAAAGTGGTGTTAGTATATTTTCGAAAGGAGATCTCACTTATCAAACAATATGATCTTGCCGTGATTGGCGCTGGACCAGTCGGCCTCTTCGCGGCCTACTTCGCCCGCCTGCATGGCTTAAAGACGGTTATCCTTGAATCCTTGAACAAGCCTGGCGGACAGCCGGAAATGCTCTACCCCTTCAAGAAGATCCTGGACATCCCTGTCTTCAATGAAATCACCGCGGCTGACTTAACCAAGCGCCTCTTAGCCAACTTAACCGACCAGGACCTGGTCACTGGCCACAAGGTCAGCCAGCTGGAGAAAACTGACGAACTTGTGATCGATGGCGAATACCAGGTCCGCAGCATTATCGTCGCAACTGGCAACGGGGCCTTTAAGGCCAAAAAGTTCCCCCTCAAGGCGACCCCGGAAGCTGAAGACCACATCCACTACTTTTTCAAAAATCCTGACCTCTTTGCTGGTCAGAAGATCGGCATCTTTGGCGGCGGAGACACGGCCTTAGACTGGGCCCAGGAACTTTCCCAAATCGCTGACGTCACCCTCGTTCACCGGCGCGACCAGTTCCGGGGCATGGAAAGCAGCGTGGAAAACTTGAAGGCTGACCAAAAGGTGACCTTGAAGACCCCCTACCTGCCAAAGAGCATGCAGGTCGAAAAGGGCCAGCTAGAAATTTCTTTGAAAAAGGTTGGCGGAGATGAAGTCACTCAAGAAACTTTTGACCAGATCCTGGTCGCCTACGGCTTCCGGGCCGACAACCGCTTCATCAGCAAGTGGGGGGTTGACCTGGACCAGGGCTTGATCACCGTTGACCGGTCCATGCAGACCAGCGTGCCTGGCATCTATGCCATTGGCGACTCCTGCGGCTACCCGGGCCGGGTGCCAGTTATCGGAATTGGGTTTGGGGAAGCCCAGATCGCGGTCAACGCGATTATGCAGGACCTATTCCCGGAAAAGAGCCTGACCATCCACTCAACCAGTATCTAGCGGAAAAAAGAAAAATAAGAAATGAGGTTAACACATGCCACTGATTGACTTTATCCTGCATATCGATGACCACTTGGTGACCATCGTCAACAACTTTGGGGAAGGAACCTATTGGATCATTTTTGCCATCATCTTTATCGAAACCGGTTTGGTCATCTTCCCCTTCCTGCCAGGTGACTCCTTGATCTTCGCGGCAGCCGCCATGGCCGCCAACCCGAAATATGGTTTAAATGTCTGGCTGCTCTACATCGTTGCTGCCGCTGCCGCCATTATCGGTGACAGCATCAACTATGAAATCGGCAAGTGGTCAGTCACTTCCGGGGCCAAGCACAGCTGGTTCAACAAGCTGATCAATGAAAACAACCGGCTGGCAGCGGAGAAGTTCTTTGAAAGACATGGCTCCATCACCATCGTGATCGGCCGTTTCATTCCCTTCATCCGGACCTTCGTGCCTTTCATTTCCGGAGGCAGCAAGATGCACTACCAGACCTTCGTTATTTACAACATCCTGGGTGGCCTGCTCTGGACGGCCCTCTTTACCAGCATCGGCTACTTCTTCGGCAACTTCCCAGTCGTCAAGGACCACTTCTCCTTGATCGTGATCGGCATCATCCTGGTTTCAGTCGTGCCAATCCTGGTCGTGGCCTTGAAGAAAAAGCTCACCATGCGGCGCGAGCAGCAATTTGGCGAATAAAACAAAGCAAAAAAATAAGGACCGGCCGGTCCTTATTTTTTTGGTCTAAATTCTGTTCGTCGATTGTAAAATCAAATTGAACACTGTTCCGATCCAGTAAGAAAAATCGTTTTCACTGGATTAGAGCACAAAAAATCC
>NZ_AZCR01000108.1 GCF_001433875.1 Lactobacillus delbrueckii subsp. delbrueckii DSM 20074 = JCM 1012
CTTGTTACTACAATTTTTCTTAAAAAAAAAAGCGCGGCCAAGCCGCGCCAAAAAAATACTGTTAACAAATAAATCCAAGGGAAAATTTTGTCAACAGTTATTTCTTTAGCTCTTTATTTTTTACTCGCTTGCTTTATTTGCCAGCATATTGCTTAAGCTGGTCAAACTGATTCTTCAGTTCCAAGTCTAAGTAATATGGCTGCTTGACTGGCAGACAGCCTTGCCCATATAAGGCAAAAAGGTAGGCCAGTTCTTCCTTCCAGCGGCCGATTTCTTCATCCAGGCCATCCAGGCCCTCATTTAAAAGGGTGTGGAGGAAGTGGTTGGCCACGCCTACAAATTTGCCGCCCAGGGCCAGGCCCTTGAAGACGTCCAGCGGATTTCTGACCCCGCCAGAGACGATCAGCTGCTTGGTCAAAGGCGCTGCCAAAAGGGCAGCCAGGGCCGTTGGCAGGCCACAGTCGTTCAAATACGCCATGGGGTGGGGGTTGCGGGAATTTTCGATTTGGGCAAAATTGGTGCCGCCAGCTCCCCCGATATCGAACCAGCTAAAGCCAGCTGCCTGCAATTTTTGCAGGCTGACTGGATCCAGGCCGCTGCCGACTTCCTTGACGATGACTGGCACGCCAGCTGCTTCTTTAATCTCCAGCATCCGGTCCAGCCAGACAAAGTTCCGGTCGCCTTCAGGCATGGGGATCTCCTGAGCCACGTTAAGGTGGATCTGCAGGGCATCTGCTTGCAGATCCTTGACGATCTTGGCAGCCGCTTTAGCTGGAGTTAAAGGATTAACATTAGCAAACAAGAGGCCGTCTGGATTGGCTTCTCTAGCTACGTAAAAAGACTCCAGCTGGTCTTCTTCCTTGGTCAAGATGCTGGCTGAACCCAAGGCCAGGGCAATTTGCTGCTTATTGGCAATTTCACCCAGCTGCCGGTTGATCTGCCTGGATTTTTCCGACCCGCCAGTCATCGCGTTGATGAAGAAGGGGGCGGCTAACTCTTTGCCAAACCAGGTCGTCTTGACGGCGTTCAGGTTAACCTGGCTTTCAGGCAGGGCCGGGCGGAGCAGGTGTACCTGGTCAAAGGAATTCGTTTTTTGGGCATTAAAAAACATCTGTGTCAAAGCCAGATGTTCTTCTTTTCTTATAGATCTTTGTGACATCGCAATGCTCTTAGTAAGTTAATTCAGATTGGTGAATGTGAAATTCCAGGGGCAGGATGTTGTTCTTGACCCATTCCTTGCGGAGGCGGTCAATATCGGTGTCCTTGTTGACGATGACGATGCCGCAGTCGCCGTTGCCCGCGCCGCTGGTCTTGGCCGCGCCGCCAAACTTGTTGGCGATTTCGATCAGCTCAGTCAAGCGGGGAATTTCGATAGCAATATTGTTGATAGCGGCAAAATGCTGCAGCAAGCGGCGGTTGATGCCGATCTGCTTTTGAATCAAAGCGATGTTGGCTTCTTCAAAACCGCGGATCATCTGCAAAACGCACTTGCGTGAGTCTGCCAAAAACTTGGCGTACTCAGTCCGCAGGTTGTTCTTGTTGGCGTTAGTCTTGTCAACCAGGCGGGAAGTTGAAGCTGGCTGCTGGCTCCAGCCAATCAAGAGCTCCATGCCCTTCGGCGGAACCAGCTGCTGGATCTTCAGACCTGGCCAGGCTTCACCAACTACCGCTGACAGGGACTTGCTTGCCAGTTCTTCTTTCAGCCAGAGCTTGTTGAAGGTCTGGTAGGCGATCCAGCCGCCGTAGACGCTGGCCGCGATATCGCCGGCGCTGCCGTTGCCTTGGACTGAGTAGTGAGAAATTGTGGAGAGCTTGTAAATCAGGTCCTTGCTTGCCTGGACACCGTAAAAGTGCAAGATTGCCTTGACCGTCGCGACCGTGACCGCGGCTGAAGAACCCAGGCCATACTTCTTGCCATCTGCGGAATCCAGGTCAGAATTGACAAACAAGTCGTAAACGTCCATCTTGACCTTCTGTTCCAGGCAGTATCTTTCAGTGAAAGAAATTGCGGACAGAATGTATTCAAATGGATTGTCCCGGTTGTCGATCACTATCTTTGACCCCCGTCTGACCCAGTGAATGGAGTCCTGGGAGTATTGCTTGGAGTGAATCAAGCCGGTGTCGCTGCTGCTTGGCTTGATTGAGACCCTGACGTATTGGTCAAGGGCGACCAGAATGGCTGGACAGTCTTGTTCCAAGACAGCGTATTCTCCGGCAATGTAAAGTTTGCCTGGCGCTTTTTCAGTAATCACAAAAACTCTTCCTCTTATTCTTTTAATTTTTTCTTTTCGCCGATTGTAAAATTAAACTGAACACTGTTCCGATCCAGTAAGAAAAATCGTTTTCACTGGATCAGAGCACAAAAA
>NZ_AZCR01000109.1:0-496 GCF_001433875.1 Lactobacillus delbrueckii subsp. delbrueckii DSM 20074 = JCM 1012
CTCTTGTAAAGATTCAAGGCTTCAGAGGCCGTCATCTTTTCGGAGGTCACGATCGCGAAATAGCCGCACAGCTGCAGCTCTTGTTCGATGACATCTTCCCGTTCCTCGTAGCCATAGAACTTGTCTTTGTGGTAGGTAAGCTTGAAGTAGTGCTCGTATCGCTTTGGAAGCTTGTATTCTCTGCCTTTTATCTTGTCCATCTCGGCTTCCATCCGGTCCAGATCAGCTTCTAGTCTAGCACGCTCGCTGGCCTGCTTCTTGGCCTTGTAGTAGATGTGGAAATAGCGGTCAGTTTCGTCATCCGCGTACAGCTTGGCTTTAACCGTTATGCCATAAGTCCGGTAAGCCTTGATGGAGCAGGCTCTCTTTGATTCGAATTCGCCCATGTGCTCCATGATCAAGCTGTGTACAAAGTAGGCTCTGCCTTTAACCATCATCACGAAATCATAGTCGCACGAGTCCATGAACTGGATATTGGCCTTACTGAAGTATCCGC
>NZ_AZCR01000109.1:537-2128 GCF_001433875.1 Lactobacillus delbrueckii subsp. delbrueckii DSM 20074 = JCM 1012
AGGGCTTCTCATTGGTCATATCGTAAGCAATCGAGTAGTTATTGTAGTTAGTTTTACGGAAAGGTATAGCGAAACGTACTTTTAGTTTGACATGTTGCCTGTTTATTTTATTTACAATGTACTTTTTTATTTTTACAATTGCAAAATTAATTAATAGCGGTATACTAAAAGTGTTAACAGAACAGGCGATGACGTTCGCCATTAAACGAGCAAAATCTAATGACGTCTACTATTTACCTACACAATTAATGTGTGTTGATAGTAGGCGTCTTTTATTTTACTCTTTTTTGTTTTAGGAGGTAAAAGTTATGACAGTTTATATTGAAAAAATTAGAGCTATGGAAATTTTTGATTCTCGCGGTAATCCAACTGTGGAAGTCCACGCATATTTATCTGATGGAACAGTTGCCAAAGCTGAGGTTCCATCGGGTGCTTCAACTGGTGAAAAAGAAGCAGTCGAATTACGTGATGGTGGTTCTCGCTTAAGCGGTAAAGGGGTTACTAATGCTGTCGCAAATGTAAACGGTACAATCAATAATGCCTTAAACGGTATGGATCCTTATAATCAAGCAAAAATTGATAGAACTATGATTGAATTAGATGGTACACCAAATAAAGCTAAATTAGGTGCTAATGCTATTTTGGGTGTATCAATGGCCATTGCTCGTGCAGCTGCTCATTCAAAGCATGAACCACTTTATCGTTACCTTGGTGGTTGCGACTTAGAATTGCCACAAACATTCCATAACGTCATTAATGGTGGTAAACATGCCGACAATGGTATTGATATTCAGGAATTTATGATTACTCCTGTTAAGAAAACCAGTTTTAGAGATGGATTTGAAAAGATCGTTAACACTTACCATACTTTGAAAAAAGTCATTGAAGACGCTGGCTTTGAAACAGGTTTAGGTGATGAAGGTGGGTTTGCTCCTAACTTAAAGAGTTCAGAGGAAGCTCTAACAATGCTTCATGAAGCTATTGAAAAAGCTGGATACAAGCCAGGTGAAGATATTGCCATTGCCTTTGATGCAGCTGCTTCATCCTTCTATAACAAAGATGATGGTAAATACCACTTTGAAGGCCACGTATGGGATGGCAATCAAATGCTTGATTACTATGGTAAGCTTTTGAAGGAATTTCCAGAAATTATTTCTGCCGAAGACCCATTTGATGAAAATGACTGGGATAACTTTGAAAAGTTTACTGCTAGATTTGGTAAAGATATTCAAGTGGTTGCTGATGATAACGTATGTACTAATCCAAAGCTTGTTCGTAAGGCTATTAAAGATAAACTATGTAACGCTGTTTTAATCAAAGTAAACCAAATCGGTACAATTACTGAAACTCTTGAGACTATTCGCTTAGCTAGAAAGAATAACTTTACTACAATGGTTTCTCACCGTTCTGGTGAAACTGGTGATACTTTTATTGCTGACTTTACTGTCGCTACGAATTCAGCTGAACTTAAATCAGGTGCCCCAGCTCGTTCTGAGCGTGTTGAAAAATACGGTTCAGTATAAATTCTTGTGTAAATAGAAAATAGGCAACAAAAAAAGAAGGGTTGTCCCTTACAATGTTAATAACGACA
>NZ_AZCR01000011.1:0-2469 GCF_001433875.1 Lactobacillus delbrueckii subsp. delbrueckii DSM 20074 = JCM 1012
CTTCTTCCTGCGGTTAATGGAACTATCGCGGAAAGCTTTCTAAGTCTCTCAGTCATTTACACAAGTTTTTATACTGAACCCATATAGTCTCCGCCTCCTAACGGTAGAAAATTATAATTACATTGACACAGATTATGAGATATCTAATATAGTTTAATTTATATCTCATAAAATGATATCTTGAATTATAGAGGAAGCTCCCGTCCTTTGCAATGCTGTTCGTTTACCAAAATTAAAAGCAAAGAGCAATAAGCTAAGGCGGAAAAAGTATGAAAAAAGCAGCAAAAGGCAAAAAGAAAACCCCTCACTTCCGTGAGGGGCAGATATGACCCGGGCGAGATTTGAACTCGCGACAACCTGGTTTAGGAAACCAGTGCTCTATCCAACTGAGCTACCAGGCCATACAACACATTTTATTCTACAAAAAATGTGTTGAAAAAGCTAGTGCTTTCGCTTAAGTCATTAGTATTGCGGCATGAAAAAACGGCGGGGTTCATCCGTCTGCCCAATCTGGTCAGCCGCCTTGACAAAGGGCAACCAAATCAAGACCGCGATGACCAGGTTGACCGAGGACAAGACCAGGGCCCGCCAGTCATAGTTAGTGACCAGATAAGGGCCGATGACCGGGGGCATGATATTAGGCACCGAAGCCTGGACCCGATTGATCCAGCCCAGCTTGGTCGCCAGATAAGCCAAGGAAACATTGGCTAAAGGAGCCAGGGTAAAAGGCAAAAAGCAGACCGGGTTCAAGATGATCGGCAGCCCATAGAGCATGGGCTCATTGACGTTGAAGACAGCCGGAGCCAGGGCCACCTTGGCCAAAGTCCGCTGGTCCCCCCGCTTGGAGGTCAGCAAAATCGCGATGACTAAAGGCAGGCAGACCCCATTGGCGCCAAAGACCACAAAAGAAGTATTGGTCCACAGATACGGGATCTTGTGGCCGTTAGCCGCCGCCAAAAGGTTGGCGTTTTGGGCCGTAGCCCAGATCGACCCGACAACCGGAGCTAAGGCACTGGCCCCATTGATCCCGAAGAACCAGAAGAGCTGGGTCAAAGCCGTAATGGCAATCACCATGATAAAGCCCTGGCCCAGTTTCAAAAGTGGCAGCTGAATGATCTCTAAGAGCCAGTCGCCAAAATACTGGCCGGTAATGGTCTGGAAAAGATAGTTCAGCCCGCCCACGATAAAGAGGGCAAGCATGACCGGGATCGCTGCTTCAAAGGCCGCGATCTGGGCCGGGGGCATGGCCGTCTGGATATGCAGGCCCAGCCGGGCCTTGACCCCCAGGATGTACAGGGCCACGCCCAGGCCGCCAAAAAGAATTGCCGTAAACATCCCTGTCGTTGACAGCTGCTTGATGTTAAAAGCCTGGTCCAGCTTAATCCGCTTATTCCCCTGCATGAGGTAGGAATAGTTGGCAATGCTCATCATGAAAGAACAAAGAGCCGTCATCGCCCCGGCCAAGGGGTCCACCTCACAGGCCTTGGCCAATTGGTAGCCCCAGCTGAGGACGAAGAAGAGGGCAAACATGGCCACGCTCCCCCGCCAGACGAAGTTGCAGATGGAGATCGATGGCTGCATGAGCTGGTAAAAAACATGCCAGCCCCAGTTGCGGTTGGCGGCAATGATGAGGCTCTTGATTAAAACCGCCACCGACCCGGTCAAACTGATCGGCAGGGTGGAAATAAAAGCATCCCTAAGGGCCACCAGCCAGCGGACCGAGGCCAGATTATTGGCCAAGGGCAGCAGGTGCCGCTCCAGCCAGTCAATCACGCTATTCACTTTGCTTCTTCCCCTTCAGATAATGCGGGTGATAACCCTTGTTCTTGTTTTTCTTCTTGGACTTCTTTTTCTTCTTAACTGGCTGCTCAATTACAGCTGGCTTGTCTTTGTCTTCAGCCTTTTCCTTCTTGACCGGCTTTTCTTTACTCAAGTGGTAGCCGGCAAAGTAGACCCGGTCGACGGTCACTTCCCCTTCCAAAAGCTTCTTCAGCTTGCGCAGGTCGTGGTCGTTACCCAGAGACACCACCTTGCCTTCCTGCTGCATCCGGCCGGTCCGGCCTGCCCGGTGCATGTAGGTGTTGGCATCAGTCGGGATTTCGTAGTTAACCACATAGGTTAGTTTTGGAATGTCCAAGCCCCGGGCCGCCAGGTCAGTGGCCAAGAGCAGCTTGACCTTCCCCTTGGCCAGGTCCCGGATGGCCCGCTGGCGCTTGTCTTTTGAGAAATTATTGGCCAAAACTTCAAAGCGGGTCTTGCTGTGGGCAAAAATTCTGGCAAAGCGCAGCATTCCCTCATTTGAGTCAAAGAAGAGCAGGCCCCGGAAGCCGTCCAGCTTACACAAGCGCTGCAGGTATTCCAGCTTGTGCTCATTGTCCACCTGCAAAAAGACGTGTTCAGTCTGGCTGCCCTGGTCGGGGCGGACGTCGACTAAAAGGAAGTGGCGGGCAAAAATTCCTTCCGCCTCTT
>NZ_AZCR01000011.1:2510-32170 GCF_001433875.1 Lactobacillus delbrueckii subsp. delbrueckii DSM 20074 = JCM 1012
GGTAATCTGGGATTCAGTGGCCCCAAAGAGGAGGATCTGGCTGGAAGAAGGCAGGTTCTGCCCTAAAGAACTCAAAAGCTCTAGCTTGGCGAATTCCAAAATGTCGTCAGCTTCATCGATCACCAGGGTCTTGATTTGGACCAATTTAATCCGGCCCGAGGAGAAGAAGTCAAAGAAGCGGCCCGGAGTGCAGACCAGGACCTCACAATTGTCCTTCTTCAGCCGTTCGTCCTGTCTTTGCCGGTTGCCGGCCCCAACCAAGGCTAAAGTCTTCAGACCCAGGGCCTTGGCAAAAGGCAGGATGGCATTTCTGATCTGGACGGCCAGTTCAGTCGTTGGGGCCAAAATCACCAGGGAATTTTTCTCCCCCGGGATGACCCGCTCTAAAGCCGGCAGGGCATAGGCCAGGGTCTTGCCTGTCCCTGTCTTGGCCAAAGCGACCAGGCTGGCCCCGTTCTTAATGGCCTCATAAGTCTCTTTCTGGATCAAGGTTGGCTGGCTCTTGCCTTCCTTTTGCAAAACTGCTTGAATTTGTTCTGTGTAAATCATTGTGCTAATTGTCCATAGTTTTCTTTATATTGCTGGCTGGTCCCGATATAGGCATACATGACATTCTTGCAGCCGATGCCGCTGACTCCGGCCACGTGCCCCTTTTCCGTATAGCGCCAGAAGCAGTAGTCCAGCTTGCTTGGCGCTGACGCCGAGGTAGCCAGGAACTTGCATCCCGCCGGAAAAAGCTTCTTGTACTTGACCGGGGCGTTGACCATAATCTCATGACTCTTGACCAGGGAATAGGCCAGCTTGCTCATCGCCGTTAAATTGGCGGCGCTGGGGTCATCTTGCCCGCTGTCCAGCAGGATGGGCAAGGCCCCCCAATGCCCAGCCGCCAGGCGCTTCGCCCGGGATAATTGCTTTTCCGCATTTTTTTCCCCTTGCACCTCAATTATGCTGCCATAGGCCAATTTGGTCTTGGCTACCTGCTCGCGCCTGGCGGCAAAATTCTGGTCAACCGGCAGATAAACGAAAGACAAGCCGCCCTTTTCCAGGCGGCTGAGGTCAAAATCTGCCTGGCTGACCTTCAGGCCGACCGCGCTTTGGCTGGCTCCTTTTGGCAGGGTCGTCTGACTGGCATAATTGTACAGGCCATATGCCAAAAGGCTGATAATCGCGGCCAGCAGAATCAAAAGAGCCGGCAGTGTCGCCGGATGCTGGAAATGATTTTTTTGCCCCATCGCCCAAAACCTCCTTCTACCATTTTAGCCGAGAAATCCGCCTAGACCAAGCAGAAAGATTTCTTGTATAATTTAAGGGTTAGACTTGTTTTACTGGAGGTATTTCGTGAAAAAACAGATTTCTTTTGGCCAGGCGCTGGCAACCGTTATCGGCTCAGTCATCGGGGCCGGGGTCTTCTTTAAGATCGGCAGCATCTCCCAAAGCACCGGGTCGGCCTCAGCCACCATCTTAGTCTGGCTTTTAGCCGGAGTCATCTCGATCTGCTCGGGCTTGACCGTGTCAGAAATCGCGGCCGCCTTGAATGTCAACGGGGCCATTGAATACCTGGACTACAGCTATGGCAATATCTGGGGCTTTCTCTTCGGCTGGGCGGAAATGACTGTCTACTTCCCCGCCCAGATCGCGGCTTTAGCTTCAATTTTCGGCCAGCAGTTCGTGGTCCTGGCGGGCCTGCCGGCCTCCAGCAGCAAGTGGATCGCTGCTGGCGTGGTTCTTTTGCTCTTTTTGATCAATATGCTGGGGACCAAGGCTTCAGCCTGGATGCAGTCGGTGATCACGGTCATCAAGCTCATCCCCCTCTTTTTGATCATCGCCTTTGCAATCATCCGCCCGCAAGTCTCCGTCAGTCTCTGGCCAGTTACGGTGGATAGCAGTGGCGGCTGGCTGGCCGGGATCAGCCAAGGGCTCTTGTCTGCCCTCTTTGCCTTTGAAGGCTGGATCGTGGTGACCAACCTGGCTAAGGAAATGAAGAATCCGAAAAAGGACCTAGCCCGGGCCATCATCCTTGGCCTCTCCTTGGTCACGGTCGTTTACGTCCTGGTCAATTACGCCTTTATGGCGGTTTTGCCTTTTGACAAGATCATCGGCAACGACAATACCGCCTACTACGCTTCTCTTAAGCTCTTTGGCCAGGCCGGGGGAAAAATCGTCACGGTCGGCATTCTCCTGTCGGTTTACGGAGCCTGCAACGGCTTTATGCTGACGGGGATGCGGACGCCATATATCCTGGCCCAGGCCAACCGCCTGCCCGGCTCTGAGAAATTGGCCAAGACTTCTGTCAGAAGCGGAGTCCCGGTCTTCTCCGCCCTTTTGATCAATGCCATCGCTTTGATCATGATCTCCCTGGGTAACTTTGAAATCTTGACCGACATGCTGGTTTTCGTCATGTGGACCTTCACCACCCTCCTGTCAGTGGCCGTCATTTTGCTGAGAAAAAGAGAGCCGGACCTGGCCCGGCCTTTCATGACGCCGGCTTACCCGGTCATTCCCTTGATTTCCATCATCGGGGGTCTCTTCATCATCGTGATGACCGTCATCAACCAGTTCGCCCTCTCCATGATTGGCCTGGGCATCACCCTCCTGGGTCTGCCGGTCTACTACTGGAAAGAGCTTCATTAGGGCAAAAGAAAATAACAGACAAAAGAAAATCAAGCAAAAATGGACCATCCGTCTGGATGATCCATTTTCTTTTAGGAAAAATTAGTCGTGTTCGTGCTTGCTGCTGAATTCTTCAACGACTTCTGGCTTGATGACGCCGATGTAAGGCAGGTTCCGGTAAAGGCCCGCAAAGTCCATCCCGTAGCCGATGACGAATTCGTTGCCCACGTGGGTGCCGTAGTATTCAACATCTACTTCAGTCGTCCGGCGGGCCGTCTTATTCAGCAAGACGCAGCACTTGACTGAGTTGGCGCCGCGGCTGAGCAGTTCGTCCTTCATAAACTTCAAAGTCAAACCAGTGTCCACGATGTCTTCGACGATCAAAACGTCCCGGCCAGTCACGTCAGCTTCCAGGTCATGGGTTACCGTGATCTTGCCGCTGGATTCAGTCCCGTTGCCGTAGCTGGAAACGTCGATGAAGTCAATGTCACAAGCCAGGTCCATTTCCCGCAGGAGGTCAGTCAGGAAGAAGATAGCCCCCTTCAAGGCACCAACAACTAGAACCCGCTTGCCAGCGTAGTCCTTAGTCAATTGCTGTCCAAGCCGCTTGGTCATTTCCGCGATGTCTTCTTCGCTGTACAACTTGTGATCAACTGCGTCATGAATACTTTTCATTAGGTTTCCTCGATTGCTAATTGCTTTCAAAATGATATATCAAGATTATACCATTATTTTAACAAAAAAGAACGGATTTTGCCTAAAAGCCGTTCTTTTTTCTGAATCTTATTCTTCTTTTTTGGCTTGATCGTTTGTCTTTGGCCCTTCAACGATGAACCAGCGCATGAAACCTTGCTGGATATCGTCCAGGGTGAAGCGGAAGCCTTCCAGTTCTATTGACTCTCCCTTCTTCAAGTCGGGATACCGTTCCATCATATAGCCGCCGATAGTGATGATGTCACTGTTCTGGAAGCTCTTGAGGTTCTGGTGGAAGTAGCGCTCAAAGTCATAAAGGGTGGTCTTACCGGAGACCCGGATATTGCCTTCGGCGTCCTTGATAATGTAGTCATCAGAAACGTCGTCGATTTCATCCTTAACTGACCCGAAGAGCTCTTCGTAAATATCCTTGTCAGTCACGATCCCGCTGGTGCCGCCGTATTCGTCGACAACCAGCACGATTGGAGTGTGCTTGCTGATCATCAAGCGGAGGATGTCCTGGATGGGCATAGATTCTGGCACGGTAATGATGGTCCGGTTGATCCTGGTTACTGGTACCCGGTCGTCAATCCGGCTCTGCTGAACAATGTCATAAGCGTAGACATAGCCGACCACATCATCTTTGTCATTTTCCCGCACTACCGGGAAGCGGCTGTAGCCGTCTTCCAGATACTTGTCCAGGGCAGTCTTGATGTTTTCGCTGGCATCTAAAACTGTCAGCCTGGTCCGGTCAGTCATGATGTCCTTAGCCGTCTTGTCGTTCAGCTGGAAGGCTCTTTCCATATAGGTCAAGTCTTCCTTGTCCAGGGCACCGCCATGCACCGCGTTCTTGCTCAAGCGGATGATTTCTGACTGGGAGTAGACCTGGTTTTCTTCATCGGCCGGGTTAAAGCCCAGCATCTTTAAGATGCCAGAGGAGCTGACGTTCAAAAGCCAGACAAAGGGATAGACCAAGGTGTGGAAGAGCTGGAGGGGATTGACGATCCACATCAGCATCTTAACCGGAGCATCGATGGCGATATTTTTCGGCACGATTTCCGTCAAAACCACTTCCAAGTAGGTCAAGGCAATGACCCCGATCAAGGCTCCGACTGAGTTGACCAGATTTTTGGACATGGGGGTCAGGGCCAGCAGCCTTTCAAAAATGCTGGCGATGGTATCCGCCCCGAACCAGCCCAGGATAACCCCGACCAAGGTGGTCCCAACCTGAGTGGTTGACAGGTACTCATTTAAATTTTGCGACATGTGCAGGGCCCGCTTAAGTTTCTTCACGTTCCCCTGCCCGTTGGCAATCATGTCCTCCAGCTGGCTGGGCCGGACTTGCACCAAGGCAAACTCCGCCGCGACAAAGAAGGAGGCAAAAACAAAGATCACACCGATTGCTAGTAAATTAATCCAGATTTGTGTTGTCGTCACTGTAATTCACCTATTACTCCAATTGAACTATTTACCTTTATTCTATCATCATTTGCAGAGTTTTTTTCACAAACTACATTAATCCCGGTAAATATTAAATGGGCTGTCCGGGAAAATCCGGACGGCCCGTTTTGCCTGCTTATTCTTGTTCTTTTTCCTTGTCTACCTTAGCCTTCTTCTTCCGCTTCTTGTGCCAGATGAAGATGATGATCGCCAAGACCGGTAAAAGGATGGCGATGATGATCCAGAAGAGGCGGTTCCGGATTCTCTCCTTAGCCTTGGCTTCGGCCTTTGGATTGTAAGGAATCCGGTGACCGGTAACCAGCAGGCGGTGGGTGTTGATCATGTGAGGAGTGCAGGTCATCAAGGTGCAGAGGTCCTTGCCCTTGACAATCTTGAGCTGGTCGACCTGGGTCGGCTTGATGACCTTAATCTGGTCCACCTTGTAGGCCAGGGTCTGACCCAGATTGTGGACGTAGAAGACGTCCCCCTTTTTCATCCGGGGCAGGTCAGTGAAAAGGAGGCGGGAATCCCGACCTGTTTTACCATGTTTTCGCTTTTTTAGCTAGTCAAAAGAAAAAATGCCGTCCCTCGCGGAACGACAATTTAATAAATTTTGCGGAATTATATATGCTCTTACTTGTCCAGGCCAGTCCACTTCCAAGAAGTTACTTCTGGAATGTCTTCACCGTGGTCCCGGATGTAAGCGTGGTGCTTAGACAGCAGGCTGTCCATCTTGTCGATGAAGGCAGCACTCTTGTCCTTCAAGGCTGGGATTTGTTCAACCGCGTCCTTGGCCAGGTCGAAACGGTCAAGGTGGTTCAAGACCCGCATGTCAAATGCCGTGGTAATGTCACCATTTTCTTCATAGCAGTGAATTGAAACGTTGTAACGCTTGCGGGCAAACCAGATGGATTCCATCATGGTCTTGTAGCCATGCCATGCAAAAATGGTTGGCACGTCAGTTGGGAAGAGGCGGTCGAATTCCTCTTGGGAAATAGCAGCTGGGTTATCCTTTGGTGCCATCAGCTTCATCACGTCAACCACGTTGATGTAGCGGATCTTCAAGTCTGGGAAGTTCTGGTGCAGGATGTCGATTGCTGCCAGGGTTTCCATGGTCGGTTCAGTTTCAGTTGAAGCGAAGACCACGTCCGGCTTGGCATCCTTGTCATTTGAAGCCCAGTCGATGTAGCCCAGGCCCTTGTCAACCAGCTTGGCGGCTTCTTCAGGAGTGAACCATTGCGGCCGTTCCTGCTTGGAAGTTACCAGCAGGTTGATCCCTTCCCGGTCACGGAAGACCTTATCAGCTACGGCCAGCAAAGTATTGGTGTCAGCTGGCAGGTATTCATGAATCATGTCCGGCCGGTTCTTTTCAAACAAGTGGGTCAAAAGACCTGGATCCTGGTGGGTGTAGCCGTTGTGGTCCTGCTGGAAGACAGTTGACGTAGCTACAAAGTTCAATGATGGGTAATCGCGGCGCCAGTATTGTTCTTTAGCCTTCCGCAGCCACTTCATGTGTTGGGTCAGCATGGAGTCAACCACCCGGCCAAAGGCTTCGTAAGTAGCGAAGAAACCATGGCGGCCAGTCAAAACGTAGCCTTCCAGCATCCCTTCATCTTGGTGCTCTGACAATTGTGAGTCAATCAAACGGCCTTGCGCGGCCAGGTTTTCATCGTTTGGTTCGTGGATTTCACTTTCCCATTGCCGCTTTTCGCTGTCCAGGAAGTCAAACAAGCGGTTGGACTTGGATTCGTCCGGGCCAAAGCCCCGGAAAGTAGTCGGGTTCAGTTCTGCCACCTTGGTCAGATACTTGGCCCATTCCACCATATCCTGGGCGTCCTTGGAGCCCGGCTTGCCAACTTCAAAGGCAAAGTCGCGCCAGTCTGGCAGGTTCAAGCGCTTAGGATTGATCCCCCCGTTAGTGACTGGGTTCATAGCCATTCTTTGGTCACCATGAACCGCGTTTTGCAGGACTAAGTCAGTCGGGTAGCCGGTTTCGTCAAACAGTTCTTCCGGCTTGTAGCTCTTCAGCCAGTCCAGTAACAGTTCCTTGTGGTCCATGTGCTTCTGGTCAACCGGAAGCGGAATCTGGTGAGCCCGGAAGGAGTTTTCAATTGGGTTGCCGTCCAAATCGGTCTTAGGACCGGTCCAGCCCTTCGGGCATTGGAAGATCAAGAGCGGCCAGTGGGCAAATGATTTATCGCCGTTTCCACGGGCATTCTTTTGAATAGCCTTGATGTCTTCAATGATGGCATCCAGGGTCTTGGCCATTTCCTCATGGATCTGGTCAATATCCTTCATCCCGTCAAAGCGGCCGCCCTTGAAAGTTGAAACAAAGTAAGGCTTCCAGCCCATGCCTTCAAAGTACTTGGTCAGTTCTTCATCGCTCATGCGGGCAGTAATGGTTGGGTTGGAAATCTTAAAGCCGTTAACCTGCAGGATTGGCAAGACAGCCCCGTCCTTGACCGGGTTGATGAAGCGGTTGGAGAACCAGCCAGCAGCCAGCGGGCCGGTTTCAGCTTCCCCGTCACCAATTTCAGCGGCGGCAATCACGTCCGGGTTGTCCAGAATCGCGCCAGTCGCGTGCGACAAAGTGTAGCCCAGTTCCCCGCCTTCATGGATTGAACCCGGGGTTTCCGGAGCCGCGTGGGAAGCTACCCCGCCCGGGAAGCTGAAGCGCTTGAAGAGCTTGGTCATCCCGGCTTCGTCTTGGCTGATTTCCGGGTAGATTTCAGAGTAAGACCCGTCCAGGTATGAGTTGGAAACCATCACCTGGCCGCCGTGACCGGAACCTTCGATGTAGAACATGTTCAAGTCATACTTCTTGATAACCCGGTTTAAGTGGGCGTAGATAAAGTTCTGCGGCGCGATCGTGCCCCAGTGGCCAACCGGCTTGATCTTGATGTCGTCTGCCGTCAGTTCTTCCTTAAGCAAGGGGTTCTTGAGCAGGAACAACTGGCCGACTGACAAGTAGTTGGCGGCCCGCCACCAAGCGTCGACGCTCTTTAAATATTCTTTTGAATCGTAATCTGCTGTCATCTTTTTACTCCTTTGAGGAACTCTCTGTTTTACTTGTTTCAATCATACCATTTACAAAAAGCAAGTCAATCAATCTGATAATCGGATCCTACCAATTTTACAAATCCTTAAAATACTTTGCAAAGAAGAAAAGACAAAAGATAGAAAAGATAGAAAAAGTGAAAAATAAAACGGACAGGTATACCTGTCCGCTTTATTTACTCTTAATTCAAATTGACAAAGCTGTTGAAGCGCATGTACTTGTAGTGAACCCGCATGCTGGAGACTTCAAATGGCGTGCCGTCATCCAAAAAGAAGATCCCGTCCATCACGCCAACCGGCTCAGTGGCCTTGAGCTGCAGCGCTTCTTGGTCTTCCGCGCTTGAAGGGGAAACCGTAATGGTCAAATAAGACCGGGTGACCGCCTTGTTTTGCGCGTCTTCCAGGTAGTTGAACAAGGACCCCTGCAGAATCTCTTCTTTAAGCTCCGGCAGGATCTTGATCGGCACGAAGCCTTCTTCAATCAAGAAGGGCTGGCCGTCCAAAAGGCGGAGGCGCTTGAACTGGTAGACAAAGTCATTTTCACTCAAGAAGAGGTCCTGGGCCGTTTCCGGGCTGGCCTTGACCACCTTGAATTCCAGTAGCTTAATCCCCTGCTTCTTGCCTGGCGCTAAAAAGCTGTCCGTTAGACCCAGGTTGGAACCTTCATAACGGAACATGGCCTGGTTCTTCAAGTACAAGGGGTTGATAAAAGTCCCGCTGCCCCGCTTCTTAAAAACGATGCCTTGCTGGGCAAGAAGTTCCAGAGCCCGCTTCATCGACGACCGGCTGACCTGATACTGTTCGGCCAGGCTGCGCTCGTCGGGCAGCCGCATCCCCTCATATTCGCCCGCTAAAATCCGGCGTTTGATGTCAAGCATGACCGTCCGGTAAACATAATCAGCCATTCAGCCACCTACTTTGCTTGCGCGATTGCAGCCAGGAACCAGTCCTTGAAGGCCTGGCGGTCAACCTTGACCGCGATCTTGGCGTTGGCCTTTTGGCCAAAGAAGCCTTCAAAGTCCATGACTGAAGCCCCGTAAGTGTAAGGACCCTTGGTGTCTACCGCCACGTAAGCTTCCTTGACTTCAAACAGATCTGGTGCCAGCAGCATGGCAGCCGTCAAGGCGTCATAGATCCGCTTGCCAGAATCGGCGTCAGCGTCGTTTAATTCATATTGAGAGTTGAGCCCGTAGATCATTTCCCCGACCCGGCCCAAAGCCTTGATTTCTTCCAGGCTGGCCGCGTCAACGAAGGCCTGGTTGCCGACTTCCAAAGGAGCCACGTACATGTCCAGGCCCTTGGCGCCCAAGTCAAAGACGATCTTGGCTGCTTCCGGGTCCCCGGAAACGTTATATTCGTCGTAAGGACCGTAGTTGCCCCGGCCCAGGGCTCCACCCATGATGTAAAGGCGGTCGATCTTGTCCAGGTCTTCCGGATATTGGCGGAAGTAGAGGGCAAAGTCCGTGGCTGGCCCGATCTGCATCAAGGTCACCTTTTCCGGGCTTTGGCTGACTACTTCGTGGATCTTGGTCGCGGCTAAGCCTTCTACCAAAAGGCTCTGGTCAGCTTCCGGGAAGTCAAAGCCGTCCATCCCGCTGGCCCCGTGGACTTCAGAAGCATCGATGGCTTCCTTGACCAAAGGCAACTTGGCCCCGGCCACAACTGGGACCTTAGTGCCCAGGAAGGCCTGCAGGCGCAGAGTGTTGTTCAAAGTCTTCTCCAAAGAAACGTTGCCCCAGGTTGGCACGATCAGCTTCACGTCCAGTTCCTTGGCAAACAGGGCGATCGTTAGGCAGACCGCGTCATCGATCCCGGGATCAGTTGAAATAATTAAGGGTTTCTTGTTCATTAATCGTTCTCCATTATTCAGAATAGCTTTATTCTATCATTTCACCCGGCAAATAAAAAGAAAAGAAGAGGTTGCTTCTTTTCCAAAAAATTTCTTTAGCGGCTGCGGACTTCAATCTCCCCGTTGTCGCGGGCGATAATGACCTGGTCGCAGATGTTTAAAAAGAGGCCGTGCTCAACTACCCCGACCGTATGGTCCAGGTAGTCAGCCAGACCACTTGGCACCGGAATCCGGTCCAGCTTGAGGTCCAGAATGTAGTTACCATAGTGGGTCTTAAGACGCTGACCATCTTCCGTTAAACGGAATTCCGGCTTAAGCCCTTCATCTGCCAGGCGCTTTTCCACCTGCATGCAGGAGATCGGCAAAACTTCCACTGGCAGGGCAAATCCGCTGAGGTGGTCAACCACCTTGCTTTCGTCTACGATCCAGACATTCTTCTTGGAGTTGACGGCCACGTTCTTTTCCAAGGTCAAGGCGGCCCCGCCTCCCTTGATCCCGTTTAACTGCTTGTCCACTCTGTCGGCCCCGTCAACCGTTAAATCAACCTGGTCAACTTCACTGAGGGGGCTAACAGTAAAGCCATAGCCTTCCAGCTGCTTTTGACTGCGGCTGGAGGTGGTCACGACTGCCTTAAGAGTCAAGCCTGCTGCTTTCTTCTTGCCTAGTTCATCGATGAAGAACTTCACCGTTGACCCGGTGCCGACGCCTAAAACCATCCCCTCTTCCACCAAGGCAGCTGCTTTCTTGGCAGCAGCCTTTTTCAATACATCTTGCTTTGCTTGGTCCATTTTTTGCCTCCGCTATTTTTCCAAAATGCTCGTCAGCTCAGCTACCTGATTAGCCACTGAGTCACGGCCGAAGATATAAGAGCCCGCCACAAAAACATCAGCTCCGGCCTCTTTGGCGATTTCCGCCGTCTGAGCATTGATCCCGCCGTCTACTTCGATCGGAAGATCTGGCAGAATTGCCCGTGCGGCCCTGATCCGGTCTGCTGCTTCTTCCATGAACTTCTGCCCGCCAAATCCCGGATAGACCGTCATCAAGAGAACCTGGTCAAGCTTGTCCTTGTAGCGCTCCAGCACCTTAATGTCAGTATCTGGACTAAGGACTAACCCGCAGGAGACGCCATTTTCCTTTAAGTAGTCCAACCAGTGGTCAATTCGGTTTGGGTAGTCGGCTTCATAGTGAATTTCAATCAAGTCGCTGCCCGCTTTAACAAAGGCTGGCAAAAGGTCAGGCAGGTTGTTGCTCATGAGGTGGACTTCCGCGGTCAGGTCCGGGAACTGCTTTTTAAAATCACTGACCAGCTGGGGACCATATGACAGGTTGGGCACGAAATGTCCGTCCATCACGTCGATGTGGAAGCGGCGGATCCCGCTGTCAGCTGCTTCTTGGATCTGCTGGCCTAAGTGCAGGTTATCCGCGTTGAGAATTGAGGGTGCAATAATCATCTAGTCACCCACCCTTTACTCAGCTAACGCAGACGCAACGCTGGCCCGGTCCGGGATAGAAGGCTGGGCCCCCATCTTCTGCACGGCTAAAGACGACGCCCGGTTGGCAAAGCGGGCAGCCTCATGGAGGTTGCTGAAGTCGCTGGCCAAGGATCCGGCCAAAAAGCCTAAGAAGGTATCGCCAGCCGCCGTCGTGTCCACCGCCTTGACCTTAAAGGCTGGTACAAGACCGGTAGAGACTGGAGAAGACAGGTAGGCCCCCTTGCTGCCGTAGGTGATGATCACATGCTTAACGCCCAGTTCATGCAGCTTGGCCGCGTTCTTTTCCAGGTCAGCCTCTTCTACAACTGGCAAAGAAGTCAGCAGGGCACTTTCCGTTTCGTTTGGCGTGATCAAGTCAGTCACGGCCAAGAGGTCAGCTGGCAGGTCCTTGATCGCAGGAGCTGGGTTCAAGATAGTTACCTTGCCGGCCGCCTTAGCCAGCTTGAAGGCGGCTGTTGTTGCTTCCAGCGGGGTTTCCAGCTGGGCGATGACGCAGTCAGCAGCTTCAATGACGTCTTTAGCCGCCAAAACGTCGGCTTCAGTCAAGCTGTAGTTGGCCCCATGGTCGATGATAATGTCGTTTTGCCCTTCCGCGTTCAAGGTAATGTAGGCATGGCCAGTCTTAACGCCAGCGGTTGGCAAGACATAGTCAGTCTTGACCCCGTAGCCGGCCAGTTGCTCCTTCATCCAGCTCCCATAGGAGTCTTCGCCGACTTTAGAGATGAAGATGGTCTCAGCCGCGCTCTTAGCAGCCGCGACTGCCTGGTTGGCCCCCTTGCCGCCGCCAGCCTCGCTGACCTTGTAGGCGTTGATGGTTTCGCCTGGCTTGGGGAAGTTTTCTACATGCAGGGTCGTGTCCACGTTGCTGGACCCGATTACTACGATCTTTTTCATAGCATTTTCTCCTTAACTTTAATTCTAAGTCAATTATAACTATTCCCGTCCTTTTAAAAAAGCGCTTTAGCCGACCAACTGGTAGGCCGTCTTGAAGCGGCTGAGATTATAGCGGTCGTAAAAGTCGGCCAGGACAACGTTAAAGTTCTGGATCCTGGTATTTGGGTCTGGATTCTTGGAATCAAAACGTTCTGCCAAAGAAGCTAAGGCCTGGCTTCTGACAGCCTCGTAGTCGCTCAGCTGATCCACCCGCCCCCGCAAGTCCCGGCAAAGAGCGCTGAGGGTGAAGTCTGACTCCGCCGCTAAAAAGTTCAGCTGGCTGTCAAAGACTAACTTGTAACGGTAAGCCTTCCGGCCCGGGAAGTCCTGGGAGTTAAACAAATCCAGGTACAAAACCAGTTTCTGCTTTTCCAGGCTGGCCATGTCCTTACCTTGACTGAGGCACTTAAACTTCAGAAAGTTGACAAAATAGTCGTAAAAGTCCCCGTAAAAATCTTCCTCAAAGCTTTCGATGCTCGGGTCTTCTGCCAGAAGCTGCTTTGCCAGCACTTCTTCAATCTTCATTACATGCTCCTCTTTTCTGCTTCACATTAATCCATCTAAGAAAAATTATACAGAAAAAGGCAGGCCCTAGGACCCGCCTTTACCATCTTTTGCATTTTTGTCTCGGTCATTGAAATCTTGCAAAAAGCTGTGGTTAAACAATTCTCCTCTGATTTGTTCGGCCCGCTGGTCAGACTCCTTTTGCCAGTCAGCCTGCAGATTCCGGCGATACCTCAAGTAATTGGCCATCCGCCCGGTCCGGCTCAAAAAAGCCTGCTGCATTTTGCTGGAGTCCAGAAAACGATGGTCCACTTCTTTTTCCAGCAAATTCCCGTTTCCATCAAAGCGGTAGCCGCCCCACATGTGCTGCTTGACCGGGTTCATGGGCAGGCTGTCGACATAGTGCAGCTTGCCCACCATCCGCTTGCTGGCCGTAAAGCCCAAAGTTACCAGGTCATAGATATCAACATAAGTATTGATTCTGCCCCGCAGCTGGGCCAGCAGCTGCCGCTCTTTATGAGTCAAAAGGCTCCAGATATTGGTGCCCCCATAGAGATAAGCAGCAGCAATCTGATCTGGAAAGCGGCAATTAGCCAGAGCGTATTCAGCATTGATCGCCCCCAGGGAATGCCCGTAGATGTAAAAATGGCCATCCAGGAATTCCTCCAGCCAGCGGTTAAGATAGCGGCTGGCCGTAACCAAGGCGCTGGGCACCTGCCTTTGATTAGTCAGCATGGCCAGAAAAATCGGCCAGTTGGTGTTCATCCACTCGTCCCGCCAGGTTGTCGCGTTGCCCTTCTTAAAGCCATAAGAGCCCTTGAGCAAGACTGTAATCTTATTGTTGTTTTCGATCAAAAAAGCCTGCATTCCGTCCTTGGCGTAAACGTTAAACGTCCCGGGTCAATTGCCCGATCTTTTTCAGCTTGGTCAGTTCCACCAGGTCCAGGTCGGTCAATTCTTCATTGATTATTCTTCATCTTCCTCGCCTTGCAGGTATTTGGCAAAGCGGGCATAGTCGGCTTCCATCTGGTCGGCATACTTGACGGCCCAATGAGCCAGGCCCATGTCCAGCTCTTTTTGCTTGTGGACATAGCCGTAAATCATCGGCGCTGTCGGGCTTTGGTAGTGGGCAATGGCCAAAATGAAGGCACACATGTTGCAGTAGGCAGAGAAGCTTTCCTGGTCCAGATTGAGCGGGTCAATCGAGTCCTTCATGTCCCGGAACTGACGGACGTAAAAGCTTCTGCCGCCAGCTTCCATGGCCCCTAAGAAAGGATCATGGTAGGTCTGCAAAACCCGCTGGGCGGTAATGATCCGCTTGCCTTCCCCCTTGCCTTGGGCCTGGCTTTCCTCAACCGTCAAAGCAGACAAGTTGTAGCGAAGCGGCAATGCCTCCTTGATCTGCAAGACCAGGTGGCTGCCGTCCTTGCCAGTGAGCAGGGCCAGATAGCAGCGGGTTCCCCAGCTGCCGACGCCCACGCTGTAGCGGATGATGTCGGTCACTTCATAATTGATCAAAAGGACCCGGATGTCGTCAGTTACGCTCTTCTGGTAATCTTCCAGGCCTGCCATAAGCTCGGCATAAACATTCTGGGAAACACGCCGGGCCCGGGGCGGGTTTTCCTTAAAGCGCAAGCGCCCGTCTTCGGTCTTTTCCGTAAACTTCTTGACCACGGCATCAGAATTGTTCTTCGGTGCCCGGTCCGCTACCTTCAAAAGAACCCGCTTCATTTGTTCATTGTCCGTCATTTGACCTAAAAGGTCATCAACGCTATAAGACAAATTAAAGCGCTCAAGCAGGGGCAAGGAATTGGCGTACTCGATTCCCCGCCGGTAAGAGTGGACGCTTTCTGCCAAAATCCCGTCCAGCTGCTCTTTAGGATAGCCATTGATCCGGCCGGTCAAAACCACGCTGGTCAAAAGGCGCTTAAGGTCAAATTCCCAGTTGCCAATCCGGGCCTCGTCAAAATCGTTCAAGCCAAACAAAAGCTGGCGCTCCGGGGAAGCGAAGAAGCCGAAATTGGTTAGGTGGGAGTCCCCGCAAATGATTACCGGGATATGGGACTGGCCGTCTGGAAACTGGCGCAGGTCCTTTTCCATGATTCCGGCCGTGGCCCGGAAGTAGGAAAAGGGATTCTGCATCATCCGCTTGTGCCGCATCCCCAAAAGCTCGGGAATCATTTTCTCCTCAGTCAGCTTGATCAATTGAAACACGTCCCGCTTGACCGGGTTGAAAGTGCTGATCGCCGCAATTGGATGTTCCTTACGGCGGCCTTCTCCCTGCTTGATCAGTTCTTCCTGGCTGTCACCGATAAACATTTGATCGATTTTAAAAGTTTCGATTTCGTGGCGGTCTTTTTCCATCTTTCAGCCTACTTTTCGTCGTCTTCCAATTCGCTTTCCTGCGGCTTCATAGCTTCAAAAGCGTCCTTCTTCTTCGCCTTCTCTTCTTCTTCCTCTTCTTTAACGATCCGAACCTTTTCATCGGCTTCAGCGATGAAGTATTCCTGGCTGTTGAATGGGGTCTGTCCCCGCCGGTCAGCGTGCACCCATTCGGTCTTGTGCAGGATTCGGGCCTGGACATTGTCCTGCCACATCTTGGCAAAAATATCCAAAACTCTTTCCCGCAAGTCTTCTTGCAAAACCGGGAAGAGGGTTTCCACCCGCCGGTCCAAGTTCCGCCGCATCATGTCGGCGCTGGCCAGGTAAACGTCTTCCTTGCCGTCATTGTAGAAGTAGTAGATCCGGCTGTGTTCCAGGAAGCGGCCGACGATTGAGTGTACTTCGATATTGTCGCTGACGCCTGGGATTTCCGTCTTCAAGCAGCAGATCCCCCGAACGATCAAGTGGATCTTAACCCCGGCCGCGGAAGCTTCATAGAGCTTGGCGATCACGTCCGGGTCAGACAGGGAGTTCATCTTCATGTGGATCTCAGCATGCCGGCCAGCCTTGGCAATGGCAATTTCGTTGTTGATCTTTTCATAGATGAACTGGCGGATCAATTTTGGTGAAATCCGCAGCTCGCTGAAGTAAGGCGGCTTGGAGTAGCCGGACAGCATGTTGAAGAGATTAGTCACGTCAACGCCCAGATCCCGGTCGCAGGTAAAGAGGCCTAAGTCAGTGTAGAAGTGGGCGGTAACATCATTGTAGTTACCAGTCCCCAGGTGCAGGTAGCGGCGGATCCCGTCTTCATCGCGGCGGATAACCAGGGTTACCTTGGTGTGGGTCTTCAAGCCCACCAGCCCGTAGATAACATGGCAGCCCATCTGTTCCAGGGTTCTGGCCCAGTGCACGTTGTTTGATTCGTCAAAGCGGGCCTTGACTTCCACCAGAACCGTCACCTGCTTGCCAGCTTTAGCCGCCTGGCCCAGGTACTTGATGATCGGGGAGTTGCCGGAAACCCGGTACAAGGTCATCTTGATAGCCAGAACATCTGGGTCTTTGGCGGCCTGCTTGACGAAGTTCAAAACAGCGTCAAAGCTGTCATATGGGTGCTGCACCAGGTAGTCCTTTTCCCGGATTGAGTCAAAAATATTGTGGTCACTTCTTAAAGCCGGGTCAACAAAGGCCTGCATTGGCTTGTAGCGGAGGTCTTCATGGCCTTCCACCATCCCTGGCAGCTTCTTGAGGAAGGTCAAGTCGATTGGACCGTTGATGCTGAAGACGCTGCCTTCATCGACGTTCAGTCGCTTTATCAAGTGCTTGAGCAGCTTGGTGTTCATGCTGCTTTCCACTTCCAGCCGGGTCACGTGCCCGTGTTCCCGGTCTTCCAGCTGCTTTTTAACCGCCAAAAGGAAGTCGGAAGTGTCGCTTTCAGAAACGTCCAAATCCATGTCCCGGGTTACCCGGTAGCAGGCTGCCTGGCGGATTTCGTAGCCATCAAAGAGGCGGTCGGCAAAGACCTTGATAATGTCTTCCAGCATGATGAAGTCATTATCGCCATCTGGCAATTTAACCAGGCGCGGGAAGATGTTCGGCACTCTGACCGTGGCAAACTTGTGCTCACCGCTTTCCCGGTCCTTAAGGCGCAGGGCGATGTTCAAGGAGTCGTTGTTGATGAACGGGAATGGCCGGGACTGGTCGTCAGCCATCGGGGTCAAAACCGGGTAGAGTTCGTTAGAGAAGTAGCGGCGGATGTATTCTTCCTGGTCTTCAGACAGTTCGTCACTTTCCAAAATGTTGATCCCGTTCTTGCGCAAAAGTGGCAGCAATGACCGGGAGTAAGTTGAGTAGCGCTTTTCAACCACTTCGTGTTCCTTATGGTTGATGGCCATCAATTGTTCAAGTGGCGTAAGGCCACTGGCATCGTGGCTTTTGACCCCGGCGGCTACCAGCTTGCTCAAGGAAGCCACCCGGACCATGTAGAATTCGTCAACGTTGGACTGGGTGATCCCCAGGAAGTTGGCTCTTTCCAAAAGCGGCTCATCCGGGTTTCTGGCTTCATCCAGGCAGCGGTCATTGAAGTCCAGCCAGCTTAGTTCCCGGTTGGCGTAATAACTAGGATCGGTAAACTTTTTTTTGTTCTTGGCATTTGTCATTTTTTACTTTCCCCTCTTCTGCTTCATGGCAATCTTCATGCCGAAGACGGCTTCAGCCAAATTGACATTCTTTTCAAAAACCCAGCGTTCCAAGGTCAGGTCCCGCTTGCTGGTCACCGTGATCAGCATTTTCTCATCCTTGATGGAAACCACGATCTTGCTGATCTTCTGCTTGCGGGAAGCATCCAGGCTGTTGGCCAGGCGCAGGATGGCAGCCAACTTAGCTACCCGAACCTGCAGGGCCGGGTCAAGGTGGCGATATTCACGTTCATCAGCGTTCAAGTTGGTGATGTCCTGGTGCTTCAAAATGCTCAAGAGCATTTCGTTTTCCCGGTCAGACAGGCCGATGATCTGGTTTGCCCCCACGATGTAGGCAGCGTGCTCGTAGTGGTTGTGGAAATTGACGAAGTTGCCGATGTCGTGCAGGCGGGCCGCGATTTCCAGTAATTGCCGGTCGCGGCGGTCAACCATGCCGGCATGGGCCAGGCGGTCAAAAATATGCAGGGCAAACTTTTTGGACAGGTTGATGTGCTGGCCGCCTGATTCGTAGCGGCGGGCAATATTTTTGGTCGCCGTCAAAACGATGGTTGAGTATTCATCTGGCCGGTACTTCAATCTGGCGGCTTCCTGGATCATCAAACCGGTGATGGCTGAAGACTGGGTCAAAGTCATCGTGTGCGGCTTGATAATCTTAACCAGCTGGTTGATCAAAACAATGGTCGGCTTCATCCGGGCCAAAGAGTCGGTATCCAGCTCGTATTTTTCCATAAGGTACTGGTCCGGGGCTTCTCTGAAGTCAGAGTAAACGCCGGCAAACTGCTTGAGGTCGATGACCCGGGCCTTTTCTTGGGGCCGCAGGCTCTGCTCGCCTCGGCCGGAGACGTGCTGGATGATGATCCGGGCCTTGCCAGTCGGCTTCTCAATGGTCTTGAAGCTGACCAGCTTGCGGGAGATGTAGTCGCCGATGATGTCGATCGGGTCGCTTGGCGTGTCCCGAGTCATAGCGGCCATTTCTTCAATTTCTTCCGGGCCCAGGGCAAAGTTCCAGGTTGACAGGTAGTGCTGGCCCTTGAACAAGGTGAGGTTGAGCATGGCACTGCCCATGCTGAGCAGGTAAGTAAATTCATCATCCGCCAGTTCTGAGAACTGCGGCAGGGCCATTCCGGCAATGATCTTGTAGTAAGCAATCTGGGCCCCGTTCAGCCATTCGATTTCCAGGCCGGTTCTGACCTTGATCTGGTCGGCCAGGTAGCGGGCAGAAATCTTGTCCAAAAGCTGCCGGTTACCGTAAACCTTGTAGTTGTCGATCCCGTATTCCGCGATTTTTCGCTTGAAGCCGATCAAGGCATCAGTCAAGCGGGGCAGTTCGTTTTCATAAACTTCAAACTTTTTCCCCCCTTGGACGAACTGGGCCGAACTCAACTGTTCAATGATGGCCAGTTTCTTCAAGTCAACGATGAACAGGCGCGCCTGGTATGATGATATGTAAATTAGACCAAATTGTCTTTTACTCATATGTCTCTCCTCTGGTTGCTTTCGAATAATTTCAAATTAGCTTAAAAGCTCAGCTGTAAGCGCTAAGTCACCTATTTCAATTGTACAAAAAATCTGCCCCTTCGGCTTCTTTTTCCAGGCAAAAATCTATTTTTTAACATAATTTTAACTGGAACTAAAAAAGCAGCGGGTTCAAAGTCGAACACACTGCTTAAGTTGGTAAAAATTATTTGCTTGCCTTCAAGCGGGAAGAGGACTTGATGTTGAAGCCAGGCACGCCATTGAACCACTTCTTCATCAAGCGGGCGTAAGTCCCGTTCTTCCGGAGTACTTTCAAGGCCTGGTTGACCTCAGCCGTAAACTTGTCTTCCCCCTTCTTGATGCCGATCCCGTATGGTTCAACCGTAAAGGTATCAGGCAGCATCTTGAACTTGTCCTTGTCATCAGAAATCAAGCCGGCCAAAACGGCGTTGTCGCTGACCATGGCGTTGGCCTTGCCGGACTTTAAGGCATTGTAGCAAGAACCATAGTCATCATAGAAGATGACCCGGGCCTTCGGGGCGTACTTGTGGACGTCGCTGTCAGCGGTCGACCCCTTAACGGCGGCAATGGAGTACTTGGAGTTGTTGAAATCCTTGATGGAGTTCAGCTTGCTCTTTTTCGGCACGATCAAGGTTTCCCCAGCCATGAAGTAAGTGTCGGAAAAATTGATGATCTTGCGTCGATCGGGTGTGTTGGTCATGGTAGCCATGACAGCATCGACGTTGCCGATCTTGAGATCCATGATCCGGGACTTTTCACTGATGTATTCAATTTTCATCTTGCCTTTAGGGCCAAGGATCTGCTTGGTAATAGCCCGGGCCAAGTCGACTTCAAAGCCGGTGGCCTTGCCGCTGTCCACGTCCATCATGCTGAACAGGCGGGTGTCGGCCCGCATCCCCCAGGTGATGGTGTTTGTTTGCTTAACCCGGTCATAGGTGCTGCTAGATTGACTGTGTGAACAAGCGGTAAAAACTAATGATAACAGCAAGACCGCCATAAAGGCGGTCAGCTTCCTCAGTTTACGTGCCATTTTTTCTCCTCGGCAATAAACGCGGTTTGGTTCCTTCGTGCTTAGTACTTGATGCGCTTGCTCAAGTAGTTGGCAAAGCTGGACAGGGCAAAGCAGATGATAAAGTACATTACTGCCACGGCCAGGTACATCGGAATCATGTAATTGGTGTTTTGGTTGTAAATAATTTCAGCGTGGTAGAGCAGTTCCGGCAAAACGATGATCGTGGCCAGGGAAGTATCTTTGATCAAGGACACGAACTGGGACAAAAGGGCCGGAATCATTTTGGTCAGGGCCTGGGGCAAAACCACGTGGGTCATGGCCTGCATGTAGGTCATCCCGTTTGACCGGGCCCCTTCCATCTGGCCAGGGTCGACGGCCATGATCCCTGAGCGGACAACTTCCGCGATCATGGCTGATTCAAAGACCACCATGGCAATTACTGAAGCCTGGACGGTATCAACTCTGATCCCCATGACCGGCAGGCCAAAGTAGGAGAAGAAGATGATCAGCAAAAGCGGCAGGTTTCTGATGATGTCGATGATCACCCCGACCACTTTGGAAATCCGGGTGGTCTTGGCGTCGATTCTGGTAAAGCGGATCAGACCCAGGGCCAGGCCGATCACAAAGCTCAAGATGATTGAAATCACTGAAACTTCGATCGTAACCCAGAAACCCTGCAGCAAAAAGCGGAGGTTGATCCAGGATAATGCTTCTGTAAGATTTTCCATTTATGTGCCTCCTAAACGCCCTTCTTTTCCAGATACTGCATGTAGTAGCTGAGCGGCAGGGTCAAAGCCAGGTAGAACAGGCCGACCAAGACATAGCTTGGGATGGTCTGGAAAGTATTGGATGCCACGATGTCCCCTTGGTACATCAAGTCAAAGCCGGCTACGAAAGCCAGGATGCTGGAGTTCTTGATCAAGTTGACAAACTGGTTGCCCAATGGCGGAATCACGATTCTGAAGGCCTGGGGCAGGATAACGTAGCGCATGGCCTGCCAGTAGGTCATCCCGTTTGACCGGGCCCCTTCCATCTGGCCGGTCCCGACGGACTGGATCCCGGAGCGAACAGTTTCAGCGATAAAAGCTGATGAGTAAATGGACAAGCCGATTGTCCCTGCCTGGAAGCCAGTCAGCTTCAGCGGCGTGTAAGTTGGCAAAACCAGGTAAAAGACCATGGTGACAACCAGCAAGGGAATGTTCCGGAAGATTTCGACATAGACCTTGGCAACCGCGCGCCAGAACTTGTTAGGCACGGTTTCCAGGATGGCAAAGCCGGATCCGATGATCAAACTGAAAAACAAGGAAATCAGACTGCAGAGAATCGTATTCCAAAAACCGAGCAAAAAGGTGGACCAGTTTGCTCCAAGTAAACTCAACATTAATATTCAGCCTCCTTAACACTGAATCCTGGAATGTTGCCAAACCATTTCTTGACAAGCTTGTGGTAGCTGCCGTCTGCCTTAGCTTCCTTCAAAGCCTTGTTGATAGCTTCCAGCATCTTGGTCTGCCCCTTTTCAACGGCAATCCCGTAAGGTTCAACGGCAACTGTGCCGCCAACCAGGTGCAGGCTCTTGTGCTGCTCGGCAATCCCGGCCAAAATCCCGTTGTCAGTGGCGATCGCGTCCCCTTGCCCGGCTAAGAGGGCATTGGTGCAGGCACCGTAGTCATTGTACTGTCGGATCTTGGCCTTGGGGGCCAGGCGGGCAATATCGTCCGCAGCCGTTGTCCCCTTAACCACGATGGCCACCCGGCCCTTGTGGTTTAAGTCCTTGATCGACTTGATTGGACTGCTAGTTTTGGTCATGAGGGATGTCCCCGCCTTAAAGTAAGGAGTGGAGAAGTCAACCGACTTCTTTCTCTCATCCGTGATGGTCATGGTGGCCAGAACCGCGTCCAGGTTGTTGTTCTTAAGCTGCGGGATCTTGGTTTGGGACGTAACTTCAATGAATTTTGCCTTGCCGTCCTTGCCCAGGATCTCCTTGGTCAAAAGGCGGGCCAGGTCGATTTCAAAACCTTCCAGCTTATTGGTCTTGACGCTCTTGATCCCAAACAAAGCCGTATCAAATTTGACGCCCCAAGTAATCGTCTTGCTGCTCTTGACGTGGTTGTAGATACGCACTGAGTTGTCACTTTCAACAGCACAGGCGGAAAGTGAAACAGTGGTCAGCAACAGAAAAAGCAGGGCGGCAGCTTTGCGGAATAGTTTCGTGTGTTTCATGTAACCGCCACCTTCCTTTTATTAGTGGTAAATTACCTTGCTGAGGAATTCCTGAGCCCGCAGGTTGCGCGGGTGTTCAAAGAAGTCCTTCGGGTTGTGGGAGTCTTCCAGGACTTGCCCCTGGTCAAAGAAGATGACCCGGTCGCTCACTTCTCTGGCAAAGCCCATTTCGTGGGTCACGACCACCATGGTCATCCCTTCAGCGGCGATGGATTGCATGACGTCCAAAACGTCCTGGATCATTTCCGGGTCAAGGGCACTGGTTGGTTCGTCAAACAAGAGCACCTTGGGCTTCATGGCCAAAGATCTCGCAATGGCCACCCGCTGCTTTTGCCCACCGGACAGCTGTCTTGGGTAGGAGTCTTCCTTGTCCAAAAGGCCAACTTGCTTGAGCAGCTTTTCAGCGATTTCCCGGTTTTCCTTTTCGTCCCGGTGCAAAACGATTCTTGGGGCCAGCATGACATTTTCTAGGACGGTGTGGTTTTCGTAGAGGTTAAAGTGCTGAAAAACCATGCCGACATTCCGTCGGATCTTGTTCAAGTCAGTCTTCTTGTCCCCCAGGTCATAGCCGTCCACTTCCAAGACGCCGGAAGAAATTCCTTCCAAGCCGTTCATGGTTCTTATCAAGGTACTCTTGCCCGCGCCAGAAGGGCCGATGATGGAAACGACTTCGCCTTCGTCAATGCTTAAGTTGACGTTTTTTAAGGCATGGTAGTCACCGTAGAACTTGTTGACTTTCTTGAATTCGATAATTGCTGCCATAGTGGTCCTCCTCGTTTTATTAGTGCTTAATTAAATCACCGTTGGTTTGGCTCAGCTTTCTTGGCTTAAGCCGTATTGATCAAACAGGCGGCTCCTTTGGTAAAAGTTCGTTTATTTGCTCTGTTTTAGCAAAGCAGCCAGATCTTTCGGTCCTTTTTAAAAGCGGGAGCCGAATCATCTGAGATGTGAGCTTGCCCTTCTGCTTTCGTAAGCGGTTATTTTTATTTAAGCATGCTTAATTTTTGTTAAATTTACCAGAAAGTGGGCTTTCGTGCAAGTCTTTTGTCAGTTCCACTTCATCCTTTTAGCTTTTTTAATAAAAAGCAGGGAAACTTGCTTACTTATCTTAATTTATTTCCCAAATATTATTGATTTTATTTCGCCTCTTCTTAGATATTATTAATTATATTATATTTTACCTATTTTAGAAACAGCTGTTTCTACTTTAGAAACACGTAACCGCTTTAAAGCCCGTTTTTTCACAGTTTGACTAGACCCGGCCCCGGCTGGACTCTATAATTAATAGCTAAAGGAGTTTTACAATGTCAAAAAAGCAACACCCCATCATTATTGGTATCGCCGGCGGCAGCGGGTCGGGGAAGACGACCATTGCCCACGAATTATATGACCAGTTCAAAAACGACCGGATCCGGATCATCACGGAAGACTCTTATTATAAGAACCACCCGGAAATGTCCATGGCTGAAAGAAATAAAATTAATTTCGACCATCCGGATGCTTTTGATACTGAGCTCTTAATCAGCCAGCTGCAGGACCTGCTGAATGGCAAAGCCATCGAGATGCCGATCTATGACTTCACCACCCACCTGCGCAGCACGGAAACGGTCCACGTTGAGCCAGCTGATATCATCATCCTGGAAGGGATCCTGGTTCTGGCCTCGGAAGAATTACGGAACTTGATGGACATCAAGATCTTCGTCGACACTGACGACGACATCCGCTTGATCCGCCGCCAGCACCGGGACATGGCTGAACGGGGCCGGTCCTTTGACTCAATCATCGACCAGTACTTGGCCACGGTTAAGCCAAGCTACCACCAGTTTGTTGAGCCAAGCAAGCGCTACGCCAACATCATCGTGCCAGAAGGCGGGGCCAACGATGTCGCTTTGGACATGCTGACCACGAAAGTCCGCGACATCCTCCGCCGCAATGATTTAGCAGAAAAAGAGGCAGAATAATGGCTAAGCAGAAACCACTCGTCATTGGGATTGCCGGGGGGTCAGGCTCAGGCAAGACGACAGTCTCCAAGGAAATCAGCAAGCGCCTGCCAGCTGACCGGGTGCTAATTCTGACTGAAGATGCCTACTACAACGACAATTCAGCCCTCAGCATGGATGAACGCAAGAAGATCAACTACGACCATCCCAATGCTTACGACACTGACCTCTTGATTGAGCAGCTGCAGGACCTGCTGGATGGCAAGGCAATTGAAATGCCGACCTACAACTTCAACATCCTCTCCCGGGCCAAGGACACTATTCATGTTGAGCCAGCCGACATCATCATCCTGGAAGGGATCCTGGTTTTGGCTTCAGAAGAATTGCGGAAGTTCATGGACATCAAGCTTTTTGTCGACGCTGACGACGACATCCGCTTCATCCGCCGCTTGCAGCGGGACACCCAGGAACGGGGCCGGTCAATCGACTGGATCATCTCCCAGTACCTGGCTACGGTTAAACCAAGCTACAACCAGTTCGTTGAGCCAAGCAAGAAGTATGCCGACATCATCATCCCCCAGGGTGGGGAAAAACAAGTGGCCATCGACATGGTCTCCTCCAAGCTCTTGTCCATTATCAACGGCTAAGAGGAACAAAATAACCTCAATATTTTGAAGAAAACAAAAACGCGTGAACTTGCAAGTTCACGCGTTTTTTCTGGCAAATTTTGATTTTATAGATTCAGGTAAGCAAAGGTATGCAGGCCAATCCAAGCAGTCAGCAGCATCAAGGCCAGCAAGAGGCCAACCGTGCTCCAGTATGCCCGGTTCATCTTCTTTAGTCTGCTTAAAATTAAATGCATCATTTTGCTCCCCCCTTGAAAGATAACTAACAATGTTTTTCATCATACAACTTTAAGGAGGGCTTGTCACGCATTTTTGATTATTTTTATCAAAAAAATGATAACTTTACGAAACTACTTGGCCATGACCCGGTCAAAGAGCTTAGTGATCAGCTTGACCAAAACCGCGTCAAAGACGATGGAAGAAATGATGCAGGCGATGAACATTTCAATCAAGATGGCTGGCTTGTAGGCACTCCAGCCGTAAGTTAAGTAAGACATTACATAGCCGGCCACCGCGCAGCAGACTGCCCCGGTAATCAAGCTGCCCCAGCCGAAGCGGTCATAGTTTTCCTTCTTCGGGAAGAAGCCGATTTCGTTGCAGGCCCCCTGCACCAGCCCTTGCAGGATGGTCATTGCCCCCCACTGGCCACCGAAGGCCATTTCAACCGTAGCAGCCAGGGTTTCCCCGACAATCCCGGAGCCAAAGGTTGGCACGAAGTACATGGCCAAAGGCGCAGCCATGTACCAAAGACCGGCGCAGATCTGCCCGGCTAAAGGCCCCAGGCCGACAAGGTTCAAGGCTAATTCAACTGAATTGTAGATGAGGTTGACGATGTAAGTGTAGATAACCCCCATAATAATCCCAATCAAGGCCATCAAGATAATAGCCTTCACATTCCACTTGCTCTCTCTTCTAAGCATTAAAAAAACTCCTATCCAACAATTGCCGGCTAGGAGTTTGAAATCATGTTTAAGAAACACTTCCCTTGCGCAAGAATTACCTTGGTCAGGTTCAAAGGGTCGACTTTCGTCATCTCAGCTTTCGCTCCCCTAGTGGCTTTTATTCAATTTGACTTAATTTAGTCTAGCAGATCCTTAAAGCGCTAACAAGGTAAAAAGTTCCCTTAATTAATTAAAGCTTTTAAATGATTCCAGCTTTTCCTTATCGATATCTCTAATAATCGCCAAGGCCAGATCAACAGCAGCCTTGTAGTCCTTGTAGCTGCTGAAGCAGTATGGGGAATGCTCATAGCGGACCGGAATCCCGATCACGATGGTCGGGGCCCCGTTTTCGTAGTAGATGGCCGCCCCGTCTTGCCCGCCACCAGTTCTGACTGACCGGGTGTAAGGAATCCCGTTTTTATCAGCCAAGTCGCAGGCGTATTGCTGGAACTTGGGGTTTGGCAGGAAGGTGACGTCCATGTCCCGCAGCATTGGTCCCCGCTTAAGGCCAGTCTGAGACAGCCAGTCCGGTTCAAAAGTATCATCCGCCGGGCAGCTTTCCAGAACCAGGCAGAGGTCCGGCTTGATCTTGCGGGCCGTGACATAGGCCCCCCGCAGGCCGACTTCTTCCTGGCTGGACAAGGCGGCAACCAGGTCAAAGTTGACTTCTTCATCCTTCAAGTTTTCCAGGATGTCAGCCATGGCAGCAGCGCCGAAGCGATCGTCAAAGTCCTTGCCGAAGAAGAGGCCAGTCTTTTCATTGTATTCACAGTCCACGTCAACAAAAATCGGGCAGCCAGTGTCGATCTTGTAGTCATTGATCGTTTCTTCCCGGCTGGAGGAGCCGACGTCAATAGACAAATCAGCAACCTGCGGGACAGACTTTCTTTCAGCTTCCGACATGAAGTGGGGCGGCTTTAAAGCCACGACGCCGGGGATGTATTCTCCGTCCCGGTTTCTGACCTTGACCTTGAGGGCCGGCAGAACCACATTGTTCCAGCCGCCCAGGGTCACGAACTTGATCAAACCGTTTGGCCGGATAGCCTGGGTCAAGAAGCCCACGGCGTCTGAGTGGGCGTCCAACTGGATCACCGGCCGCTTGCCAGTGTTCTGCTTCTTGGAAGCGTAGACGTTCAGCATCCCGTCGACTTCAAGGTCGGCGTAGTCCTTGACCGTCTTGGTAAAAAGGTCAACGAATTCATTTTCAAAGCCGGAAGTGGCGTTGGCATTTGAAAAGTCCTTCAGCATTTGAATTTCAGCGGCTTTTTTCATCAATAATCTCCAATTAATCCAGCAGGTCGTACTTCAGCTTCATCAAGCTGTGGCCGTCCTTGACCATTTCCCCGGTCAAGGCTACGGTCTGCTTGTAAGTCAAGTCAGCCATCTTCTGGTTGGCTTCTTCCAGCTTCTTTTGCAAGTCGCGGCCAGTCAAGCCCTTAACAGCCCGGTCAGTTTCGTTTTCGATCTGGCGCAATTTAGCCATGGTCTTTTCTTCAAAAGCCTGCTCCAAAGCGCTGTAAACCTTGTAGTTGGTGTCGCCGAGCTGGGCGTTCAGCTTGTTGAGCCAAAAGATCTTGGTCAAATCAAAGTCCGGACCGGTCTGGAAGCTGGCCGGAGTAGTCGTAACGTTGGTGTAGAAAGGCACGAAGCAGTTAAAAGTGTTCGGGCCAAAGGCCAGCCACTGCACGCCGGCGATACCTTCTTCAACGTCATTTCTGATTTGTAGAATGTGGGTTTCGAAGTTCCGGTTGATCCCGATTGGGCGGAAGAGCTTCTTTTCCGCTTCAGTGTTGGTCGTGCTGTAGACATCGTACTTGGTGTCCTGGTAGTGGGAGCTTTCCAGGAACTTGATGTCTTCCGGGCTGATCTTCTTCTTGGCGTAAGTGATGAAAGGCTGGTCCTGGTCCCCTGGCTCGCCTTCCCATTCAGAGTCGAAGTAGCGGTGGATGTACCAGGCCCGCGGATTGTTGTAGTGAGCATCCTTGATGGTGGATGAACCAAAGATGTGACGGAGGTTGTAGCCTTGGTAGTCCGGATTCAAGTGGTATTCGTTGATGATGTCCAGCAAGTCACTTGAGCACATGAAGTTTTCTTCGTCGTTAAAGTCAAAGAAGTCGATATTCAAGCGGTTTGGCGCTGCCACATAGGCATCGTCCGGAATCCTGCGGGCAGCCCAGTGGTGGCCGCCGATGGTTTCGATGTACCAGACTTCGTCATGGTCGGCAAAGGCTGACCCGTTCATTTCGTAGGTCCCGTACTTTTCCACCAGGTAGCCCAGGCGCTTGACCCCTTCTCTGGCCGAATGGATGTATGGCAAAGTCAAAGTGACAAAGTCTTCTTCGCCCAGGCCCCCTTCTTCAACTAAGGGGTCGATCCCTTGGATCCGGCTGTTGGTGGTGATGGTTTCCGTGGCCGTCATGGCTACCGTAGCGTCGTTGATCCCGGCAGCGGCCCAGATCCCGTTCTTGCCGGAAGCGTCTGGAGCGCTGGTGTAGCGTAGCGGGTTTGGCAGCAGGTCTTCATCATCGATTTCCTGGCCGCTGATCACTGCCTTGTAGTGCTTTGGCTGATCTTTCGGGTTAACCGCGATAAAGGCTTCAGGGATAATGGTGCTGCCGCCGTCTTCACTGCGGGCAATCATCGTGGAGCCATCAATGGTGGCGTCCTTGCCGACTAAAATGGTCGTGCATTCTGCTGGCTTTTGCATAAATCTTCCTCTAATAATCTAAAGCTAATTGTTTGCTTTTAATAATCTAAAGCTAATTGTTTGCTTTCTTACTATTATTCTAGCTGAAAAAACGCCTTTTGCCAGCTACTGCTTTTGCCGGTAAAGGGCATAGAGGCGCTTGCTCAAATCGGCGCCGGCTGGGGCACTGTTTTCAAACAGGATCTGGCCAGGCTGGCTGCTGGCATTCAGTTCATCCCGGCTGGCAAGTTGCCGCTTGACTTCAGCAGCGGCCCCGATGGCTCCGTCATAGACCTTGGCCTGGGGGCCTAAGATCTCCTGGATGGCCTGCTTGGCAAAAGGAAAGTGGGTGCAGCCCAGGACCACTCCTGCCGCCTTGCCGACATATGGGGCCAGCAATTCTTCCAGGTACTGGTAAATGGCCGGGCTGTCAGTTTTCCCTTTTTCGATCAATTCGACCAGTTTCGGGGCTGGCACTTTGAGCACCTGACCAGGCTCAGCACATTCGGCAACCAGCTGGTTGAACTTATCCTGCTCCAGGGTCAAGGGAGTGGCCATGGCAACAACCTGCCGGCCGGGATTTTCTTCAGCTGCCGGCTTGACAGCCGGTTCGATCCCGATGATCGGCAGGGAGTATTCCCGGCGCAGGCGGTCAGCCGCCGCGCTGGTTGCCGTGTTGCAGGCAATCATGACGGCCTTGACCTGGTGTTTGTCAATCAGTTCATCAACTACCCACTTGGCCAGCTGGTAGACTTCTTCCTTGCTCTTTACCCCGTAAGGGGCATTGGCTGAGTCGCCATAGAAGACATAGTCTTCGTTTGGCATCAGATCAACCAGGCGGCTGAGGACCGTGAGGCCCCCCTGGCCGGAATCAAAAACGCCGATTGGCCGATCAGCATATTCTTTTGACATATTTTGACCTCCTCTAGCTATTAATTTTGAACCTTTTATCCGCTTTCTTCAATCTATTGACTCCGATATTTTTCCTGCAAGCCGGACTTTCTTGATTTTTTCTTTAGTTTTTTTTAGCGGAAGAACCGTCCGGCTTGCTTTTTTTAGAGGCTATGTTATTGTTATATCTAAACCCTGGATATCACGTTGATTACCGGAATAAAACGGCAATCTGGGAATAAATTCTGTCCACAGTTTTTTTAGTTTTTTAGAAAGAGCAAAAGAAATTATGTTTAACGTTTCGCCTGAACAAGAGCGCCGCCACATCGTTGACGACTCAGCGCTCAATGGCTTTTTAACGAAAATGTATTCCATCATGGGCCTGGCGGTTCTGGTCTCAGCCTTGACTGCCTACTTGACCTTGACGGTCTTCTCTGGCAGCCTGCTGCCGCTACTCACCAACCGGGTCTTCCTCTGGGTCTTGCTGCTATTGCCGCTGATTTTGAGCGTGGGCATCAGCTTTAAGGCTACTCGCAAGCCGACAACGGCCTTCTTCATGTTGATGGCTATCGCGGTTGTCTACGGGCTAGAATTCTCCCTTTTGGCTTTTGCCTACACGGGTGCCCAAATCGGCGGGGCCTTCATCTCCGCTTCAGCCGTCTTCATCGGGATGGCGGCTTACGGCAGCGTG
>NZ_AZCR01000011.1:32196-36770 GCF_001433875.1 Lactobacillus delbrueckii subsp. delbrueckii DSM 20074 = JCM 1012
CTAAGAAGAACCTGGACACCATCGGGGCTTACGCTTCAGCCGCCATCTGGGGCTTGATCGTGGCCAGCCTGGTCAACATGTTCTTGAAGAGCACGCCAGCCAGCTTCATCTTCTCCATCATCGGGGTCATCATTTTCACGATCTTGACTGCCTGGGATGCCCAGAAGATGAAGTCCATCTACGCCAGTTACGGCGACCAGCTGCCAGAACTTGGCCTGGCCGTTAACGGGGCTTTGATGCTGTACCTGGACTTCATCAACCTCTTCCTGCAATTTTTGCGGATCTTCGGGATCGCTGACAACGACAACTAAAATTTAAGATTTTCTTTTTTGAAAAGGCTCTCTTCTTATTAGAGGGCCTTTTTTCCTTGACTATTTTTCCTGCAAGAGTAAGGTAAAAGATATGTAAAGTATTTATTAGCGAAGCTGAAATAAAAGGAAGGTCACACATTGCAAAAGCAGCCGGTATGGAAAAGAAATCTGCAAGTCTCGATGGTCAGCGTCTTTTTGGCGGGGATTGCCTTTTCGGAAATTACCCCTTTTTTGTCCTTGTACATTGACACCCTGGGCAAGTTCAGCCACCAGCAGCTGAGCTTTTGGTCAGGGATCGTCTTTTCAGCGGTCTACGTGGTGGCGGCCCTGGTTTCCCCGATTTGGGGCAAGCTGGCTGACAAGAAGGGGCGCAAGCCGATGATTCTGCGGGCCTCTTTAGGGATGGCGGTCGTCTTTACCTGCATGGGCCTGGCCCAGAATGTCTGGCAGCTGCTGTTTCTTAGAGGGATGCAGGGGTTTTTTGCCGGCTTCATCTCTAACTCTAACGCCCTTATCGCGTCAGAAACGCCGAAGAACAAGTCGGGCAAGGCGCTGGGGATCATGATTTCTGCCCAGACCGGGGGGCAATTGCTGGGGCCCTTTGCCGGCGGGGCCTTATCGCAGGCTTTTAGCTATCGGGTAACCTTCTTTATTACCGGGGCTCTGCTTTTCACCTGCTTTATCTTGTCTGTCTTCTTTATCCATGAAGATGACTTCGTGCCAGTTGAGAGCAAGCAGCGGGGCAGCTTTAAGGACACGATGAAGCAGTTTAAGAGCGGGCAATTGATTCTGGGACTGCTGCTGACGACCTTGATCATTCAAGCGGCCAACAACTCCATCAACCCGATCGTTTCCTTGTATGTTAGAAGCTTGATGCACAATTCCGGGCAGGTTGTCCTCGTCAGCGGGGTGATCGCAGCTTTGCCAGGAATTGCCACGGTGGCCGCGGCTTCTTACTTTGGTGGCTTAGGTGACCGGATTGGGACCCACAAGATCATCTTAGGCGGCTTGATTGGGTCGATCATCCTCTTCTTCTTGACGGCTTTCGTCCGCAACACGGTTGAGCTTGGCGTCTGCCGCTTCCTGGTTGGTTTTACTGACGCCTGCCTCTTCCCGCAGGTCCAGACCATGCTGGCCAAGCACAGTCCAAAGAAACTGACCAGCCGGGTCTTCAGCTGGAACCAAAGTGCCATGTACGTCGGCAATATTTTTGGCCCTCTGCTAGGTTCAACGGTTTCCGCCCACTTCGGCTACAGTGCCGTCTTCCTGGTAACCAGCGGGATTGTCGTGATGAACCTGCTTCTTTACCGGACTAATATTTTGAAAAACATTGCCTAGCTTAGGCGCAAAAAAACTCCAAGATTCATTCTTGGGGCTTTTTGCTTGGAGATTATTCTTGACTATCCTAAAGAGCAAGCACTGTTTTGTCTGTGTTTGGGCCGATTTTACCTATTTTTCACAAAGACAAAGATGTCCTTAAGTGAAAATAACAAATTTTAACAAAATCTATGCGTTTGCTCAAAAAAATTCTTCGCATTATACTGAAGGAAAAATATTCTTTGGGAATCGAGGTGTTCTTTTGGAAGTCATTACCAAAATTTTGCAAGCTGTCAGCTTTCTGCTCAGCCTCTTTCTTCTTTGGGCCGGCCTGGCCAGCTTGCTTGATGTCTGCAACTCTGCCAGACTAATGGGCTAGTCCTCTTTCATCCCTTCAATTGTCGCCGGCCTGGTCTTCATTGTCATGCTCATCTGCGAAGCCTGGATCGGCCTGCGGATAAACAAGCTGGACGACCGGGGAATCTTCTTCTTCCTGGCTGCCCTCCTGCTTTTAACAGCCGGCGAAATGGTCGCCCCTGTTGCTTTAGGCTCTGGCTTTCTCTGGCTGAACCTCTTGCAACTCTTGCTGGTCCTTCTGGCCCGCTTTGCCATCGATTTTCATGAATAGTGGCCAAAAATTACACATACCAAAAATGGTGAGACTCATTCTCGAGCTTCACCATTTTATTTTTTTCGTTTCATGGACAAGTCATCCGGCAAGACAAAGATCACAAAGACATCCCCGTAGTAATTGTCTTCCACATACCAGCCGAATACGTCGCCTTATACATGCGGTCAATCGGCCATGAAAGTCTCTTCTTCTGCTACGTCTCATTCGCGGCCTTCATTTCTCTTTTGGTTTATGTCTTTGCCTTAAAAGGTCACCGGTCAGTACTTGACGATGAAGCATAAGGCAGATGCAAAAAAGCTTATCCAGGGCGGATAAGCTTTTTCTTTGGCTTTTTCTGCTTTTAGTAAATCTTTGCAACTTGTTCCTGAACAGTCGGGTGGGCCAGGAAGTCGTCATAGCTGATGTCGGCCCGGGCCACCACACCCTTTGGACCAACTTCAATAATGTGGTTGGCAATGGTCTGGATGAACTCGTGGTCGTGGGAAGTAAAGAGAATTGAGCCAGGGTAGTTTTCCATGGCTTCGTTCAAGGCGGTGATGGATTCCAGGTCCAAGTGGTTGGTTGGATCGTCCATGACCAGCACGTTGGCTGCTTCCAGCATCATTCTGGACAGCTGGCAGCGGACCTTTTCACCCCCGGACAGGACCTTGATCTGCTTGTTGATCTCGTCGCCGCTGAAAAGCATTCTGCCCAAGAAGCCCCGCAGGAAGGTGTTGTCGTCGTGTTCCTTGTCAGCGTATTGGCGCAGCCAATCCAAAATCGTCAATTCGTCATTGTCGAAGTTGGCGTTAAGGTCTCTGGACATGTAGTTAAAGGAAGTCGTCTGCCCCCAGGTAACAGTCCCGGAGTCTGGTTCCAGGCGGCCGGCGATGATTTCCATCAAGGCCGTGGTTGCCCGGGTGTTTCTGGACAAGAAGGCAACCTTGTCACCTGGCCGGATGATAAAGGAAACATTGTCCAAAAGCTGCTCGTCGCCGGACTTGTAGGACACATTGTCCACTCTCAGCAAGTCGTTGCCTAGGTCCCGGTTCACCTCAAACTTGATGTACGGGTACTTGCGGCTGGATGGCTTGATGTCGTCCAAGCTGATCTTGTCCAGCTGCTTCTTTCTAGAAGTAGCCTGCTTGGACTTGGAAGCGTTGGCTGAGAAACGGGCGATAAATTCCTGCAGCTGCTTGATCTGTTCTTCCTTCTTGGCATTTTGCTGGCGGGCCAGTTCCGTAGCCAGCTTACTTGATTCGTACCAGAAGTCGTAGTTGCCGACGTAGAGCTTGATCTGCCCGCGGTCAACGTCACACATCTGGGTGCAGACCTGGTTCAGGAAGTGACGGTCGTGGGAAACGACCAGGACGATGTTTTCGTAGTCAGCCAGGAAGTTTTCCAGCCAGGCCGTGGTGTGCACGTCCAGACCGTTGGTCGGTTCGTCCAAAAGAAGGATGTCCGGGTTGCCAAAAAGGGCCTGGGCCAAAAGGACCTTAACCTTGTCGCTTTCCGCCAGCTCGCTCATCTGCTTTTGGTGCATGTCTTCCGGAATGCTCATGGACTGGAGAAGCTGGGCAGCATCAGCTTCCGCATTCCAGCCGTCCAGTTCCGCAAATTCCGTTTCCAGTTCAGCCGCCTTGACCCCGTCTTCTTCACTAAAGTCGGCCTTGGCGTAAAGGGCGTCACGCTCCTTCATGACCTGGTAGAGCTTTTGGTGGCCTTGAATCACAGTTTCCATAACGGAAAAATCTTCAAAGGCAAAGTGGTCCTGATTCAGGCTGGACATTCTTTCGTTAGGGCCCATGCTGATTGAGCCCGTGGTTGGTTCCATTTTTCCTTCCAGCAGCTTTAAGAAAGTCGACTTGCCGGCCCCGTTGGCTCCAATGATGCCGTAGCAGTTGCCCGGCGTGAACTTAAGGTTGACGTCACTGTAAAGGGTGCGACTGCCGATTTGCAAACTTAAATCTGTTACTGTGATCAATAGATTTTCCTCTGTTTCTTAAATTTTCAAATTTTCTACTGCAATTATGACTAAATCAGTATACCAGGTTTGGCCTTTTGCCTCCATGCTTTTCAACCATTTTCTCCTCCCTTTTTTCAACTTCTTCCTTATTTAAGAAAAAATTGGCTTGTCTGTGCCTGTCGACTTTAATGTCTGTGGTCAGCGTGCCCTTGATTATTATGCTGGCCAGCTGGCTCAAGCAGCTTGTATAGTTCCCCATTAAGCAAAAAGGACATTTTTTGTCAAGACGATGATATGACCCCCGAAATTAGGACACTAATTTCGGGGGTTATTTTCATGACTAAATACACTAAAGAAATCAAACTTGCTA
>NZ_AZCR01000110.1 GCF_001433875.1 Lactobacillus delbrueckii subsp. delbrueckii DSM 20074 = JCM 1012
CTTGACTTCATACGTCTACAGCCACGCCATCGGCAAGTACATCAGCCGGACTACTTACAGCCAAGTTTACCAAGGCAAGACTGTTAAGGTTTCAACTGCCAGCTTGAAGAAGGGTGACCTCCTCTTCTGGGGTTCCAAGTTTTCCCCATACCACGTGGGTATCTACGTTGGGGGCGGCCAATACGTGCACGCCGCTACGCCAAGCCAGGGTGTCCGTAAGCAATACCTGAGCTCCTACTTCTGGCCATCAACTGCCAAGCGGATTATCTAATTAGCAAACTTCAAAATGATCAAATCAGCGTCCTTGAGGCACTCGCCTCAGGGGCGTTTTTTCTTTGCCTTTTTGGCCTGTAGATTAAAAGCAAAAGCTGGACTTTTAAGGGAAGGATTTACGGAAAGCAAAGTATGTCAGCCCTTACCTGGCCTGGAAAGGCGGGAGAAAATTAAATAGTTAAGAAGTTGAAGGAAAGGGTTGTAAATGAGAAGGGGGATTAAATAAAATAGGGGAAATTATTGAAAAAATAAAGTAAAGTCCTAGAAAAGAAGGTATTCAAGATGAGAATTGCGTGTTACGGCGTTAGGCCGCTTGAAAGAAGTTATTTTGAAAAACTGAACAAGTATGACTACGACTTGAAGCTCATTCCTGAATACTTGAACCGGGAAAATGTAGTACAAGCAGAAGACTGCGACGCCGTCCTGGTCCGGGGCAACTGCCTCTGTGACCGGACCAACCTGGAACAGTTTAAGAACTACGGGATCTCCTGGGTCTTCACCCGGTCAGTCGGCGTGGACCGCTTCGACCTGGAAGCCGCTAAGGACTTGGGCATCTCCGTTGCCCGGGTGCCAAACTACTCCCCATACGCAGTAGCCAACCTGGCCTTTACCCTGGGCCTGACTTTGTCAAGACACGTTGGTGAAGCTGCCCATCATGTCCATGAACAGGACTTTGGGATGCATCCGGACTACTTCGCTACGGAATTCAACCGTTTGAAGGTCGGCATCTACGGGGCCGGCAAGATCGGGGCAGTTGAAGGCAAGATGTGGCAGGCTCTGGGCGCCGAAGTTTATACCTATGACCCATTCCCATCTGACTTAGCCAAGCAATACTGCACTTTTGTAAGTGAAGACGAACTGCTGGCAACTTGTGACATCGTTTCTGTTCACATGCCATACTTCCCAGGCAAGAACGACAAGCTGATGAACGCTGAATTCATCGCTAAGATGAAGGAAGGGGCAGTCTTGGTCAACACGGCCCGGGGCGAACTGGCTGATGAAGCAGCCATCGCCGCTGCTGTCTCCAGTAACCACCTGTCTGGCTACGGCGCTGATGTGGTTTCCAACGAAAAGAAGATCATGGGCCACAAGTTTGACTGTGAAAGCGACGTGCCGGACCAGGAAGTCCAGTCCTTGATGGACCTTTACCCGCGGGTGCTCTTGACTCCGCACATGGGATCCTTTACTGAACCAGCCTTGGAAGACATGATCTCCTTGTCATTTAACAATTTCCATAACATGGCCACTGAGGGGGCAGTTGATGCCCGCAATGAAGTCGTGGCTGCACCGGAAAGCTCCACTTCCGCATCTGAGAAGCTGCGGGCTTAATAAATTAAGGTTCTGGCCCCTTGCCAGGGCCTTTTTTTACGGAAAAATTGCAGGATGTTAAAAAATGCAAAGGCTTATTAAAGAAACTGCAAACGGTCTGTAAGTTTCCTGTAACACTCATCGGCTATGATATAAGCATCGAGAAAAGAGAAAGAGAGTTACAACGTAATGAAGCAGTTTAAGCAGATCTTAGTAAAATTGACCTTAGCCCTGGCCCTGGTTGTGCCAATCGCCGTTCAGGCAAACAGCCACCAGGCCCAGGCAGCAAGCGTGACGACCAAGCGGAACAAGGTCGTCTCCCTGGCCAAGAAGCAAGTCGGCAAGCGTTACGTTTACGGGGCAACCGGTCCTAACGCCTTTGACTGC
>NZ_AZCR01000111.1:0-640 GCF_001433875.1 Lactobacillus delbrueckii subsp. delbrueckii DSM 20074 = JCM 1012
CTTGACCGCATTTACCGGCGTAGATAGTCAAAATCTGCTAGATGTTATGGTAAGTGTTCAATTTATTCTTGCAATTGGCGTCTTTAAAATCTTTACTCTCTATTTATCTGTTTACTAATAATCGCCTGTAATCCCCTCTCTTACCTGCTGTTAGTTGCTTATGGCCCATCTACTTAAGGCATTTTCTACAGCGCTGAAAGGTTGTGACTGTTAAAAAGCATTAATTTCATCCAGTACTAAATAGTAATTTTTCTTACCAATTCTTGATATAATACCGGTATCAAAAGATTGGAAGGAAGAAACGATGAGCGAATACATGTCCATATCAAAAGCAGCTGAGTATCTTAACGTTGCCAAGTCAACTCTCCGCAATTGGGAAGCTGAAGGACTGATTACGCCGCTTAGAACTGCCTCCAATCAACGTCGCTACACTAAAGAAATGCTAGATGAGCTTCTGCAAGGCAATATGAAAGTAGCTAAGCCTAAGAAGCTGCTGACCATCGGCTATTGCCGGGTTTCTTCTGGCCATCAAAAAGAAGATCTCCAAAGGCAGAAGGATGTAGTGTCCAGATATTGCGAAGTCAATGGCTATCAGTTTAAGATCATTCAAGACGTTGGATCTGGTCTCAACTATAAGAAA
>NZ_AZCR01000111.1:736-1202 GCF_001433875.1 Lactobacillus delbrueckii subsp. delbrueckii DSM 20074 = JCM 1012
ACCCAAGACAGTTAGAGTCTACTCCAAAAAGTTAAGCGATGAAGAATTTGCCAGAATGTCCGACTTTTTTGAAAGATACGGCAGGTGCCGGCATTTCTTTTTGAACCGCTACTGCGGCATCAAGTCGATGCTAGCGGTTAATAACTGGCAGGCTCTGCGCAACCAAGTTCGCAAGTGGGACAAGCCGGTTAAAGGTTCGAAAGGCAAGCTAGAAACAGTCTACAACTTTCAGACCAAGCACTGGGTTGGTGCTCTCCGTGAGGCATGTACCAACACAAAGAGCATGTGGTCGAATCTGGCTAACCGTTTGAAGAAGCTGATTCAAGGAAATGAAAATCTTTCTGCTGATCAGCGCCACCTTCTGTTCTTTATTTTGAAATTTAAGAGCGCATGGCAAGCCGTTCTTCTTCACAAGCCAATTGAGCTGCCAGAAGAATACACTGAAGCTTTAACTGAAATAGAAGCT
>NZ_AZCR01000111.1:1237-1605 GCF_001433875.1 Lactobacillus delbrueckii subsp. delbrueckii DSM 20074 = JCM 1012
TGAGCTTGCCAATGCCATCGTTGACAAATACGGCAAGCGAAACGAAACACAAATCGCCAGCCATATATGAGTTTGCGCTGGCAACTCAATCAGCAGCTTGAGCGACTGGAGAAGGCAAACTAACCTTTGTCTAAGACTGCTTTGAGGAAGAAAATAAAACTGCTTGGCAAGCTCAAGAATCTGGAGCAGAACAATATCGGCAGAAAGTCGTATGACAAGAGCTACCGGTCAGCGCAAGAAACTGTCAGAAGCTTTATCAACCATGCGATAAACAGAATGATCGCGACAGAGCATCCGGCGGTCATTGCCAAGGAAGACTTGACGTTCGTAAAAGAAAAAGGCGTCAAATCAGATAACAGCAGATTCGC
>NZ_AZCR01000112.1 GCF_001433875.1 Lactobacillus delbrueckii subsp. delbrueckii DSM 20074 = JCM 1012
GCTTTGCCCTTCGACAGCTTTATACCGATACACGGATACTGTGCCTCTTTTGAGCTCATATCCGACCGTGCTTGGTGAGCAATTAAGTTCTCTGGCTATAGCATGATTAGAGTAGCCCTTAGAGTGCAGCTCCTGGATTGTAGTCCGGTCGTTTAGCGTAAAGTGCTTGCCCTTTTGGTGTGGTTTAGTGTTATAATATGAATGATCCATTTTAACCTCTCTAGAAATGTTTGTGGTAATTCATATTCTACCAGATGGTTGAAATGGATTTTTTGTGCTCTAATCCAGTAAAAGCGATTTTTCTTACTGGATCGGAGCAGTGCTCAGTTTGATTTTACAATCGGCGTTTTTTAAAAAATTGAAATAGAAGAAGGCATAAACATGAAGATTGCAATGGCAAACGACCACGCGGGTACCCGCTTGAAGAACGAAATCAAGGCCTACCTGGAAGAAGAAGGCTATGAAGTCGTTGACTTCGGGACCGGCAATGAAGAATCCTGCGACCTGTCAGACTTTGTCTACCCAGCCAGTCTGGCTGTGGCCAAGGGCGAATGTGACCGGGGCATTTTCGTTGACGGGGTTGGCTATGGCAGCGCATTGATCGCCAACAAGATTAACGGCATTTACGCCGCGGTCTGCCAAGATCCTTTCTGTGCCAAGCTTGCCCGCCAGCACACCGACTCCAACGTCCTTTGCTTAGGCGCCAAGATTATCGGGGACATGATGGCCGGCGAAATCGTCAAGACCTGGCTGAACACGGATCCTTTGATGGAAGAAAAGTACCGCCGGCGGGTGGACAAAGTCAAGGCGATCAACGACAAGCACTGCGTGCCAGTGAAATAGGTGGATTCTGCTAAAACGCTTTTATAATTATAATTATAGTATTTTCCCTCATCTATTTCACAGAAAGGCTGTTGCAGCGGCAAAGTTTTGCTATAATTAAGCATATGACTAAGCTTCGGCATATTGCTGAGCCTTTTAATAGAAAGATGAGGAAACAAGATGAACAAGACTGAACTTGTCTCAGTTGTAAGTGAAAAGACTGAATTCAGCAAGAAAGAATCTGCTCAAATCGTTGACGCTTTGTTTGCATCAATCGAAGAAGCACTTGCTAAGGGCGAAAAGGTACAATTGATCGGCTTTGGAACTTTTGAAGTTCGTGAACGCGCTGCTCGGAAGGGCCGCAACCCGCAAACTGGCGCTGAAATCGAAATCCCTGCAAGCAAGGTTCCAGCCTTCAAGCCAGGCAAGGCCCTGAAGGATGCCGTTAAGTAAGCTTGACCACTCATAAATGACCATCGGTTGATTCCGGTGGTCATTTTTGCGGAAAAATCCTATAATTAAAACGTAAGGCCGATTGTAAAATTAAACTGAACACTGTTCCGATCCAGTAAGAAAAATCGCTTTCACTGGATTAGAGCACAAAAAATTCATTTCAACCATCTGGTAGAATATGAATTACCACAAACATTTCTAGAGAGGTTAAAATGGATCATTCATATTCTAACTTAAACTTCCCACTTACAAAAGTGGGCTTGTACCTTGAAAATTCAATAGTTTAGCCAATAAAAAAGCACAAGGCCT
>NZ_AZCR01000113.1:0-804 GCF_001433875.1 Lactobacillus delbrueckii subsp. delbrueckii DSM 20074 = JCM 1012
GTCTTTGCGGTTGGAGCGATTTCTTACGCAGACTATTCTGGCATCAATCTGGGCACCATCTTTGGCAGGATCTCCAACCTTATACAGGGACGGACAGGAGATATCTTGAACGACCTCGACGCTTCTTGCATGAGTTGAAGATCTGCTTGACGTTCATCCGCTTTCCTTCGAACTCGTATGTGATCTTGGAGCTTTTCTTCACCATGGCGATTACGTTCAAACCACGTTGACTGATTTGGACAATCTGATGAGGATTGGAGAACCAAGTGTCAAACATGACGTACTTGGCAGTGAGCCCTGCTTTCAAGGCTTGATCGAGCAGCTGGATAACTACATCGGTCCCCTTTGATCGGGCCATAATCCGCCTCTTGGCCGCAATTGTGCGCTTGTCGATCTTCTTAGTCGTCCCGATGACATTCTGATCGTTCTTTGAGGATAAGAGTGATGAAGCGATTGGAACGAAGGAGGATCCATCAGCCCAACCCATGGTCATCATTCCGAAAGCCCTTCTTGTAGGTCATCGAAACGTGGTCGAATACTTTGGCAGCCCGCTCAGTCTTCTTGTATCCAGTTCTGGAGTAGAGCGAATCGTCAAAGATGAAGCAATCGGCACGTTGGTCAGAAGTCAGGTCTTTCAGGTACCCATTGACGATCCTCTCAGCTAGCAGAATAGTGAGGCGAAAGTTGATATGTGGGTTCTGCATGAATCGATAGTAGGTGTTCTTGGAGAAGCCAGCAGTACACTTGCCAGACTTCTGTTGCATGTACATGCTTCTGTCTCGAAACACATTACTGAAGATGTAT
>NZ_AZCR01000113.1:860-1427 GCF_001433875.1 Lactobacillus delbrueckii subsp. delbrueckii DSM 20074 = JCM 1012
CGGGATTCCTTTGGACTTGCGGAGCCCACATCTGCGGAGAAGCTCCATAACTTTGTAGTCCTTGAAGAACTTTTCAACAGAACTGGCAATTTTAGGTTCGTTCTTAGTATCGAATAATGGTAAACTAGACATAGCACAAGCCTTTCGTTTGATACTGATGATGTTGTGGTTGACTTAATTATATCAAGCGAACAAAGGCCTTGTGCTTTTTTATTGGCTAAACTATTGAATTTTCAAGGTACGAGCCCACTTTTGTAAGTGGGAAGTTTAAGTAAATTTATTCTAAATCGATCATTTTTCCGAGTTTACCACTTGATTTTTTACAGGATTAGCAATAAAGTTTAGTCATGATACTAAGAATGAACACTTTTTCATTGTTAATACCTCAATTTCTTTTGCCTGGCAGCACTTTTTAACCGGGAAAATTAGAAATAGTTAGGTAAAAAATTTAAAAGTTTCGATTTTTTAATAACAAGTATTTTTATTTCTTCGCCAATTGCAAGAATAAATTGAACACTTACCATAACATCTGGTAGATTTTGACTATCTACGCCGGTAAATGCGGTC
>NZ_AZCR01000114.1 GCF_001433875.1 Lactobacillus delbrueckii subsp. delbrueckii DSM 20074 = JCM 1012
CTCTTGTAAAGATTCAAGGCTTCAGAGGCCGTCATCTTTTCGGAGGTCACGATCGCGAAATAGCCGCACAGCTGCAGCTCTCGTTCGATGACATCTTCCCGTTCCTCGTAGCCATAGAACTTGTCTTTGTGGTAGGTGAGCTTGAAATAATGCTCGTATCGCTTTGGAAGCTTGTATTCTCTGCCTTTTATCTTGTCCATCTCGGCTTCCATTCTGTCCAAATCAGCTTCCAGTCTAGCACGCTCGCTAGCCTGCTTCTTGGCCTTGTAGTAGATGTGGAAATAGCGGTCAGTGTCGTCATCCGCGTACAGCTTGGCTTTAACCGTTATGCCATAAGTCCGGTAAGCCTTGATGGAGCAGGCTCTCTTTGATTCGAATTCACCCATGTGCTCCATGATCAAGCCGTGTACAAAGGAGGCCCTGCCTTTAACCATCATCACGAAATCATAGTCGCACGAGTCCATGAATTGGATGTTAGCCTTACTGAAGTATCCACGATCAAGGATGAAACCTATCTTCTTATAGCCGTAGCCGCGAATCTTCTCCAGCATGTATTTCAGCTGCGAGACATCCACGATACTGCCCGGGTAGCTCTCGTAAAGCAGGGGCTTCTCATTGGTCATGTCGTAAGCAATCGAGTAGTTGATGATTGGCGTGCCAACGTCATTCTTAGGGTGACCGTATTCCGCCATCTCAATATCTCCAGCCTTGCAGTTCTTGTTGGTGGAGTCATAGGAAACGTAGATTTTCTCGTTCTTGTCGTGGGTGGCGTTCCAGCTGTTCAAGAAGTCGACCCTGTCATTATCATCGATCTCGCGAATGAAGCGCGAGATTGTAGAGTCGCTGTAAATCTTGTTCTGTGGCGTCATCAATGGGTGGTTGTAGGCATAATCCGGGAAGTGCTGAGCCACGTTGCTTTCTGCGATAACTGAATACGCGGCGAGATCAAGAAGCAGCCCTTTTCCCCGGTCATCCCAACGCTTCAAATGTTCAGCCAGCTTGTAGTCTTCAATAATTCGTCTGACTACAGAGAAGGCACCAATGCGGATACAGCTGCTTCTGGATTCGCTGACTGGCTCAGCCGCCGTTCCTTCGGCGGGAATCTCGATATCTGGGAAGAACTTTTCGAAGTTGGGGTTAGGAAACATCATTCCAGGATGATCTGGGTCAGCTTTCCCAATGGTCGTTCTTCTAGCAACGTTGTATTTCTTCTCGGGAAGGTACTCTCTAGCATAAGTGTATTCGATGTAGGTAGTCTTACCCCGTTTATTTCTGGAAATTTTACCAGTGTTCTTAGGAATATTAACCAGGCAGTTGTAGTACATGATGGCCTCCTTTGTTGAGTATGATATCATACTCAAATTATAACATAGAAAAGCACATCAATGCAAGCAAAGATGTGCTAAAAATACAGTATTT
>NZ_AZCR01000115.1:0-203 GCF_001433875.1 Lactobacillus delbrueckii subsp. delbrueckii DSM 20074 = JCM 1012
ACTCCTACGGGAGGCAGCAGTAGGGAATCTTCCACAATGGACGCAAGTCTGATGGAGCAACGCCGCGTGAGTGAAGAAGGTTTTCGGATCGTAAAGCTCTGTTGTTGGTGAAGAAGGATAGGGGCAGTAACTGGTCTTTATTTGACGGTAATCAACCAGAAAGTCACGGCTAACTACGTGCCAGCAGCCGCGGTAATACGTAG
>NZ_AZCR01000115.1:990-1260 GCF_001433875.1 Lactobacillus delbrueckii subsp. delbrueckii DSM 20074 = JCM 1012
GTGAAGAAGGGCGCACGGTGAATGCCTTGGCACTGGAAGCCGATGAAGGACGCGACTAACCGCGAAAGTCTTCGGGGAGCCGTAAGTAGGCTTTGATCCGGAGGTCTCCGAATGGGGGAACCCAGCATGTGCAGACATGCTATCCTTAAGTGAATACATAGCTTAAGGAGGGAACACGCAGCGAACTGAAACATCTAAGTAGCTGCAGGAAAAGAAAGAAATATCGATTTCCCAAGTAGCGGCGAGCGAACAGGAAAGAGCCCAAACCGG
>NZ_AZCR01000116.1 GCF_001433875.1 Lactobacillus delbrueckii subsp. delbrueckii DSM 20074 = JCM 1012
TGACCGCATTTACCGGCGTAGATAGTCAAAATCTGCTAGATGTTATGGTAAGTGTTCAATTTATTCTTGCAATTGGCGATTATTATAAAACTCATACAACTGGGTCAATGTCTTTGGAAGATCTGATTGTTGAAGGGTATTTTGGTCTAGACAAGGCTATAGATATGTTTGATCCAAGTTTAGGATATGAATTTTCTACATATGCGGTTTGGTGGATAAAGCAACATATTGATCGTGCAGTTAAAGATACTGCCTATACTGTTAGGCTACCTGTTCATGTTCAAGAGTCGATGGCTAAGTTGGCAAGATTGGAAAGAGAAAACTTGACGGATGATCAAATTGCTGAGCAAATGTCAATTTCCAAAAGTGCTTTGCACGATTTACGCACAAATCGTGCAGTATTTCAAAATATGGTTTCGATAAATCTGAAAATTGGGTCTGAAGAAGATGGGGATACGTCTTTGGAAGATTTTCTAAGCTATTCAAATGATTTTATGCATGATGATGATGAGCAGTCACCAGAAGATCTTTCTTTAAAGGCCGATGAGGCAGAGGATATATCTAAAATGCTGCACACCGAACTAAAAACTCGTGAAGAAGAGGTTTTGCGGATGAGGTTCGGTTTTAACAACCAAGAGCCGATGACTTTAGAAGCAGTGGGGAAGAAGTTTGGCATAACACGTGAGAGAGTAAGACAGATTGAAGAGAAAGCTTTAAAGAAGCTGAAGGCATATGAAGCAAGGTTAGAATATGAGTGATTACAAAGAGATTTTAACTAAGAAAATTACTGAAAGTATTAATCAAAATGGGAGTAGTGTTTCAAAGAAGACTCTGTTCATACCCATGGGGATTGATTTAAGTTCTGAGTATCCAGAAAATAATTTTTCTAGCCTTAACACTAATGCATCATTGCTTGAAGTGGTTGAGTATACAGAAACAAGAATTCATCAAGACATTGTAAGTAATTACAGTGATAACAGGTCATGGATGTGGCTAAGCTACGAAGTATACAGTCAGTGTCGAAAAATTATAGATGGTTTCTTTGAAGTCAAATTCCTAAAGAATAATCTTCGCCAATTGCAAGAATAAATTGAACACTTACCATAACATCTGGTAGATTTTGACTATCTACGCCGGTAAATGCGGTC
>NZ_AZCR01000117.1 GCF_001433875.1 Lactobacillus delbrueckii subsp. delbrueckii DSM 20074 = JCM 1012
ACACCCGGCCAGCCTTGGTATTCTGCCAGCCATTCTTCTTAGCGGCTGAAACAGATTGGCCAAATGGCAGGCTGGCCAAAGTAGCCAAGACGGCTGCCCCGGCCATCAACCATTTATAATCATGCTTTGACTTTCGCACTTTTATCCTCCTTCTCCAAAAACTCACAGGGCATTCATTATCTATCTAATTTTAATAATTTATTATCTAACATGCAATATGCGACCCGGATTCACTTAAAAAGTTTTCTTGTTCCCTCAAAAAACGTAAAAAACTTATAAGTTAGTTTAAAAAAGCAACTTATAAGTTTTACCTTTTCTTTAAATTCTATATAAATATAAAGATTTATATTTCATCGATAAAATGGTCAATCTGCAAGAAGTATTCTACTAATTCCCGGTGCTTCCGCCCGTCTTTTTTCATAGTAGTCCTGCAGATCAGCCAAATCCATCTGCTCCATCAACTTGGAAGCCGTCTTATCCTTGCTCCAGCTTTGGTGGCGTTGCTGCATCAAGTCATACATGTGCTGCTTAACGTCTTCGTATGGCGCAAAGTCATGTGTCTTCTTGCCCTCTTTAAAGACCATGTAGTTCTCAATCTCCCGCTTAAAAGTCGCGTGAATGTGTGCCTGCATCCCTGGATACTTTGCCCTGATCCGGTGCAAGTGCCGCTGGCTCTGCTTAGCTTCATCCGTCCCCTTGTCTGAGTTGATCAAGATGAACCAAGGTTCATTCAGTTTAGAAAAAAGGTCAAAATTCAGCCAGGCCAGCAGACTGCCGCATCCCCCGACCGGTAAAATAAAGAGCCCTTTTTCAGCAAAAGTCGCGTCCACCAGCTTTTCTTCATACATCCACTGGTTGATCTTGGTCACAAAACGGACGTCTTCCTGCCCTTCGACCAAGAGAACGCAGCGGGACTTGACCGCCCGCCGGTCAGCCGCCAGGCACAAGCTGCTAGACACTTCCGCCAAGATCTGGCTGTCACTCAAAAGTTGCTGCTGGCCGGCAACCTTCTTGATGATCTTGATCCCTTCCAAAGGCAAAAGACCCATCAAGTGCGGCGTGTGATATGACCCCCGAAATTAGGACACTAATTTCGGGGGTTATTTTCATGACTAAATACACTAAAGAAATCAAACTTGCT
>NZ_AZCR01000118.1 GCF_001433875.1 Lactobacillus delbrueckii subsp. delbrueckii DSM 20074 = JCM 1012
CCCCGATTGAATATCGGAATCATGTTTTAACAACCTTAACGGCGTAATACTAAATTGTCCCAATTTTGGGGGTCACATCAAGGACCGGACTTAATCCAGTCCTTTTTTGACTTCCCAAAAGGCTAAAGAGCTAGCGGCGGCAACATTCAAGGAGTCCACTCCTTCAGCCATCGGTATCTTGATCGTATAGTCGCTCTCCGCGATCGTTTGCGGCAACAGGCCTGGTCCTTCAGAACCTAAAATGACAGCCAGACGGTCTGCTTCTTTTAAGACCGGGTCGTCGATGTCAACCGTGTTGTCCCTTAAAGCCATGGCCGCGGTCTTAAAGCCCAATTCCTGCAGGCTGGCCACGCCTTTTTCCCGCCAAAGTTTTTGATCCAGATAAGTCCAAGGCACCTGGAAAACCGTCCCCATGCTGACCCGGCCGCTTCTCCGGTATAAGGGATCACTGGAGTCGGTTGTAATCAAGACCCCGTCCATGCCTAAGGCCGCGGCTGAGCGGAAAATAGCGCCAACATTGGTTGGATTGACGACGCTCTCTAAGACCCCGACTCTGGCATGCTTGGGCAAGGCAGCCGCAAATTCACGCAGACTTGGCCGCTTTTTTCTTCGAAAGGCACAAATGGCGCCCCGAAGCAGATTATAGCCTGGCAGCTGGCGCAAAAGGTCAGACTGAGCGACAAAGATCGGAAAATCAAGCAAGTGATCGTGGTTAGCAGCCAGCTCCCGGTCAAAGTCCGCTAAATCACGTTCTAAGGCCTTTTCCTCCACCAGCATGGCGATTGGCTCATAGCCGGCCCTAATTGCCCGCTCGATTACTTTCGGACTTTCAGCGATGAAAATACCGGCTTCTGGCTCATAGTAATGAAAGAGCTGAGCTTCATTGTAATCAGTAAACAGCTTTAGTCTGGGATCATCGAAAGCGATAATTCTGATCAGATTGTTTTCTCTGTCGATTCTGTCCATGTCTTTATATCTTTCTTATTCTCTAGACTCTTACCTATTTTACTATAGAAAACAAAAAGAGCCAGACTTCCGTCTGACTCTTGTCTCGCGCGGCAACTTCCTATCCTCGCAGGCAGTTTCCCACCAA
>NZ_AZCR01000119.1 GCF_001433875.1 Lactobacillus delbrueckii subsp. delbrueckii DSM 20074 = JCM 1012
TTTTGTGCTCTGATCCAGTGAAAACGATTTTTCTTACTGGATCGGAACAGTGTTCAGTTTAATTTTACAATCGGCGAAAAATAAAAATTAGCCGCTAAGGCAGACAACATGGTCCCAATACTGAATTTGGGCCATGTTTTTTATCCATAAGTTTCAGTTAAAAGCACAAGCAAATTTCAAGGATCTTTGGTAGAGTAGAGAGGTAATAGAGAAGGAGTGAGGAACAAACATGAGCATTTACGGTAAGTACGCCGATTATCTTCCACAGATCCTGGATTCTGTTTTGCAGCAAATCCAAGGCATCGGTCAGGAGTATAGTGCAAAACACGGGCAAAAGCTATACGAGTACCTGAAAGGTCGCGTCAAAGGCGAAGAAAGCATGACGCAAAAGTGCGAAAGAAAAGGTTTACCGCTGACGCCAGAGTCTGCATTGATTGAAAACCGGGATGCGATTGGCCTCAGAATCGTCTGCAACTTTATTGACGATATCTACACTTGCATTGACTTGTTGAAGAAGCAGGACAACTTCAAGATCATTAATGAAAAAGACTACATTACCGATGCTAAGCCAAACGGCTACCGGTCATACCACTTGATCATAGAAGTAGTCACTCCCTTTGAAGACGTCCATGGCAACAAGCCTGGCACCTACTACGTTGAAATCCAGCTGCGGACAATTGCCATGGATACTTGGGCCAGTCTTGAACACGAAATGAAGTACAAGCAAGACATCAAGAATCCTGAACGTATCAGTAAGGAACTCAAGCGGGTTGCTGACGAACTGGCATCTTGCGATGTAAGTATGCAAACAATTCGCCAACTGATCAAGGAAGGGTAACTATGAAAATTCTGGTTCAGTATAAATTCTTGTGTAAATAGAAAATAGGCAACAAAAAAGAAGGGTTGTCCCTTACAATGTTAATAACGACA
>NZ_AZCR01000012.1:0-13519 GCF_001433875.1 Lactobacillus delbrueckii subsp. delbrueckii DSM 20074 = JCM 1012
GATTTTTTGTGCTCTGATCCAGTGAAAACGATTTTTCTTACTGGATCGGAACAGTGTTCAGTTTAATTTTACAATCGGCGACTCTTTTAACTTGAAAATAAGTTGGATAATTTTGCCTTCAGTGAGGATAAAAGTTTAATTATAATTTCCTTCATTTTTTGGCTTAACATCTTTCAATAATTGAGTATAATTAAGAGCAAGTAAAAAGAATTGTTTTGATACCGATATAGGAAAAGGAACCGTATTATGAAGAACAACCGTTTAATGAAGAACCTTGGTAAAGCTACTGTTGCTGTTGCTCTGTTGGCTACTGGCGTAAGCCCAGTTCTGGCCGCAACTGAAAACAAGACTGAAGTTAAGAGCAACAAGACTGCTGCTGAATCTTTATCAAAGAAGACCAGCTCAGTAAGCTCAGCAACTTCATCAAAGAAGACTAGCTCACCAGAATCATCAAAGGCTTCAAGCTCATCAGAAGCTTCAAAGAGCAGCTCTTCAGCAGCTTCATCATCAAGCAAGAAGTCAGCTAAGAAGAGCACTAAGAAGGCTGCAAAGAAGGCAACCAAGAAGGTAGCTAAGAAGGCAACCAAGAAGTCAACTAAGAAGGCTGCAAAGAAGGCAACCAAGAACACTAAGAAGGTAGCTAAGACTACTAAGAAGTCAACTAAGAAGGCTGCTAAGGACACCAAGAAGGCATCTAAGACTACCAAGAAGTTAACTAAGGAGGCTGCTAAAAACACCAAGAAGGCAGCTAAGACTGCTAAGAAGTCAACTAAGAAGGCTAGCGCAAAGTCAACTTCAGCATCTTCAACTAGCTCAGCTAAGTAATTAATTTGAGCAAAAATAAAGGCTCTATCATCAAGCACGATGGCAGAGCCTTTTTTTAGTCTTTATTTACTTCTGGGAAAACGTACTTTTCCATGTCAGCCAAGCAGTCCGTAATTGGCCGTTTAGTTGGCTTGAAGTTGATAATCACGTGGTTTAAGCCTTCCTCGCGCTGCTTGCGCCAGAACTGGGCCATGCTCTTGGCGCCCCCGCGCAGGTAGATCTTGTTGAAGAGCTCGTATGGGGCGTCCGGGTCATCCAACAGCTCAACGAAGTTTTGGTAGCCGAAGGGATGCCAGTTGCCGTCCTCATTCAAGTCATTTAGCTTCTTAACCGCCGGCGCCGTCTCATCTTAGCCGATCTCATGCCAGATCCAGGCGTCCGGCTCGTTAGCCAGGAGAGCTCTTGCCGGCAGCGGCCGATCGCCACCAGAGGCATTGAGTAGCCCTCTTCAAACTGAGGCACGACACTCAAAGACCCGGTCAGCTTGCTGTAGTAGTTGCCGCTGAAGTGCAGGTGGTTGGGATGTGTCAGAGACTTCTTGGTTAAGTCCCAGCCTTCTCTGAAGATCTCGCTGCGCTCATTCCAGTCCCGGCCAAAAGCCTTAAACTCATTCTTCCGGTCCCCGCTGACCAGGCCCAGCAGGAAGTGGTGGTTGCTGAGCCGATCGATTGACACGGCTGCCTGGGCCACGTGGATCGGGTTCCGCTCAGGTAAAATGAAGCCGGCAGATCCCAAAACAATCTTGTCTGTGGTCATGGCCAAGGCGCCCAGGGTCGCGATCGGGTCCAGGCCCTGGCCTACGTCCCCAAAGTATGGGTCATAAAAAGGCACACCTCTGATCCACAAGGCGTCAAAGCCGGCAGCTTCTGCCGCCTTGGCGCAGTCAAAAAGGTTACTGACATCCGGAATCTGGCTGTCTGGGTAGCCCTTAAAAGGGGCCATCAAGCCGAAAGTCAACTTGCCTGGCTGAAAGACCCGCTTAAAGCCAGGGTGGTTGGAAAACTTCTTAGGATAGGTCACGCTTTTGCCTTAGCTGCCCGCACCTTGAAAAAGAGGGCTGTCATCCAGGCCCAGAATCTGTAGGTTAGGGATGTTCAACTTCTTTTCTTCTTCAGCCATTTTTTCTGCCTCCGTTAATTAAAGGTCCGGGCATCTGCCGTCAAAATCTGGCAGTCGCCCCTAAAGCGTTCTTCATCAACCGCTGACTCAACAAAGTCCGTAAACTCCTCCTTGACCCTGGCCTGGTCGCCCGGGGAAATCAGGTTGAGCAGGGACTGGCCGTAATAGTCGTAGAATTCTGACGACAATTCGCAGCCAAACAGCTCCAGCAGGCTCTTGTTAACGGAGATGGCTTCTTTAGTATCCATCTGCATGACCAAAAGGGGAGTCGGGTCCGCCCACCGCCAGGGCCCTTAAACCCAGGCCCAGCCGGTTGTGGTGCTTCTTCTCTGACATGCTGGACTTGTAGCTGGCAAAATTGTTCTTGCCGGCAATTTTCACCTCATACAAGGCCGCGTCGGCGAACTTCAAGGCCTCTTCATAGTCCTTGGCCTGGCCCGGGAACTCGCTGTAGCCGATGGAAACGTAGAAAGGAATTGCTTCTCCGTTGCTTTCCGCTTCCTGCTTTAAAACGGATAGGCTTTTGATAGCAGGCCGGTTGTCGCTCATCTTGCCGGGAAGAGCCACGACGAATTCGTCCCCGCCGTTTCTGCCGATGATAGCGTTTGGCCCGAAACACTGCTTCAAGTTCTTAGTCAGCTGGACTAAAACCGCGTCCCCGGTCTGGTGGCCAAAGACATCGTTGATCGATTTGAAGTCGTCGATGTCCAGCATGATTACCGTGGTCTCCGGCTGCTTCTTGGCTGACAGGCTCGCCAGCTTCCAGTCGAAGCCCTGCCGGTTGTAGGCCTGAGTCAAGGGGTCCAGGGTGGCTTCTCTTTCCAGAATCCGTCCGCTGATCCGCCGGTTGATCACCCAGAGCATGAGGCCGGCGATGGCGAAGTCGATGATCACGATATAGCCCATGAACCAGTTCCACTTGTTGTAGAGCCAGCCCTTGGCCGGAGCCAGCTTCAAGAGCCATTTGCTGTTGTCAGCAGTCGTGAAGCTGTAGGTGATTGGCTCGTGGAGGCTGCCCTTTTGCATGACTTGCTTGTAGCTTGTATTTAAGGGTGAAACTTGCTTTTCTAATTCGTAGCTGTAGCCGGCTGATTTAAGATTAGCTGCGGTTGAGGAGAAGGTCTGGGGGATCTTCATCACTACGATGGCAAAGCCCCAGAATTGTTTCTTGCCCTTTCTCTTGATAAAAATCGGCGTCCGCATAATCACACCTTTTCCCCCTTGCTTTAGGGGAATCGGTCCCTGGGTCACGGTGATTTGGTGGGCAATCCCGTAGCGGCAAAGAGGGCCGCGGACCGGGTCGGTCAAAAGGTTGATCTTGCCTGCTTCGTTTCCTTTTAAAGGATGGATTTCAGTGACTTTCCCTTTAGGCGCCAGCTGCAGGTTGCTGGCCGCTTCGTTTTCTTCTAAAAGGTCCTTGGCCACGGTGGAGAAGAGTAAGCGGTTGCTTTTAATAAACTCTTTAGTTTTTCACTTGGAGATAAAAGCATAGCTGTTTTTTGTTTACACTTTTTAATATGGCTATTCTCTAACGGACGTTTCAATTGGGAAACGTCTTTTTTGCGCGGGCAAAGGCTAATTTCTTAATAATTAGGCTGGGGTTAAAGAGAAAGTTGCCGGCTGAGTGCTATAATAGGTTAGATCAGTGGCGGCCGTTTTGCCGCCGCGAATAGGAATCAACAAACTAAGTGAGGTAATAATATGGCAAAAATCGGTGTTTTGGGAGCAGGTACTTGGGGCATGGCACTGGCCCGGATGCTCAGCAACTCTGGTCATGAAGTGACCGTCTGGTCAGCCCTGCCGCAAGAAGTCGACGAACTTTCAAGAACTCGTCGCCAGAAGAACCTGCCAGGTATGGTTATTCCTGACAAAATTAAATTCACTAAGGAAATTGCGGAAGCCTGCCAAGACAAGAACATCATCCTGTTCGCCGTACCATCAGTCTTCGTCCGCTCAACTGCCAAGACTGCCGCTGCCTTTATTCCAGACGGGCAGATCATCGTTGACGTGGCTAAGGGGATCGAACCAGACACCCTCTTAACTTTGACTGAAGTCATCGCTGACGAATTGAACAAGGACGGCAAGCATGGCAATGTCCACTACGTTGCCATGTCTGGCCCGACTCACGCTGAAGAAGTGGCCAAGGACCTGCCAACCACCATCGTTTCCGCCTGTGAAGACCAAGCTGTGGCTGAAAAGGTACAGGATGTCTTCATGAACAAGAACATGCGGGTTTACACCAACTCTGACCGCTTGGGCGTTGAGCTCTGCGGGGCCTTGAAGAACGTAATTGCTTTGGCCAGCGGGATCTGCTCAGGCCTGGGCTACGGGGACAACATGCGGGCTGCCTTGATCATCCGCGGGATGGCGGAAATCAAGCGCCTGGGCCTTAAGATGGGCGGCAAGGAAGACTCCTTTGACGGCCTGGCCGGCATGGGGGACTTGATTGTCACCGCCACCAGCAAGGAAAGCCGGAATAACAATGCTGGTTACTTGATCGGCAAGGGCAAGAGCGCTGAAGAAGCCAAGAAGGAAGTCGGCATGGTCGTTGAAGGGATCAACGCCATTCCAGCTGCCTTGGAACTGGCTGACAAGTATGACGTGGAAATGCCAATCGTCTTCGCCGTTGACGCCGTGGTCAACCGCGGTGCTGATGCCCGGGAAACCGTTGACGCCTTGATGCTGCGGGAAAAGAAGTCAGAAATGACCAAGTAATAAAGTTAATTAAGAAGTCTGCGGAAGCAGGCTTCTTTTTATCTTTTCTGTTCTTTTCTAAAAAAATAAAAAAACTCTCATAAACATTTCATTTTATTACAACTTATGTTATGCTTATAATAGGTGGTGACTTTGGATGGAAAAGAACATGATTGGCAAGTATTTGCGAGACCTGCGCCGGCGGCGGGGGATGAGTCAGCAGGAGCTGGCCCTGGCCTTGGGAGTAAGCAAGCAGACCGTCTCTAATTGGGAGGTTGGCCGCAAGGTACCGCGGATGAAGGCTGTTGAGAAGATAGCGAATATTTTTGGCGTGTCTAGGAACAGCATTCTGGCCGGGCTGCCGGTAGAAATGCTGGAGCAGGAAGGGCAGGAAGACCGCATGGTGGTCGACTTGACCGACCGCGATATCCATTTGACCTATCTGGGCCAGCAGGTGCCGCGGGAATATATTGACATCATTGAGAAGCTGATGCGCTGCGATATTGCAGAGCGCGATGCTCAATAAGGCGGGAAGTTCCCGCCTTTTTCTTTTATCCAGGGGGCGGAAGCCTTTTCAAAGGAAGTAGTATAATGAAAGAGTGATGTTAAAAATGTAAGGGGGATAAGATGATGAAGGAGAAGAATTGGCTGACCTGGCTGACGGTCTTGGCTCTGGTGGTGGGCTTTGCCGCCATGGGAGCCAGCGTCTGGCTGAGCGCGCAAGCTGCCAAGCAGACCCAGAGAAACAGACAGCTGGCCGGCCAGCTCTACCAGGCCAGCCGGACCAAGAGCCAGGAAGCTTCCAGCATCAAAAAGCGCCTGGACAAATTGGCGAGCGACAATTCCAGTTTAAAGAAGAAAAATTCCCGGCTGGCCAAGGAAAACCAGGCACTTAAGCAGGCCAACCAAGACCTGCTGGCAGCCAGCGCGGCCGCGGGATTAAACGTCTGGGAGACAGAAGAAAAGAGCGGCAAGCTCCAGCTGAAGATCGACAGCCAGACCGGGCAGGCAGTGATGACCTGCTGGTTTTGGCGGTAGCGGCTAACAGCCGGATTACTTTAAACAGCTTGCCTAGCTATTTCCCGGTTGACGGGGCCAAGCCGCGCTATTTTTACCGGAAAAAAGTGGCGATTGGCAAGACGGAAGGAAGTTTGACCGGCGCTTACACGGGTTCTGATATGGTCTGCCTCTTTGCAGACGCTAGTGGCGTTTACTGGTTCAAGGGGAACCGGGGGCAAATAGAAAAAATCGGCAGCCAGGCCTACTTCAAGAAGCTGCTTCTGCAGATCAGTTTGAATAAGCTGGAAGAGAGCCCGTTGCTGGTGAAGAAGACGAAGACGGAAAAGAAGAAAATGAGCAAGAAGACGACTAAGAAGATTGAAAAGCAGTCCAGCAAGAAGAAAGCAGAATAGAGCAAAAAAGGAGCCCCAACCCGCGGTTGGGACTCCTTTTTGATGTGAAAGGGGGGATGGCATATGGCTTCGATGCATTTTATGAATAGAAAGGAATCGGTAAAAATGCGAAAGATGTTAGAAGTGTTTGAAATGAGTCGCCCGATATGCCAACATATTGAACCAAAACTGTACAAATAAGATAAAAGAGTATGTGTGTAAAAATGCAATAAGAAAAGAGCATGATATAAAATCTTTACAGGAAAAGGTAGGTCCATCTCTCTTGCCTTTTCCTACTGCCAATACTACACAGGCCCTTGCAAAAATACAAGAAATATGCTTTAGCGCAGTGCCCGGCGGTAGCCGGCTCTTTTGGCTTCAGTTTCGGTGCGGAAGTAGACCGCGTTGGCTGAATTCATGTGGTAGCCGGCCTGGCCTGGAACGTGGTAGATCTTGGACCGGCGGTAGCCGACGATCCGGCCGGTGGTAGAAGTCTTGATCTTCTTTTTAGAAGATGTGGATTTTTTAGCAGCGGCCTTTTTAACTACTGTCTTTTTGGCAGACTTTTTCGCCGCGCCGGTAACCACGCTGGTACCGTTTGAATAGTTGAGCTTGACGCCGTCCTGGACATTGAAGATGTAGACGTGAAAGCGGACAGCGTTAGAGCCAGTGGACTGGGCCTCCATCTCAACCCCGCGGGCCAGGAGCTCCCGGCCGCGGAAGATTGGCTTGACCCGGTAGCGGATGTAGTGCCGGCTGGAGGATTTGATGTAGCTGGCCACCTAGTTTTCGTACTTGAGCATGCCCGGGTCGTTTAATTGCCGGGTCCCGGTGATCAGGTTCTTGGGGTTATTGTTTTGCCCGGTCAGCTGGTAGCCGATCAGGTGGCTGCGGTTGTAGAGCCAGCCGCCGGCGATCTTCTTGTTGTGCCAGGCGGTTGGGTTCCAGTAAAGGGGCTCTCTGGCCTTGGCCGGCATGAGCCGCTTGTTCAGCAGGGCATCGGCTCCCCGGCCCGGTTTAAAGAGTCCAGCTTGTGGTAGCTCTGCCAGGCCCCCTTTTTAGTCGACAGGGCCTTTTTGGAAAAAGTTGGCCGGTCCTGGTTGACGGTGATAACTTTTTGCCCCTGGTAGTTGCGGTCAGCCAGGCTGCTGGCCTTGGCGGGGCTGGCCACGAGGAAGCTGGTTGAGGCCAGCAGGAGGGCCGTTAATTTTTGCATTGCTTTCTTCACGGAAATTCCTCTTCTTTACAAAATCACTTTAGTGTTAGAACAAACAACTTTGACATTCTAACATGATTACATAAAGAAGGAATAGGCGGAAAATGGCGGAGAATATATTACGGAAAATATTGCTTTATTTTCTTAAGTGAGCTTGGAGAATTAGTGGGTTTTTAAAGCGGTTTGCCCTTTAAATAGATAAGTAGATACAAATGCTACAAAAAATGTGAAAGAAATGTTGTAGAACAAAGATATTGCTTAGTGTGCTTGTTAGCTGGCTGAGCAAAATGCGTGATTATCTTTTGGAGGAAAAACTTAAGGTTATGAAAAAGGAAGAAAAGAAACGCGGCCTGTTCGGCAAAGATTACTTAATGCTCTCGGCAATGACCATTGGTTTGCTTGCTGGCGCGGGTAAGGCACAAACTGTTAAGGCTGATACCACGATTGCAACTAATAACAATACCGCAGCCGGCACTAACAACACCAATACCGCAAATAACAGGACTGCCAACACTGCAACTGGCAACACCAACCAAGCTACTACTGGCACGACCACTGGTACTCCGGATCCAACCAACCCAGGTTCAACTGGTACCAACACCGGCACTAAGACTGATACTAAGAGTACTGGTAACACGACCGACAACCCGGGTTCAGCCAGCGACAACACCCAGACTCACCCAGGCTCATATACTGGCAATACCTCCAGTGGTGAAACTTCAGAACTTGGGAAGCAAAACGTCAGTGAAGATGTTTCAAACGAAAACATTGGCGAAGGTTCAGTTATCAACAACTATTTGACCACGCAAGCTGCCAAGGACAACTACGCCAAACTGAATGACACTGGTAAGAAGATCGTGGCTGCTGCTTTGAGAGAAGGAAGCACCTTGGACCTGGACAAGCTGACTGACACACAGATCACTGCTTTGAACAAGATGGTTCTGAACAAGACTGAAGACAACCAGTATACTTTGAAGGACTACGACTCAATTACCAAGAAGATCGTTGAACGCGACAGCAGCTCCCAAATTCCGCTCTTCAAGGGATAAAAGATCGTCAACATGCCTGGTTTGGACAAGGTCAAGGACGCGGAAACCGGTGAAGAAGCAACCATGGACATCTGGGACTCCTGGCCAGTCCAAGACCCAGAAACTGGCTACGTGCAAAACTGGAACGGCTACCAGCTGGCTGTGGCCATGATGGGTATCCCGCACAAGAGCGACAGCCACTTGTACCTGCTTTACAACAAGTATGGTGACAACAACTTTGCTAACTGGAAGGTTGCCGGTTCAATCTTTGGCTACAACAATGACCCGAAAACTGGCCAATGGTCCGGTTCAGCTATGCTTAACGCTGACGGCTCAATCCAATTGTTCTATGCTAACGTTCTAGCCCAAGAAAGCAACAACCAAAGAATTGCCACTATCACGGTCAACATTGGCGAGAACGCTGACGGTGTTTACATTAAGAACACTGAAAACGACCACATTCTCTTTATCGGTGATGGTACTGTTTACCAAAACTATGAACAGTGGAAGAACAGCGAAAACCGTGGGGCCAACAACCCGCAAATGCGTGACGCCCACGTCTTCAAGGACAGTGACGGTACTTACTACCTGGCCTTTGAAACTGCTACTGGTGATCTCGGTGACGACCCAGAAGGTGCTGATAACTTGTATGACTGGAGCAGATACGGCGGCAACGCGGCTTACAACGTAAGTGAATTGTTCAAGTTGCTCAACAGCACCGACATGAACACCAGAGCAGCAGTAAGCAACAGTGCTATCGGTTTGCTCAAGCTTGACATGAGTGACCCTAAGAATCCTAAGGTACCTACTGACGAAAATGGCAAGCAAGTTCTGTACAAGCCGCTTGTTAAGACTGTTCTGTCCGGTGACGAAATCGAACGGCCAGACTTAATCAAGTTGAATGGTAAGTACTACCTCTTCGTTGATGGCCGGGTCAACCATGCCAGTGACACTGACTTTGCTGTTCAGACTAACATCGCGGTTGGGGACAACGTTACCATGCTGGGCTTTGTTTCTGACAAGGTAGACGGCGACTACATTCCTCTGAACGGTGACGGTCTGGTACTTGGCGCGTCTGTACCATCAACTTGGCGTACTGCTACCTACTCATATTACGTAGTCAATATCAACCCTGCCAACTTGAAGAGCGACAAGATTACGGTTAACGGCGTAACTTACGACAAGGACTACTTCGTTAACCACGTTGTTTTGATTAACTCCTACATGGGTAATCGGGGTGAAATTGCCGGCAAGGGGCTTAATTCAACTCTTGGGCCAAGCTTCCTGGTTTTGGTCGATGGTGACAAGACGACTGTCTTGGCCAACTCAACTACTGACCAAGGCGTTTGGGACTGGAACGAAAATAGTCCTAAGCCTGAACTGGCAGCTGCATCCTTAAAGGAAGCCAAACGGTCAACTGACAGTTACAGCTTCCAAGTTAACAAGGACGGCTACTGGTACCTGTACAACGATTCAACCGATGACGGCTCAATTAAGATGCAAACTGGTTTCCAATACCTGGCTGGCCAAAACAAGACGGTTTACTACGACCCAGCAACTGGCCACATGCTGTATGGTCTGCAAAAGATCAATGGCAAGACTTACTACTTTGCTCCAGGTTCAGGCGCAAGAGTTGTCGGCCAAATCAAGATCAACGGCAAGTGGTACATGTTCGACAAGAAGACTGGCGTAATGCAAACTGGCTTCCATTACATTGCCAGCCAAAAGAAGACTGTCTACTACAGCCCTAAGACTGGCCAAATGCTGTACGGCCTGCAAAAGATCAATGGCAAGTGGTACATGTTTGACAAGCGCTCAGGCGCCAAGATCAGCTACCAAACGGTTGGTACTTACATCCGTCTGAAGCACAACGCCGCTCTTTACTCAGCTAAGGGCAAGAAGACTAAGGCTAAGAGTTACAAGAAGGGCCTGTACACCAAGTCTGTCGGCATCCGGATCATCAAGGGCAAGGTCTACTACAAGCTCAGCAATGGTAAGTACATCAAGGTTGGCAACATTACTGTCGGCAAGAAGCGTACTCTTAAGAAGAATGCCTACATCTATGTCAAGAAGGGCAAGAAGGTAAAGGCACTTAAGGGCGTGCAAAAGAAGGGCAGCACGAAGTACACTTACGGCTCTGTTGTGATCTTCCAAGGCAAGAAATTCTACGCAGTAGCCAGCGGCAAGTACATCAAGTCCGCAAACTTCTAAAATCAAGTAAGCAGAAAAATCCCGCGTCAGCGGGATTTTTTTCTTTGACCAAGATGTGAAAATACTCTTCAAAAAAGATAAAAATCTGTCAGCTGGCGCCTATCTGATTCTAGTTTAACTATAATGTAGATAATGACTTTTATCTCAAAAGAATAGGATACTTGGTGAAGACTTTGAAAAATGACAACAATATAAACACCAGAGTTGGCAAGCGGAAGAAGCGTGGTAAAGCCAAGCGCGTCTTCTGGAGCATCCTTGCTGTCTTGTTGCTTGGGATTGGCGGCTTTGCCTACTATGAATATCATACGGTTAAGAATGGGGCAGATTCAGCTTACAAGTCTGGCGGCATTAGCAGTGCAGAAAACGGAAGCAAGAATTCCGTCCTCAGCAGCTCCAAGCCGATCGCAATCCTTTTGATGGGGACGGACACTGGGGCTTTGGGGAGAACTTACAAGGGCCGGACCGACTCGATCATGGTCGCGGTCTTGAACCCAAAGACCAAGAAGACGACTCTGGTCAGCTTCGAAAGAGACCAGCAGGTCAACTTGCCTGACTACCCGGACAAGTCGCCTTCCAAGTTGAACGCGGCCTATGCTTACGGCAATGCCAAGGAATTGGCTAAGGTCTTGAAGAAGTACTACAATGTTCCAATCAATGCCTACGTCTTGATTAACATGGGTGACCTTAAGACCATCGTCAACAAGGTCGGCGGGATCGATATTGCTCCGGTGATGTCTTTCAGCTATGAAGGCTACACCTTTACCAAGGGCAAAACGACCCACATGAACGGAGCCAAGGCTTTGGCATATTCACGTATGCGCTATGACGACCCGCAAGGTGACTATGGCCGGCAAAAGCGGCAACGGCAAGTTCTTTCGGCTCTTTTGAAGAAGGCGGAAAGCGCGACGACTCTGCTCAATTCCAGCTTTATTTCCTCCCTGTCCAAGCAGGTGCAGACTGACTTAACCTTTGCTGATTTGACCTCTTTGGCTAAAAATTATCTGGCAGCTACAAAGAACTTGAAAACTGATTACACCCACGGTACTGGCTATATGCAAAACGGGGTTTCCTACCAGAAGATTTCTGTTTCTGAGCGGCAGAGAATCAGTAACTTGATCAGAAAAGCCTTGGGTCTTAAGACTAAAAAGATAAGTACGGACTCAATCGATACTTCTACTAGCAGCTCAACCAGTCCAAGCGCAAGCAGCTCTGCCGGAAATACCCCTGGCAGCAATGCTAGCGGTTCAACGACTGCTCCTGGCTCTGATACTAATACTGGTTCCAACTATAATTCCAATTACGGGTCTAATTCTAATTCCACTTATAATTCCGGCTATGGCACGCAGGACAGCAGCCAAAATATGTACGGTCAAAACACTGGTACCGGCTACTAATCATAAAAAGTTGCAGAGGAGTTAAAGGCGAGCCTTGACTCCTCTTTTTGTATGCGGCTTTCAATCAATAGATTTTAAATGGCGGGGAGATCTGCTAAAATTGAAGTGTTAGCCAGGCATTTGTCTAAGTTTTTTTAAAAAAACAGAGGAAAGCGGATTTGTCTGGTGCAGACCCGGAGTTTTTATATATAATGAAACTATTGCATCTATTCTAAAGATTGGACATATGGTGAAAAGCTGTGAATGAGAAAAAGTTAAATACAAGAACTGAGAAGCGGAAGAAACGCAATAAGTTTTGGCGGATCTTCTGGATTGTCGTTGGGGTATTCGTGGTTGGCCTGGCTGGATTTGCCTGGTATGAATACAGTTCAGTTAAGAACGCGGTTAATACTGCTTACCGTTCAGGCGGGATCAGCAGCGCGGAAAACGGGAGCAAGAACGACGTCATCAGTAACAAGAAGCCGATGGCAGTCCTCTTGATGGGGACTGACACCGGGGCTTTGGGCAGAACATACAAAGGCCGGACCGACTCCATCATGGTCGCGGTCTTGAACCCAAAGACCAAGAAGACCACCCTGGTCAGCTTCGAACGTGACATTCAAGTCAACCTGCCGGATTATCCGGAACACTCACCGTCTAAGTTGAACGCGGCTTACGCATACGGTAATGCTGGTGAACTTGCTAAGGTGCTGAAGAAGTACTTCAACATCCCGATCAATGCTTACGTGTTGGTTAACATGGGCGGACTTAAGACTATCGTCGACAAGGTTGGTGGGGTTGACATCGCGCCGGTTCTGAGCTTCAGCTACGAAGGCTACACCTTCACCAAGGGCCAGAAGACCCACATGGACGGGGCTAAGGCTCTGGCTTACAGCCGGATGCGGTATGATGATCCAGAAGGTGACTACGGCCGGCAAAAGCGGCAGCGGCAAGTGCTGCAGGCCCTGGTCAAGAAGGCCGAATCAGCCCAGACGCTGCTGAACACTAGCTTTATTTCATCATTGTCCAAGCAGGTTCAAACTGACTTGACCTTCAGCGACTTGACTTCGATGGCATCTTCATACCTGCCAGCCACGAAGAATGTCGTAACTGACTACACCCACGGCACTGGCTTTATGCAAGATGGCGTGTCCTACCAGCAATTGTCTACGACGGAACGGCAGAGAATCAGTGACTTGATCAGAAAGGCCATGGGTCTTAAGACAAAGACAGTTCGGTAATTTAAAACAGTTAAAAATGCTGGATGCAACCATCCAGCATTTTTGTTTACAATCGTCCTTACATTATTGATAGTGCACAATACAAGTAAAAGATGTTATACTTGAGTATACTGCGGCGAGTTGTGTTTTCGTCATAGATATATTTTGTTAGCCAAAGATTACTTAGGCAAGTTATTTCTAGTTGTACGGGTCGCCGATTGTAAAATTAAACTGAACACTGTTCCGATCCAGTAAGAAAAATCGTTTTCACTGGATTAGAGCACAAAAAATCCATTCGCCAATTGCAAGAATAAATTGAACACTTACCATAACATCTGGTAGATTTTGACTATCTACGCCTGTAAATGCGGTCAAGTTCGGTGTCAAAGTACTCTTCTGGAGTCTTGTAGTTTAAGATCTTCCGAGGAAGAGAGTTGCACCA
>NZ_AZCR01000012.1:13590-13830 GCF_001433875.1 Lactobacillus delbrueckii subsp. delbrueckii DSM 20074 = JCM 1012
CTTGATCATGAAGAACTGACGCGTCTTTCGTTCGCACAGAGTAAGCAACACATCATCGTCCTTAGTCTTGTGTCCAAGAACCAGATCGCATTACCAGTGACCAAAGTCCTTACGGCTTAGATTCTAGGACTACGTTCATCGCGACGAGTCTTAGTATTGCGCTTGACCTTCTCTGGAAGATCACCGTTCTTGATATCCATTAGGCCCCAGTCAACGTAGTTATACAGAGTTTTGGTTGAT
>NZ_AZCR01000012.1:14137-34757 GCF_001433875.1 Lactobacillus delbrueckii subsp. delbrueckii DSM 20074 = JCM 1012
TAATTCCTATAGGAGAAGCAATTTCTTGCTTCTGACTATGGTTATATAATAACGGCCCTTTGTAAAAAAGCTGTGATCAATCTGCTTTGCTTCAATGAAAAAAAGTTTGTAATTTTTTAGAGTATTTAAGACTTTCTAAGAGCAAAAACGGCAAGCATTCAATCGCTTGCCGTTTCTTTATTTGCTAATTACTTCTTTTTGTCCTTTTGCTTCTTGTCTAGCAAGGTGTCTTGCCGTAGTCAACCGGAGCAACCCGCTTGATTCTTGCAGGCTCTTGCTTACCAAGGATCAAAGGCACGCGTTCGATGACCGTGTCCGCGAATTCCAGGCCGAACCATTGAGCCGGGTTAGGTGACAGGTTCTGCAGCTGGACGCGGGCCTTGACCAGCCACTTCTTGTAAGAAGACAGGGTGGTCGAAGGTGAGATGACGTCGTTGACGATGACGAACTTGAAGTCGCCGACGTCCCGGCCAGGAGTAGTCGTGTATTCCTGCGGCTGGGGCTCGATCGTGTTGTCCTTGATCAAGTCGTGGACGATCTGGCGCACGTAGACGTTGACGCTAGTCTGCTTCTTGAAACCAAGGTAGAGCTGGATGTTGATCACGTTCTTGGTGCCAAAAGTGTTTACCGCGTATTCAGCGGTAAACGGCTCGTTGGTCACGTTGACCGTGACGAACCAGTAAGCCCGGGCCCGCTTAGGCCGCTTGTCCAGGATTGAGTAGAGGACTTCCCGCTTGATGAACTTGTTGTACTTGACGTTGGCCATGTAAACCAGGTTGTCAGCGTAGGTCGGGTAGTTGTCGTCGTGGCTGAGGTTGGTCAGCATGTCCGTGTATTCATCCAAGCGGACATAGGCATTGCCGGCTTCGTTTTGGTCCCGGACCTTGTTGCCGAAGTACCAAACGACCATGACGGAAATGATCAAGAGGGTGATGAACAGTGATACGTAACCGCCGTGGGCGAACTTGCTCAGACTGGACCCCATGAAGAGGATGTTGATAGTACCGAAGAAGATCACGAAGAGTAGGTTGGCCGGGTTGTGGCCCTGCTTGAGCAACATCCATTCATAGCGCAGGATGGTGGTCATCAGCATGGTAATGGTGATGGACAGACCGTAGGCTGCTTCCATGTGGGCTGAGGTTCTGAAGAAGAGAACCAGGGCGATGGTGGTAATGCCCAGCATTTTGTTAACGGCCGGGATGTAGATCTGCCCTCTTTCATCAGATGGGTAGAGGATATTCATCCGCGGCAGGAACTTCAGGTTGATGGATTCAGCCACCAGGGTGAAGGAACCCGAGATCAAGGCCTGGGAAGCGATGATCGCTGCCAGGGTAGCCAGAACGATTGACGCCAGCCGGATGTTTTCCGGAATCATGGCGTAGAAGGGGTTGATTTCAGTGGCTGAGTGCAGGTTGGTGTTGTTTAAGATCCAAACCCCTTGTCCTAAGTAGTTCAGGGAGAGGCAGACGAAAACAAATGGCCAGGAGCCGAGGATGTTCCCCTTGCCGACGTGGCCGACGTCGGCGTAAAGGGCTTCAGCCCCCGTGGTGGCCAGGAAGATGGACCCTAAGATCGCTAAGCCCGCCTTGTTGTAAGGACTAAAGAGCACTTTGATCGCGTAGTAAGGGTTCAAGGCCTGCAGGATCCACCAGTTGCCTCCGATGTTGATCAAGCCCATGACGCCCAGGAAGGCGAACCAGACAAGCATGACTGGACCGAAAGCCTTTCCGATGATTCTGGTCCCCATCCGCTGGATGGAGAAAAGCACTAGCAAAATAATGATAGTAATGACCAGGACCGTGGTCTGGTTGCTGATCGGGACGTTGCCCTTGCCGAATTCCAGCCCCTTCAGCCCTTCAATGGCAGAGGTAACCGTCACGGCCGGGGTCAGAGTCCCGTCGGCCAGGATAGCGGCTCCGCCGATCAGGGCTGGCCAGACCAGCCAGGCAGCCTTATGTCTGATCAAGGTGTAAAGGGCGAGGATACCACCTTCGCCGTGGTTGGTTGCCCTCAAGGCGATAATCACGTTCTGCACCGTCGTGAGCAAGGTAACGGTCCACAGGATCGCGGAAATGGTTCCGATGATCAAGTCCCGGCTGACCGTATTGAGCCCGCCGTTGCCGTCGATTACGGATTTCATGACATACAGGGGACTGGTCCCGATGTCGCCGTAGACAATCCCAATCGCGATCAAGAGGCCGGAGGCCGTCATGCGATTGAGTTTATTTTCTACTTCCATAGCACTTATATACTCCTCAAACTAAAAAGTTTGTGATACACAAAAACAACTGTAAAGCTTTTGTTTAGATTTAACAGGTAAAAAAGAGAATGCCAAGAGACATTCTCTTTACTGTAATTTTCTTATATTTGGAGTAAAGTTTCAAGCCCTTTAGGACAAACTGCTTTCAATCTTCGCGCGAACGCCTTCGTACCAGTTGCTCCAGTCTTCGTAAGTAGTCATCGCTTCCGGGTCAACGCCGGTTTCTGCGGTCATCTTGTCGAGGATGGCTTGGAAATTGTGGGCGTGGTCGATCAGCACATGCTTGACCAGGTTCTTGCGGGAGAATGGCTGGTTGAGCAGGAGGTAGTGGTTGATGTTGACCATGTTGTGGTCTTCGTCAAATTCACTGATGATTTCCAGGTCGTCGCGTTCGAAAGAAGAAACGTAGAAGTTGGCGAAGTTGACCAGGTAAGCCGGCTGGTCGGCAACTTCGCGTGCTGGCATGGTTACGCGCTCTGGTTCAGGCATCACGATCTTGAACATGTCTTCATTGCTGCGGATTTTCTTTTCTTCTTCTGCCAAAGTTGTAGCTCCTTTTTAAATAAAAGTCTATAAAGTCAATAGTAATTTTAACGGCTTTAAGTCCAGAAAGCAAGCGCCAGGCCCCCATAAATCAAGGCCTGGCGCTGATTTATTTCTTATTTGCCCGACTTTAGGTAGCCCTCGACGTCATCCTTGGTGATGGAGTCGATGGTGGTGTGGCCCTGCTGGTAGGCGTAGTTGAACAGGTTGATCAGGTCCTGCGGGCTCCAGCCTGCAGTGCTTTCGCCCAGGTTGTCAAGATGGGTGCGGATCTGCTGGACGTCCCGGCTGGTCACGGTGCTGCCGCCGACCTTGTCATTGTTGCTGGTCCAGGACCCTTCAGCCTGGTTGCTGGAAGAGCTGGCTGAGCTGGAAGCGGCAGAAGATGAGTTGGAACTGGATTCCTTGCTGCTGGACTTGCTGGAAGAGTCTGAAGAGGATGAGCTGGAGCTTTCAGAACTGGAGCTGGAGTCTTCCTGCTTGCTCTTGGCTTCCTTGAGCAGGTCCTTGACATTAGACCGGACCTTGGCGTAGTAAGCCCCGTTGATGTAAGGCAGGTCTAAGATGTTGCTGTAGGTGGAAGCGGCGCTGTCGTAGTCGCCGTCTTCCATGGCCTTGGCTGCCTTGTTTAAGAGCGGCTTGATTTCACTGTCGTAGTTGTCCTTGACGGCCTTGAGCTGTTTAACCAGCTTTTTGGCCTGGCTGGTCATGACACTGTAGCCGCCATTTTGCTCCTGGGCCTTTTGGGCCAGGTTCAAGGCGCTGGCGTACTTGACGGTCGTCTTGGCCAGTTTCACGGAGTCGGCTAGGTTTTCGGCCTGGGCCTGGTAGTTTTTGGATTGGGCAGTTGCCTTAGCCTGGTAGGCCTGGTCAAATTCGTCAGCGGCCTGGCTGTACTTCTTGGCTTTTACGGCCTCTTTGCCGGCCTGCATGTGGCTGGAGTAGCTGGAACTTGCTGTCTGCTCCTGGCTCTGCTTTTGCTGGCTGGAGTAGAAGTAGGCGCCAGCCCCGCCCAAGGCAAGTACGGCCACCACAACGATGGACCAGATAGTCGATTTTTTCATAAATAACCTCCTCGTTAATCTCCCCCAATTATATCAGATCAGCCATCTGCTTTAGGCAGCCAGTCCAACTTGTAATTGTTCCTTAACAAAAAGTGGCCGACATTTGCTTCTTGAAACGTTAGTATCAGTGCAGGCCCAAGGCGCCGGGGCCGGCCGGAGCGAAGCCCGTTGCTTCGCGGCAAGATTGATTTTTTTACAGAAACAGGAGAGAAAAAATGAACTTCACTTTAGCTGACCAAAGCATTCAATACACCTTCAAGGCCGAAAAGTATGACAAGGGGCAGATGCAGCGCAGCCTGCAAAACGTCAAGCTGGGTGCCAGCCCGGAAAGCCTGGTCAAGGTGGGCCAGGCCATCAGCAAGCTGCAAGGCGATGAACTGGCTGCCTTGACCCTGGTCCAAAAGCACAATTTGACCTTGGACTAACTCTTTGACGCGGAAACTTCAGATAAAGAATTTTTGAGTAAGAAACAGGAGAAAAAATTATGACTACGACTACCGAATTGCAATTAACCTTTAAGTCCAGTGCCAGCAAAAAGAAGAGCCTGAACCTGCCATACGCGGTCAAGGGCTTGAGCGCGGACGTGGTCCGGGAGGCCGCGGCCGCCATCGCCGGCGAGGGCGTGTTCGTCAAGGAAGGGGAGGTCCTCTATGCTGAGCCGCTGGCTGCAAACTATATTGAACGTACTGTTACGGGTGTGTTTGACGATAGTAATCATTAGACAGATCTGGCCGCTTTAGCCGGATGCGAAATTTATACCCAAGAGGCGGCCTGGCCGCCTCTTTTCTTTTTATGTTTTATGCAGCTTTGCCCCTGCCTTTTGGTATTTTCTTTCTTAGCTTGGAAAGGGGGAAAAAGCAGTTTTTTCTATAAAAATTGTAATTGCTTAAGGAAATTGTTACTTTTACTTTACAGAATACGAGTTCGATTGTAACTAGAGCGCTGAGCACATACAATAGAGGTTACGATTGAATTATTAGGAGGAAATTGAGGTTACGATTGAATTATTAGGAGGAAATTAATGAAGAGAAGATTTTTGACTGGACTTGCTACCGCAGCGATGCTGACTTCCGTCGCCGTTCCAGTGACCAACAACATGTTTCTCTCAAATCAGGCAGTTGAGGCATCAGCTACCAGCGATGACTTTTTAAGCAAGGTCAGCCTGCAGGCGCAGAAGACGTCCAAGAAGTACGGCGTCTACGCCTCTTTGATGCTGGCTCAGGCCGCCTTGGAATCTGGCTGGGGTACCTCAACTCTGTCTACCCAGGCCAACAACTTCTTTGGGATGAAGGCTACTGGCTGGACCGGGGCAACCTATAGCGTCAAGACGGCCGAACAGGACGGAAATGGCAAGACCTACTATATTGTGGCGCCATTTAGAAAATACATCAGCTGCCAGGATTCTTTTGACGACTACGGCTTGAAGATGCGGACGACCTTGGACAATTACGGCGGTTTGCGCTACAGCAAGACCTGGCTGGAAAATGCCTCAAGTCCTTCAGCTGCCGCCAAGGCCATCAAGGCATCCGGCTACGCGACTGACAAGAATTACGCGTCTAAGCTGATCAACCATATCACGAGCTACAACTTGACCAAGTATGATCCGGTTTACAGCAGTGATGTATATACGGTCAAGGTGGCCAAGTCTGGCGCGACCTACCTTTACCCGACTGACCATGCGGTTTCACCGAAGCGGTCTTACGTTACGGCGGGCAAAGACGTGACGGTTACCAAGACCTTTACTTACTACAATGGCAAAAAGCGGATGTACCTCAAGGGCTTGGGCTGGATCAATGGGGAAGACTTAAACACTGGCAGCTCCCAAGCACCAAGCGCGGACACCAACGCGACTGTTTCCGGACAGATGAAGATCTTGATGCACTCAGCCGCAATTTACACCAGTACCGGGGCTAAGAGCAGCGCCAAGAGCGTGAAAGCTGGCAAGAGCATGATGACTTACGGGTCAGTCACGATCAATGGGGCCAAGTACTACCGGGTTAACTCAGCCAGCGCTGACCAGTTTATCAAGGCCAGCAACTTTGACGGCTCCCCCCGCAAGCTCAAGCACAATGCCTACCTTTACAACAGCAAAGGCAAGCGGGTTGGCAAGAGCAAGTGGCTCAAGGGCAGCAGCCACACCGTTTATGGCGGCAGCGTGAAGATCAAGCACAAGCAGTACTACATCGTTGGCCTTAACCAGTATGTCAAGAAGGGCAACTTTTAAAAAGACAGGGAAGAAACTGAATGAGATTTAACAAAATTTTGACGGTAGCAGCCGTGGCCAGCCTTGGCCTGACGTTTGTTTTCAGCCAAGGGAAGGCCGCGGAGGCCTCAATCAACAGTGAAGCCAAGACCAAGACTTACAGCGGTACCAAGTCCCTGGAGACCCTGCTTAAAGCCGCGGGGCTGACTTACAACCAATTCAACAGCGTGGCTAATGGCAACAAGTACGGCAGCCGTTTTGGCTACCGCAATGGGGTTGGCAAGCCTGAAGGGGTGGTCGTGCACGAAACGGCGACCCCAGGTGCCACGGCCTGGGATGAAGGCCGCTATTTCAACAACAATTGGATGACGGACTACACCTATGTTCACGCCGTGGTCGACAATAACCAGACCATCCAGCTGATGTCAACTGACTATGGGGTCTGGGGCGCTGGCCCAATTGCCAACGTCCGCTACATTCAAGTTGAGCTTTGCGAAGTTTCGACCCGGTCCCAGTTCGTGCAAAGCGTGGCTAACGATGCCTACTATATCGCCAGCCTTTTGCACAGCTACAATTTGACTCCTTCCCGGGCCAGCCAGGATGGGTCAGGGACAATCTGGTCCCACAATGAAGTCTCCCATTACCTGGGCGGGACTGACCACGGGGACCCAGACGGCTACTTTGCTAAATGGGGCTACTCCATGAGTGACTTCTACAGCTTGATCAGTTACTTCTACAACAAGCAGGGAGCAAGTACCGGCACCAACACTGGCAACACTAATACTGGCTTTGGTTCAAATACTGGGAATACCAATACTGGCAGCAATACCAGTTCAAGCACTGATAGTTCCAGCAATAGTTCCAGCCAAGCTCCAGCTACCCAGCCGGTAACGACCAAGAAGCTGCGTTTGATGCGGAATGCCTACAGCTATGATGTCTCCGGCAAGAAGCTGGCAGTCAAGGCTTTGAAGGCCGGGCAATACCTCAAGGTCTACGGGTCAGCTGTAACGATTGGAAGCAGCAAGTACTACAAGTACGCTGATGGCAAGTATGTCAAGGCTGGCAACATTGATGGGACCAGTCGGACTTTGACTGGCAATTCCTGGACCTACACTATTTCCGGCAGCCGGGAATGGTCCACGGCTAAGCTCTTAAAGGGGAGCAAGGTCACGACCTACGGCAGCCAGGTTAAGATCAAGGGCAAGGCCTACTACATGACTGGCTTTACCAGCAATAACGTGGCCAAGTATGTCAAGGCAGTCAATTTCCAGCCTAAGCCAGTGGAAGTCAGAACGAGCAAGCGCTTGATGCGGAATTCTTACAGTTACAGCGCTGCTGGCAAAAAGTTGCCAGACAGCATGCTGAAGGCTGGGCAATACCTCAAGGTCTACGGGTCAGCTGTAACGATTGGCAAGGCCAAGTACTACAAGTACGCTAATGGCAAGTATGTCAAGGCTGGCAATATCGACGGGACCAGCCGGCCTTTGAAGCACAATGCTTACGTCTACACGGTCAAGGGGACCCGGAACTGGAGTGAAGCCAAGCGCCTGAAGGGCAGCACGATTACTACTTACGGCAGCCGGGTCAAGCTGGCTGGCAAGTACTACTACATGGTCGGCTTCTCCGGCCAGACCGCCCTGTACCTCAAGGCTGGCAACTTTTAATTGAAGACAAGAAACGGATTTGGGCCTGGCCCAGGTCCGTTTTTTCTTACTAATTTGCGGGCTTACTGTATAATTAGAAAAACTGTAATTAGTGAGGAGATACTTTTTAGCATGGAAGGACTATCACTGTTTTTAACGGTCTTCTTGGCCTTGGTGATTCCGATCGTCATGGCCCGCTTGCGGGTGACCACGGTGCCGACCGCCGTGGCCGAGATCATCGTCGGGATCTTGATGGGCAAGAGCTGTTTGAACCTGATTACCCAGACTTCCCAGCTGACTTTTTTGTCCAACCTGGGGGTCATCGTCTTGATGTTTTTGTCAGGGATGGAAATCGATTTTGACTTGCTGAGCCCGAAAAAGCACACCCGAGCCAGGAAGTCAGAGAGCGGCAAGCAGGTCAAGCCCATGGTCGTGGCTGCCTTCGCCTTTGGCGGGGTAGCGATGGCCTCAGTTTTGCTGGCTTTGGGGATGAAGGCCCTGGGTCTCTTTAACGACGTGACCCTGGCTTCGATCATCTTTATGACCGTGGCCTTAGGCGTGGTCATCGCTACCTTAAAGGAAAAAGAAATCCTGGGCCGGCCGATCGGGCAGACGATCTTGCTGACGGCGGTCATGGGGGAAGTTATTCCCTTGCTGCTTTTGACCATCTATTCCACCGTTAACGGCGGGGATGCCCGCAAGCTCTGGCTGATCATCCTCTTGTTTGTGGCCGCGATTATTCTTCTGCGCCGCTTTAAGCGGCCTTACCTGTGGTTTGCCAAGGTGACCAAGGCCACAACCCAGTTGGACGTCCGCCTGGCCTTCTTCCTGATTTTTGCCCTGGTGACGGTGGCAGAGCAGGTTGGGGCGGAAAACATCCTGGGGGCCTTTTTGGCCGGGGTGGTCATGAAGCTGCTGGAGCCAACCCAGGCGACCAAGGACAAGCTGACTTCCATCGGCTACGGCTTCTTTATCCCGATCTTCTTCATCCGGACCGGGGTCAACCTCAACTTGAAGCTGCTCTTCGCCAACCCGCAAGCCTTGATGCTGCTGCCGGTTTTGGTCATCTGCTTCTTCTTAGCCAAGCTGCCGGTTACTTTGACCTACATGCGGGCCTTTAACAAGCGGAACGCTTTTGCCGGGGGCTTCTTAACGGCAACGACGATCACGATCGTTCTGCCGACCTTGCAGGTAGCCCGGAAGCTCAACGCCATCACGGCGACTCAGTCCAGTGCCTTCATTTTGGCGGCGGTCATCGTCTGCATCGCCTGCCCGATCGTCTTCAACTCAACTTTTGCCTTGACGCCGGAAGACAAGATCAAGGAAAAGGTCGTGATCTTCGGCCTCAATGCCGTGACCATGACCGTCTACCAGGACCTGCACGACTCCTGGTATTCAGTTCAGGTTCTGACCTGCCGGAAGGAAAAATACGACACCTACAAGAGCAAGGTCAAGAATTTGAAGCTTTTGCCTGACCGGAAGCTGGATACTTTAGAAGCAGCCGGGGCCTTTGACACCGATATCTTCGTGGCCACCTTCACTGACGACCAGGCCAATTTGGAAGTGGGCCGGGCAGCCAAGCAGGCCGGAGTCAAGCGGGTCATCGTCAGCCAGGGCAAGGTCGTGGCTGATACGGTCGACCAGCTCAGAGAGGAAGGCATCGAGCTTTTTGCCTTCAACAACCTGCATGGGGCCATGCTCCGGGCCTTGATTGAATCACCAGCCGTCTACCGGATCATCACGGACACCAACAATGCCCTGTACGACGTGGTAGTCAGAAACTCGGCCTACACCGGCCGTCAGCTGATGGACTGGGACTTCGTCGACCAGATCACCGTTTCCCGGATCCGGCGGGGGGACAAGTGGATTTCCCCGCACGGGTCAACCGTGATCGAGCCGGGCGACGAACTGATCTACAGCGGTCCTTGGCGGGAAGCCGACCGGATTCACCAGCTTTTGAGCCGGGAATAGAAAACGACTATATCAAAAAAACGCTCTGCCAGCCGGCAAAGCGATTTTTCTTGTTTATTTCCCCCTAGTTCTTTAATTCTTTATTTTTCTGTTTTACTTTTTCTGCTTTTTCCTTAAGGCATGCAGTCCCTGGCTGCTTCCAGGACGGCGATGACCTGCAGGCTGTGGGCAAAGGCCCGGTCAGCAGCGGTTTTGTCCTTTTGGTCAAAGATCCGGATGAATTCAGTGAATTCCGGGATCATCCGGTGCAGGTCTGGGTCAAAGCTCTTGGCGGTCTGCCCGTCTGCCGTTTCCAGCCGGTAGCTTCTGATGTCACCCGGGCTGCCAATAAAGCTGATCGCCCCTTTTTCCCCGGCGATGAGAGAGGGGTTGTGGGCAAAGGCCTGGGAGTCCTTGGCCGCGGTCAAGCTGGCCTGTTTGTCGTCATAAGCCAGGACTAAAACGCCGGAAGTGTCGACGCCCTTTTGCAGGTTAGGGAAGTAATGGACGTCCAAAGGCGCCCCAAATAGGCTGACGGCTAAGTGGATGTTGTAGACGTTCAAGTCCAAGAGGGCTCCGCCGCCCAGACGGGGGTTGAAGGCCGGGGCGATGTCGCCGGCCAGGAAGCGGTCGTAGCGTGAAGAGTACTGGGTGTAGTTGAGGCTGACCACGTGAACCGGGCCTAAAAGCTGCAAGTCACTGGCCAAGGACTTAAAGGCTGGCAGGTAGCGGTTGGTGATGGCCTCGGTAATGAGGCAGCCCTTCTGGTCGGCCAGCTGCTTGAGCTCTAAGGCTTCTTCAGTCGTGAAGACGAAGGGCTTTTCACAGATCACGTTCTTGCCGGCTGCCAAAGAGTCCAGGCACATTTGGTAGTGCATGGAGGAAGGGGTGGCCACGTAAACCGTGTCAACTTGGTCGTCTTTGAGCATTTCCAGGTAGTCGTCGTAGACCCGGCTGATGCCGTATTGGTCAGCCAGTTCCTGGCCGGTGGCTGCTGACCGCTTGGTCGTGGCGATAGCAGCTAATTTTAAGCCGGGCAGGGGAAGGGCAGTGAGGAAGTCTCTAACGATCTTGCCGCTGCCGATAATACCGAGTTGCATTTTTTTGCCTCCTTATTTGTACCTTACATTTTGTATTTTCTGTTTTCTATTTATTCAGCCGGCTGACGTCGACGGAATTTTTGCTGACCGTCTTGGGGATGGCCAGCTTTTTCTGCTGGTTGACCTTGAGCATGGACAGCTTGGTTGAGCTGGTTTGCCCCTTGACCTTGTACTTGGCATAGATGGCCAGGCCGGTCAGCTGCTTTTTCTGGCTGAAGTCGATGGTCATCTTGATCTGCTGGAGCTTAGCCTTGGCCATTTGTCTGTCGCTAGACAGGCTGGCCAGGCCGTTGGTTTCCGTGATCTCTTGCCAGAGGCGCTGGCTCTTGCCCGTGTAGCTGAGCCGCCAGCCATTTTTTGTCCGGCTGACGGAAAAAAGCTTGGCGCTCTTTTGGCTGAGGGTCAGGGTGTCCATGTCCTTGACCAGCTGCTGGAAGTGGGAGATGGTCGTGAACTGGCTGAGCTTGGCCTTGTACCAGGCTTCCTGCTGGTCTTTATAGTATTTGACGTAGGCATAGCGCTGGCCCACCCACATCTTGACGTTCTGGTCCCCGCTCTGGGTTAAGTCCGCCTGCATGACGAAGGGAGACCGCTGGTAGTTGATCTGGCCGTAAAAACGGACTGGTTTATTTCCCGTGTAATAATGTTCGTCGATCTTCAGCTGGAAGTTAGCAATCTTGCTCTGCTGGGCCTTTTTGACCAGGCTCTGGGGGCTGGGTTTGGCGCAGGCTGTTAAAAAGAGGCTGGCCAGGGCCAGAAGGGTGAGCAGGTGAATTTTCTTTTTCTTTGACGGCATAGTATGAATCACATCCTTATTCTTCAATTCTAACAAATCACTGACTAATTGTGAGCGATTCCAGTCAGAAAAAGTGCTTTTTTTGCCTTTAGGACTTTGAAAAGGCCGCGAGAGGCCGTATAATAATTAGTGAAACGTTTAATTTGCTAAAGGAGATTTTTTAATGTCTAAATTAGTTTTAATCCGTCACGGTCAAAGTGAATGGAACCTTTCAAACCAATTCACTGGTTGGGTTGACGTTAACTTGTCAGACAAGGGTGTTGAAGAAGCTAAGAAGGCTGGTCGTTTGATCAAGGAAGCCGGCTTGGAATTTGATCAAGCTTACACTTCAGTTTTGACCCGTGCGATCAAGACTTTGCACTTTGCTTTGGAAGAAAGCGGCCAACTCTGGGTTCCAGAAACTAAGTCCTGGAGACTGAACGAACGTCACTACGGCGCTTTGCAAGGCTTGAACAAGGCTGAAACTGCTGAAAAGTACGGCGACGAACAAGTTCACATTTGGCGTCGTTCATACGACGTTTTGCCACCAGTTTTGGCTGACGACTCAGAATTCAGCCAAGCTAACGACCGTCGTTACGCAAACTTGGACCCACACATCGTTCCTAAGGCAGAAAACCTGAAGGTTACTCTGGACAGAGTTATGCCATTCTGGGAAGACCACATTGCTCCAGACCTTTTGGCTGGCAAGAACGTGATCATCGCTGCTCATGGTAACTCACTGCGTGCCTTGACTAAGTACATCGAAAACATCTCTGACGAAGACATCATGGATGTTGAAATGAAGACTGGTGAACCAGTCGTTTACACTTTCGACGACAAGTTGAACGTTGTAAGCAAGGAAAAGCTGGACTAAGTCCTCTTTCCCTAATTAAAGCGAAGCTCCGGCTTCGCTTTTTTGTTGGACTGATTAAGGATTGACAGATGGCTTGCTAAGATGATAGCTTAGATAGGAAAGTTGTGCACAGGGATACTTACGGGAAAATATCGCGTACCCGTTTTGACTGCTTTTTACAATTTCAATAAGAAAAGGCCGCAGGCAAAAGTTGGCGGTGCTTTTTTGCTATAATACAGACTAATGTCATTTTTTAAGTAGGTATCAATTTATGAAGAAAGAAGACAAGCTGGGCATTCCTGAGACCAGGCAGCATGCTAGAAAGCGCAAGCAGAAGCAGATCCGCAACTGGATCATCGGCATTTTGGCGGTTGTCTGCGCCATTGCGGCCGGAGTGGGCCTGTATGCCGCCCATTTGTACAAGACGGCTGAGCAGGCGGCCAACAAGGCTTATGACTCAGAAAACGCGGTTAAGACGACCTATGGCGAATTCAACGGCAAGAAGCCTTTTGCCGTCATGCTCTTAGGGACCGACACCGGGGCCTTGGACAGAACGGAAAAGCGCGGCAATACTGACACGATCATCGTCGTCGTGGTCAATCCGAAGAAGAAGAACTACACGATGATCTCGATTCCGCGGGACACCATGGCTGACATGGTTGGCGATGATTCAAACGACGTGCAGAAGATCAACGCGGCCTATTCGATCGGCGGAGCCAAGATGGCCATGAAGACTGTCTCTAACCTCTTGAACATTCCGGTCAAGTACTACGCCTTGGTCAACATGGGCGGGCTGATGAAGCTGGTCGATTATGTCGGCGGGATTTACGTGACGCCGCCTCTGACCTTTACCTACAGCGGCTTTCCTTTCAAGAAGCGGGTCCGCCAGCACTTAAACGGGCAGGCGGCTCTGGCTTACAGCCGGATGCGCTATGATGACCCGCAAGGTGACTACGGCCGGCAAAAGCGGCAAAGAGAAGTCATCACCAAGCTGGTCCAGAAGCTGGCCACGGCAGACTCACTGATGAACTTCAGCAAGATCGCCAATAACCTGTCATCAAACGTGAAGACCAACTTAAGCTTCCAGGCTTTGAAGTCGATCTTGGCCAACTACTCAGACTGCACTTCTTCCAGCGACAGCGACTACCTGCACGGCTACAGTGCTTATGTTAACGACGCTGCCTACCAAATTGCGCCAACCAGTGAACTGCAGCGGATTTCCAACAAGATCAGAAAGCTGCTGGGCTTGAAGACAGCGACCGTCTCCAACCGGGAAACCGAGCTGAATACCTTAAACGAGACCGCCGGCTTTAAGTTTGGCAGCGGTGAGACCCAGAACTACACGATCTATGATCCGGGCACGACGGCTGACAGCGTCAAGAGCGGCAAGAAAAGTTCAAAGTCCAGCTCCAGCTCTAAATCCAGCAGCCAGGCTTCCAGCAGTACAGATTACTCTGGCAATACTGCTTATTCTGGCAGCACAAATTACGATACGACTTATAGCTACAGTTATAATTACAACTACAATACCAATCCGTTTTCAGGGGGCTATTAAAGGTGCTTAGCAAATTTTTGGCAGTAATTATCGGCTATTTGTTTGGCAACTTCATCAGCGCCATGTTCGTGGGCAAGTACTACCTGCACAAGGATCCGACCAAGTACGGGTCAGGCAACCCGGGTACGGCCAACATGGGGGCGGTTTTCGGCAAGAAGGCGGGGATTCTGACCTGCATCGGCGACTTGCTTAAGACCCTGCTGGCCATTTGTCTGGTCTATGCCATCTACCACCAGCACTTGCTCACGGCTTATACGGGCCTGGGCGTGGTCTTAGGCCACTGCTTCCCGGTCTTTAACCACTTTAAAGGGGGCAAGGCGGTGGCCGTGACGGCCATGGTTACGGTTCTCTACGACTGGCGGGCGGGGCTTATTACTCTTTTAATAGCCTTGGTCTTGACCGCAATCATGCAGAACCTGACTATCCCGCCTTTGGTTTTCATGCTGTCTTTCAGTATTTGCCAGCTGAACAAGTCGCTTGAACCTGGCCTGGTCTTCTTGATCATGACGGCGGTCATGGCCTTCAAGTTCCGCTACGATATACGGGATTTTTTCACGGGCCATGGCAAGCGGGTCGATATTTTATATACGATCAAGAAGAAGTTGGGAATATTGAAATAATTTCTTGGTCTTTTTTTAAGAAAAACTGAGTATAATGGATAATGAATTTGCAAAAGAAAGAGAATAATTCCGATATTGATGAGTGAACAAACACAATCCAGAAAAATTCATAACCTGCTGAAGTACGGCTTCCTGCTGTTGGTAGCTCTGGTGCTTTTGCTGCAAATGTTTAATTTCAAGAGCAGCATGCTGAAAAGCTCAATTACCTACCTGCGCCACCTGCCACCAATCGTGGAAAGCGCGACCTATTGGTTTATTCCAATGGTCTTCGGGGCCGTTTACAGCAAGCGCAAGCTGCGCTTTAACGAAGGCTTTAGGGCCTGGGCTATCATGGAAGTAACCCTCTTGGCCTACTATATTGTCTTCTTTATCTCCAAGCCATGGCACTTAAATGCCTGGCGCTTCTGGGGTATCCTCTTCCCGATTCTGACCTCGACTTCCGTCTTGATGACGGGCCTAGTCTTCGGCCTGCTGGTGCAGCCGGTCATTTATGACTGGCAGGAGAAGTTCAGCAAGAAGCAGAGCTTGATCATTTTGATCGCCTTGACCTTGTTGGGCTTTACCCTGTCAGCCGGGACTTACGAGATGAACTACTCCATCTATGGTCTCTACCTGGCTCTGCCATTTGCCTGGGGGATGTTCTTAGGGAAGGTTGACTTTTCCATCAAGCAAACGGCCATCTTTATTGTGGCCGGTATCCTTTCCCTTGGCCTGGTAATCGTCGGGGTAGCCGGCTTTAACGCCGTTTACTGGTCACAGATCATGTCCTGGCGGGCCAACCCGTCATCATGGAACTACCAGTTCCTGCTCAACGTGACCTCACCCTTCATCTTTATTATTGCCTTGGCCGCTTTCGCTTTTGCCCGGCCGGCCATCAAGGCTTTGGAAGCAAAGGACCTGGACTTCCTGGTTCCGCTGATCATCTTCATGCAGGCACCAGATGCCAACTCCTTTATGTCTTCCTTTAAGTACGGTACCGGCAGCCGGCAATTGAACCGGATGATCACGATTTTGATCATGCTGGTCATTGCTATTGCCTGGCACTGGCTGATTGAACGCTACTTGTGGCGCTTCAAGCCAGTTAAGCGGATCAACCGCTTCTTGTATGAAAGCAAGAGCTTCGGGGCAGTGGCTGAAGAGGCATTTAACCGTCTGTGGGGCTGGATGAAGCACCACCGGACTAACCTTTTGACTTGGACCTTCTTCTTTATCCTGTCCTTTGCTTCCTTCTTGGTTGAATCCGACAATATGCGGATCCAGATCACGACTGCTTCCAACGTCAACGCCGTAGTCTGGCTGGTTGGCACCAAGCTGGGGGCCTTGATTTTGACGACAATCTTTATCGACGCCTTCTTCACCATCCTTTACTTCGTCACGACCAGATACTGGGTTTCCCTCATCACGACTTCCACGGTTGTGATCGCCTGGGCGGTTGCCAACAAGATCAAGCTTGACCTGCGGGGCGAGCCAATCTACCCAAGTGAACTGTCTGAAGTAACCAACGCTGACAGTTTGCTGAGCATGATCGGGGGGCAGAAGACCTTGATCATGATCCTGCTGGCTTTGGCTGCCGTTATTGCCTTGATGGTCTTCTGCGAAGTTAAGTTCAAGGTCAAGAAGCGCGGCAACTGGAAGCGGCGGGGGATGTGGGCCCTGGCCAGCCTGGCCCTCTTCATGACGCCGAAGTGGTTTAACCACCAAGGCTCAGCTATTTACCGCTTGAACCGGGCCTTTGACAACAATCAGTCCTTCCGGAACCCGGAAAGAGATATTCAGGTTAACGGGCCAATTTTGAACTTCCTCAACTACATCGACTTGCAGATCATGGACAAGCCAAGCAACTACTCCAAGAGCCAGATTCAGAAGCTCTATGAGAAATACCAAAAGGTGGCTGACCAGATCAACAAGACCCGGACTAACGATTTGTCCAAGCAGACCGTGATCTTTAACTTGAGTGAAAGTTTCATCGATCCATATACCTTCCCGACGATCAAGTTCGCCAAGGGGACCAAGGATCCGATTCCTTACATCCACTCACTGAAGAAGACGACCACTTACGGCAGCATGCTTAGTGCCGGCTACGGTGGTGGTACGGCTAACATGGAATGGGAATCACTGACTGGCTTTAACATGGGCTCCTTCAACACAACTTTGACTCCTTACGTCCAAGTCGTGCCACAGTACCAGTACTACCCAACCATTGGGGCCAACTCCAACTACTCTTCAGCAGTTCACCCATTCATCGGGACTTACTACTCAAGAATTGAAGACTACAAGCGCTTCAAGTTCAACAAGTTTGTTTACCTTGGTTCCAAGTACAAGATCGTGGACCAAAAGAAGCTGGGGACCAGTTCCTACAACTCCGACTTCACGACTTACGCCAACGGCTTGCGGCAGATCAATTCCCGCAAGGGCGGCCAGTTCATCAACCTGATTTCTATTCAGAACCACATGCCGTACAACAACTGGTACCCGAAGAACTACTATGCCGGCAAGATTTCCGGTGATCTTTTTGACGACGGCAGCATCAGAACGCAAGTGGCGACCTACATCATGGGGACCCACTACACTGACCAGGCGGTCAAGAAGTTCATCAAGCAGATTGACAAGATCAAGAAGCCAATTACCCTGGTCTTCTACGGTGACCACTACCCGTCAATCGTTTCCCAGTCATACACGTCTAAGTATCCGGTCCAAATGCACTCGACCCGCTACTTCATCTACTCCAACAAGTACGCCCGTCAGCACGGGGCTAAGGCTAAACTGACTTCCAAGACCAACTACGTCAACACCAGTGACTTCATCGCCATGATGCTGGAACAAACCAACAGCAAGGTTACGGCTTACCAGGCACTTTTAACTGAAGTGCACAAGAAGCTGCCAGCCTTGACGATCAGCTACAGCGATGACACCGGCTTTACTCTGGTTGACCAGAAGGGCAAGGAAGTTGACCCGAAGACCTTGACCAGCTCACAACAAGCCCTGCTCAAGGACTACGAAATGATCCAATACGACATGACGGCTGGTCCAGCCTATGCCTTGAAGATCAAGGGTTTCTACACCATGAAGAAATAATTTGATTTATTGCAATAAAAGGGACTAAGGAGGATTAGTCCCTTTTTTTGTCTTTTGAAATAAAAAAAGGGGGCAATGATGGCTCATAAGCAGCGCGTCGCCTATCTCGATTACCTCCGCCTTGTGGCAATCTTGGGGGTAATCACTATCCATGTGGCCCTTCTACCGGCAGGATTACGCGAGCTTAAACTGGCAGATCCTCAGCTTCTGGGACAGCTTGAGCCGCTTTTGCGTGCCGGTTTTTATCGTGATTTCCGGGGCTGTTTTTCTGAATCCGGATTTTGACTTGAGCTGGGAAAAGCTTTTTAAAAAACACCTGCGCCGGATCGTAGTCAGCTGCTTAATCTGGCAGCTGATTTATTGTGGCTGGTACTATTTCGCCAAGGGGGGCGACCTGGTGACCGTGTCTAAGTTCCTGATCGGCAGCTATGACCACCTGTGGTATCTGCCGATGATTGCCGGCCTTTACCTGGTGACGCCGCTTTTGCGGCCGCTGGCCAGAAGACGGCAGCTGCTCTAATACTACCTCTTGCTGGCCCTGCTCTTTGCCTGGCTTTTGCCGACCGGCCTGGACTTAATCCGCCTTTGGCCAAACCCGCCCAAGCATATGGCTGACGCGCTTGCCGCTTTTAAGCGCCTGCTGGGCAAGCTGGACCTGCAAACGGTAATGGGCTTTGGGGGCTACTACATGGCTGGCTACTACTTTAGCCAGGCCCACATGAGCAAGCGCAACCTGTATTTTGTCCAGGCCCTGGGCCTGCTGGGGGCTGGAGCGACAATCGGCTTGTCTGGCTGACAGCGAAGGCCGGCCATTTACGCCTGACCTTGTACAGCTATAATTCCTTTTTTGTCCTGCTGGAGAGCAGCGAGGTTTTTCTCAGCCTGCAGATGCTCAAGCCCCGGCTTTGGTCAGAAGAAGTTTTAGGGGAATTGGCCGGGTCTGTCATGGGCATTTACCTGCTGCACCCGTTATTGATTTACTACTGGAGTAAGACGCCGGTCTGGCAGCTGGCGGCAAGTAATTCTGCCTGGCTTGGTAATTTTGATTTTTGCCAGCAGTCTGGCTATCGTCTGGCTCTTGCGCAGGAGCAGATTTTTGGCCCGCTGGCTTTTATAGGCTTGACCCTAAGGCGAATTCATGTTATTTTTATAAAAACGCAACAATGAAGTAGCTGCTTGGTTCAGCGTTCAGAGAACTAGCGGTTGGTGCGAGCTAGACAGGCCAGGCAGACGAAATACAGCGCGGGGAAGGAGAACCCCGTTAAGAAGCTCCCAAGAGGCACTTTGTGCGAACGTGGGTGGTACCACGGCTAAGACAGAATTTAGTCGTCCCTGGATCTTTTGATCTGGGGACTTTTTTATTTGGAGGCAGAAATGGCTAATTTTGACATTTTGGAAGATTTGAAATGGCGCGGCGCCATCAACCAGGAAACTGACGAGGAAGGCTTGCGGCATTACCTGGCCAAGCATGACGACCTGGCCCTTTACTGCGGGACTGACCCGACGGGTGACTCCCTGCACATCGGTCACTTGATTCCCTTCATGGTCTTGAAGAGATTCCAGCTGGCCGGCTACAAGCCAGTCATCGTTATCGGCGGGGGCACGGGGTCAATCGGTGACCCATCCGGCCGGTCAACTGAACGGGTCCTGCAGTCTGAAGAAACGATCAAGCACAATGAAGAAGCTTTGACGGCGCAGATGGTGAAGCTTTTTGGCACGGAAAACTTCCGCATTGTCAACAACCGTGACTGGCTGGGCAAGATGACCCTGCTGGAATTCCTCCGGGACTACGGCAAGCTCTTCCAGGTCAACAACATGCTGAACAAGGAAGTCGTGGCCAGCCGGCTGGAAAACGGGATCTCTTTCACTGAATTCTCCTACCAAATCCTGCAAGCCATCGACTTTTACATCCTGAACCGGGACCATGGCGTCCAGATGCAGATTGGCGGGGCTGACCAATGGGGCAACATCACGGCCGGGATCGACTTGATCCACCGCCTGGAAGGGGCAGACCGGCCAGCCTTTGGTTTGACCATCCCATTGATGCTGAAGGCCGATGGGACCAAGTTCGGCAAGTCCGCCGGCGGTGCTGTCTGGCTGGACCCGGAAAAGACCAGTCCTTACGAATTCTACCAATTCTGGATCAACCAGGACGACCGAGACGTGATCAAGTACCTCAAGTACTTCACCTTCCTCAACCACGAAGAAATCGACGCCTTGGAAGAAAAGGTCAAGACTGAACCTTGGAAGCGGGAAGCCCAAAAGCGCCTGGCTGAAGAAGTAACCAAGTTCGTTCACGGCGAAGAAGGCCTGAAGGAAGCCCAAACTGTCACTGAGGCCCTCTTCTCCGGCAACGTGAAGGACTTGACCACCAAGCAGGTAGAAATCGCCCTGGCCAAGGCGCCAAGCGCTGAGAGCGGGGCAGAAAAGAAGAACCTGGTTGACTTCCTGGTTGACACCAAGATTGAATCATCCAAGCGGCAGGCACGAGAAGACGTTAACAACGGCGCCATCTATGTCAACGGCGACCGGATCCAGGACACCGACTTTGAAGTTGACCCGGCGGCTGCTTTTGACGGCAAGTTCGTCATCATCCGTAAGGGCAAGAAGAAGTACACCCTGGTGCACATCAAGGGATAAAAAAGATTTTTAGAAAGTTTCCAGTTGGAAACTTTCTTTTTTGTTTACTTTTTATCCTTTTGCCGAAAAGAAGACGGCGTGTTACAATTAAGGCGCTGCTATAGCTCAGGAGGTAGAGCACCGCCGTGGTAAGGAGGAGGTCGCCAGTTCAAATCTGGCTAGCAGCTTAAAAAAGCAACTAATTGATCAGTAAAAGTGATAAAAATATTTGTGTGTCTGTTCCCAATCCTACTATACTAAGGATTATTAGTTAATATCTAAACTTCCCACACCAAAAAGAACTATGAAGCCTTGAAAACTCAATAGTTTAGCCAGTAAATATTCAATTAAGCTGCTAGT
>NZ_AZCR01000120.1 GCF_001433875.1 Lactobacillus delbrueckii subsp. delbrueckii DSM 20074 = JCM 1012
AACTCAGTCATCAAGGTCTTCAGCCAGGAAGTACTCTTCTTGCTGTAGATCTTCTTTTCAACGTTTACTTGAACCTGGTTGGCCGCGTTGAACAAGTCCTTGGTCTTGTCACTGGTTGAGAAGTTCCGCTTGGCACTGACAAAGCCGTTCTTCTTCATGAAGTTGAGGTAGTCAACGAAGATCGGGCGGTTTGGCCAATAAACCATCAAGAGCGGCCGCTTGTCGCTGGCCGTTGACTTGGTCCAGGTCTTGCCATCCTTCAAGATCTTCTTTGGCCGGTACCAGCTGTCCGCGGTCAAGTAGCCATTAACGTTGTCGATACTGGATGAGCTGTAGCTGTAAGCCAAGTTGTTCTTGGCAAAAGTCTTGTTGGTGTTAACCAAACCAGTTTCCTTGGTGAATTGCATCTTCAAGGAGTCGCTGCCCAGACCCTTGGAGTCAAAGTAGTACCACTTGGAACCAGACTTGTACATGAAGTTGGTCCGGGGCTTGGCACTGACCGCGTCAATGTAGTAAGTCTTCCCCTTCAAGCTGGACAAGCCGGATTGCAACTTACCGCTCTTTGAGTAGTGGTAGACATACTTGCTGCCCTTGACGGTCTTGTTTCTAACCATCTTGCCGCTCTTAGTGAAGTAGTACCAAGAGCTGTTGATCTTGGTCTTGCCTCTGAAGCTGGTTACATGACCCTTCTTGTTGAACTTGACCTTCTTGCCCTTGATCTTGCTGGTCTTGTTCTTAATCATTACCCCGTTCTTCTTGAGGTAGTAAACGTAGCCGCCACTGACCAGGTAAGAGCTCTTGACCTTCTTGCCGTTCTTGTAGTACACCCGGCCAGCCTTGGTATTCTGCCAGCCATTCTTCTTAGCGGCTGAAACAGATTGGCCAAATGGCAGGCTGGCCAAAG
>NZ_AZCR01000121.1 GCF_001433875.1 Lactobacillus delbrueckii subsp. delbrueckii DSM 20074 = JCM 1012
CACTTCGGCTACGAAATCCAGATCAGCGACCTGGAAGTCGTCTCAAACAATGAAGGCTACCCGATCACCAACAAGGAACACGGGATCGACTTCCTTTTGGACCACCGTCACCTCTGGCTGAGAAGCCGGCGGCCATTCGCCATCATGCAGATCAGAAACCGGATCTTCAAGGCCACGGTCGACTTCTTTGAAAACGAAGGCTTCGTGAAGTTTGACGCCCCGCTTCTGATGCACTCAGCGCCAGAAGGGACCACGGAACTCTTCCACATCGACTACTTCGACCACGACGCTTACCTGTCACAATCCGGCCAGCTTTACGGGGAAGTCGGGGCAGAAGCCTTCGGCAAGATCTTTACCTTCGGGCCAACCTTCCGGGCGGAAGCTTCCAAGACCCGCCGGCACTTGACTGAATTCTGGATGATGGAACCGGAAATGGCCTGGATGCACCAAGATGAATCCCTGGACCTGCAGGAACGCTTCCTGTCTTACGTGGTTGGCCAGGTTTTGGAACACTGCGAATACGAATTAAGCATCCTGGGCCGGGACTTAGACAAATTGCGTCCAGCCGCTGAAGGCAATTACACCCGCCTGTCCTACGATGACGCGGTTAAGATGCTGCAAGAAGCTGGCAAAGACTTCAAGTGGGGCGACGACTTTGGCGCGCCAGATGAAGCCTTCCTGTCAGAACAATTTGACCGGCCATTCTTCATCGTTAACTACCCAGTAGCAATCAAGCCATTCTACATGAAGAAGAACCCGGAAAACCCATTGACTTACCTCTGCGCCGACGTGGAAGCGCCAGAAGGCTACGGGGAAATCATGGGCGGGTCAGAACGTGAAGCTGACTACGACAC
>NZ_AZCR01000122.1 GCF_001433875.1 Lactobacillus delbrueckii subsp. delbrueckii DSM 20074 = JCM 1012
TCCGAAAAGATGACGGCCTCTGAAGCCTTGAATCTTTACAAGAGCCGCGATATCTCAGAGAAGCTGTTTGGCAGTGATAAGGCCTTCCTTGGCAATCGCTCATTCAGAGTCGCAAGCAGTCAAGCAGCCGAAGCCAAGATCTTCATTCAGTTCATCGCTTTGATAATCCGTGCAAGAATCTACACGCTTTTGAGAAAGCGCAAAGCCGAAATGCCGGGCAAGCCTAACTATTTGAGCGTACCTTCAGCACTGAAAGAGCTCGAAAAGATTGAGCTGATACGCCAACCGAACGGCAATTATAAGCTAGATCACGCAGTCACAGCTACCCAGAAAGTAATACTAGGGGCCTTTGGACTGGACGAAGAATGGATCAAGGCACAGGCAAGACTGATTGGAAAAGATATCCAGAACGCCGCAATGCCAGAAGAACAGAAAGATGATGATGAAGATGCCGAGAACGAAGAGTATTAAGACAATTGAAGCCGAGATCTCCCAAACCGAAGAACAACTCCGGCGCCTTAAAGAGCGCTGCGATAAAGTATCGCAGAAACTAGATGCTCTCTATGAGCTCAAGAAGCACCGGGAGCAGGAGGAATTACTAAAAGCTATTGATAAAAGTACCCGAACTAAAGCTGAGATCCTCGCGTTTCTGGAAAGTCATGCATAAAAGAAATACGGCTGGCAGAAAATCTGTCAGCCGTATGGTTTGAGTTGTAAAATCCTGGGAAATTAGCA
>NZ_AZCR01000123.1 GCF_001433875.1 Lactobacillus delbrueckii subsp. delbrueckii DSM 20074 = JCM 1012
GTTGGTCAAGTGGTTAAGACACCGCCCTTTCACGGCGGTAACATGGGTTCAAATCCCGTACGGGTCATTGCCGGAAGGCAAGAATTGAATATTTTTCTATCCATCAAATGGAGGATTACCCAAGTGGCTTAAGGGGACGGTTTTGAAAACCGTTAGACGGGGTGACTCGTGCGTGGGTTCAAATCCCACATCCTCCTTTTTATTATCGCGGGATGGAGCAGTCTGGTAGCTCGTCGGGCTCATAACCCGAAGGTCGTTGGTTCAAATCCAGCTCCCGCAATATGGTCCATTGGAGCAGTGGTTTATCTCGCCTCCCTGTCACGGAGGAGATCGCGGGTTCAAATCCCGCATGGACCGTTTGATGGCTCGGTAGCTCAGTTGGTAGAGCAATGGATTGAAGCTCCATGTGTCGGCGGTTCGATTCCGTCCCGCGCCATTGAAAATGGAGGAATAGCGAAGTGGCTAAACGCGGCGGTCTGTAAAACCGCTCTCTCTGAGTTCAGTGGTTCGAATCCACTTTCCTCCATAATAGGGATATAGTTTAAAGGTAGAACTACGGTCTCCAAAACCGTCGGTGTGGGTTCAATTCCTACTATCCCTGTTAACAGAATATGGCGGTATTGGTGAAGTGGTTAACACACTGGTTTGTGGATCCAGCATTCGTGGGTTCGATTCCCACATACCGCCCTAGCCGAAGGGCAGAAAAGAATAATCG
>NZ_AZCR01000124.1 GCF_001433875.1 Lactobacillus delbrueckii subsp. delbrueckii DSM 20074 = JCM 1012
AGCAAGTTTGATTTCTTTAGTGTATTTAGTCATGAAAATAACCCCCGAAATTAGTGTCCTAATTTCGGGGGTCATATCACTGGTCTTTTTCGTTTGTATTTTCTTTATCTTGCTGAATTTGCTTGTTAGAAGAAGGCGGTGATCTGAACAGTTTCTTTCTTGTCGTCGATGGCGATTTCGGCTTCAGCTGACCGGCCTCGGTTCTGTTCAACCGCTTCGGCGATCATTCCGCTTTCCAGGGAGAATTCCCGGCTGCCGGCGGCCAGGCGGTCGCTGATTGGCTGCCCGCTCAAGGAGAAGATGACTGAGGAGCGGCGCTCCTTGACAATGGTTAAATTGCCGAATTCAGCAATCTTGAAGAATTCGCTTAAGTCTTCAAATTCACTCAAGGCATATTTGCGGGTGATCCGCTTGCCGGCCCAGTAGAGAATCGCCGGCGTGTCTCCGCCTAAAATGGTTGGCAACAAGAAGTCGCGGTATAGTTGATTAACAAAGTATACGTGGTCGTTGTGTTCTGACATAATCCTCATCCTTATTCTCTGTTTTTATTCTACCTTAAATATTACAGGATGGTGAAATTATTTAACAAGTTTTAGAAAAAGGCTAGGAAATCGCCGAAAAAAAGGGTTCAGTATAAAAACTTGTGTAAATGACTGAGAGACTTAGAAAGCTTTCCGCGATAGTTCCATTAACCGCAGG
>NZ_AZCR01000125.1 GCF_001433875.1 Lactobacillus delbrueckii subsp. delbrueckii DSM 20074 = JCM 1012
CTTGACCGCATTTACCGGCGTAGATAGTCAAAATCTGCTAGATGTTATGGTAAGTGTTCAATTTATTCTTGCAATTGGCGTTTTCTTTATGCTGATTTGATTAAGCGAAGATTTCTTCAACTTCAACTACTACGGCAACATCAGTTTTCTTGCCAACCTTAGCAGCGTATTCCTTAGCGAAGTCGTCGCCTTCGTGGATAGTCACGCTGCCGAGCACGCGTACGTTAGTGTGGCTTGGCACGTCAGCAACTACAACAGCAACCTTGCTGCCGTTCTTGATGTTTTCCCACAAGTGGGAGAAGGTAACTTCACTCCAGACCAGGTGCTTCTCGTCCAAAGCAGTCAATGATTCCTTAGGACCAACTTGTGGGTTGCCGTCCTTGTCAACGGAAGCAACGAAGGCCAAAGCGTCGTTAAAGAACTTTTGTTGGTCAGCAGTCAAAGTAGTAGCGTCTAATTTCTTCATAATGGTAATTTCCCTTCTTTTTACTTAAGTAGTAATTTCTTCTCTTGATACTTAGCATTATAGGTCCTCCCCAGGCAAAAGAAATTGATTTAGATCAATTTTATAACTTTTTTAATAAATTTTTTTGCGCCGATTGTAAAATTAAACTGAACACTGTTCCGATCCAGTAAGAAAAATCGTTTTCACTGGATCAGAGCACAAAAA
>NZ_AZCR01000126.1 GCF_001433875.1 Lactobacillus delbrueckii subsp. delbrueckii DSM 20074 = JCM 1012
CTTCTTTGAATCATTGCTGTAACGCTTGCTAGAGATCAGCTTATGAACTTCAAGGCGCTGCTTGATGCGGTCAAGCACCACTGTGATATCGCCGGTGCGTGGATAACTCCACGGGCTGGTCATCTCCACAGAAAACTGCTTTCTAGGCACGTCTGAACTGAATGAAAAAGCATTTCCTTCAAATGCCCAATTCAAGTCACACTTCATGCTAGAGCCAAGCCTGCCCGACTTCCGTGCCCGGTAGTGGTAGCGGTACGTAATCCGGCGCAGGTAGCTGTGCGCTTGCTTGATTTGTTTGTGTTTCAGCTTAGTTTCAATCTCTGCAAGAGCTTCGGCGTATTCTTCCGGCAGCTCAATTGGCTTGTGAAGAAGAACAGCTTGCCATGCGCTCTTAAATTTCAAGATAAAGAACAGAAGGTGGCGCTGATCTGCAGAAAGATTTTCATTTCCTTGAATCAGCTTCTTCAAACGGTTAGCCAGATTCGACCACATGCTTTTTATGTTGGCACATGCCTCACGGAGAGCACCAACCCAGTGCTTGGTCTGAAAATTGTAGACTGTTTCCAGCTTGCCTTTTGAGCCTTTAACCGGCTTGTCCCACTTGCGAACTTGGTTACGCAGAGCCTGCCAGTTATTAACCGCTAGC
>NZ_AZCR01000127.1 GCF_001433875.1 Lactobacillus delbrueckii subsp. delbrueckii DSM 20074 = JCM 1012
TCAAGACCTTGCGGGTTTACGACAAAAATAAGGTCTTCGATTGCCTGGGCACCCTCAAGGATTATGAAAAAAGGTATCCAAACTTGGTCCCAGCTGACCGGCAAAGCTTGATAAACCTGGATGCAGTGCAAAATTACGATAAAAAAAGGGCATCGCCTATTTTGATCAAGGCATTGCCCATTCCGTCGCCGGCGGTCTGTCATGTTGAAACTGAATGCAACAAAAAATGACCTTGCTTAAACAAGGTCATTTTCTTTATATATGCTGACTAGAGGATTCGAACCTCCGACCCCTTCATTACTAGTGAAGTGCTCTGCCAACTGAGCTAAGTCAGCGACTCTTGTGCCTTAACACAGTTATTAATTAAACCATAAAATCGTGTCCTTGACAAGAGCTTTCGCGAAAAAAGTTGATTTTTTAGGCAGACAACTACTGAAACAGCTTAAAAAGGAGCTCGCCGATCCCAAAATTGCTGATTTCATGCCCCGTGCAAAGACTGCTGAGACTGCTTGCCGGCGTGATCTCTTTACGGGACAGTCGCTTAGCTTTTCTTTCAACCATTTTTTCAAAATCCAAAATTACATTGTCCATGCTTCTGACTAAAGGCCAAGCCGAAGTTCCC
>NZ_AZCR01000128.1 GCF_001433875.1 Lactobacillus delbrueckii subsp. delbrueckii DSM 20074 = JCM 1012
AGAATTTCAACGATAAAGTGGTTTCAGAGATCCGAAAAGATGAACAAAGACGGCTGGCTGAGGAAGGCTCTCCAGAAGCTGCTAAGTTGCTTAAGAATTCACGTTACATCTTGATGTCTAAAAGATCCACATTAGTCCAGAAGGACGAGGACGCCCGCAAAGACAAGCTAGTGTCTACTGCTGGTGAAATATTCAATACACCAGAAATAAAGGCTCATGGTGGTAATGAAGTCTGGTATGACGAGCTATTGGAAGAAAACAAGCTCTTCTTTACAATAGATCTCGTTAAAGAACTGCTAGACCAAGCATACAACTCACATGACGAAGTAGAAATGTGCGTCAGACTAGAAGAGATCATAGATATCTGTAAGGCAACTAAAAATAGTCACTTTATTTGGTTTGCGCGTCTCTTATACCGCCATTTGAGAGGGATCTACACGTTTGCCAAATACGGGATATCAACTGGCAAACTTGAGGGTATTAACAATAAGATCAAGACCGAGAGACGTAAAGGGTATGGGTATCCAGATGATGAATACTTCTTCCTGCGGTTAATGGAACTATCGCGGAAAGCTT
>NZ_AZCR01000129.1 GCF_001433875.1 Lactobacillus delbrueckii subsp. delbrueckii DSM 20074 = JCM 1012
TGATGATTTCTGCCGATGTCATCCAGTTCAATACCTGCTTCTCACTTGCCCCCTTGCTTTGCCCGCAAGCCGTCAAAAGTGCCCCAGAAAACAAAACAGCAGCACCAGCCAATAAAGATTTTCCCTTGTTCAATTCCAATACCTCGCATAAACAATTAACAGTTTCCAGTTAACGATGCCATTGGCGCGAACAGAAAAATCTTACAGCCGTGCTGCTTACAGATTATTCAATAATTTTGCTTAAGAGCAAAAGCATGACAAATATCGGCTCGCCTTACCAACGACACCGCCAAGACTGCAAGTATTTACTCTAGCTTGAGTCATGCTCTTTGCTCCTTTCTAATTAAATCGTTCTTCCTAATATGCTTACTATGCTAGCACACTTTCACCTTTATGCAAGCCTTTTTGGCAAAAGAAGGATAAAAGGCAGCTTTTTTCATTACTTTCCTGCAAATGAAAGCAAAAAAGAGTGGCTCCTCAGAGTCACTCTAAATTATAGCGGTGATCGGAGTCGAACCGATACGTCCGTAATGGACACCAGATTTTGAGTCTGACGCGTCTGCCAATTCCGCCACA
>NZ_AZCR01000013.1 GCF_001433875.1 Lactobacillus delbrueckii subsp. delbrueckii DSM 20074 = JCM 1012
TTTTTTGTGCTCTGATCCAGTGAAAACGATTTTTCTTACTGGATCGGAACAGTGTTCAATTTGATTTTACAATCGACGAATAAAAATCGTCCTGCCCTCAATCGGCAATGAAGTGATCAACCTGGTCAAGGACTCCTCCCTGGTCTACGTGATCGGTTTGGGCGACTTGCTCAGAGCCGGCAACCTGGCTACGGCCCGGGACGTGACTTTAGTGCCGCTGGTTCTGGTAGCCTTGATCTACCTGTTTTTGATCGGCCTGTGCACTTTGCTTTTGCGGCAGCTGGAAAAGCACTACTCATACTACAGATAGGAGGACTAAACATGCTTGAAGTAAAAAACTTAGCCAAGTCTTTTGGCAACCGGCAGATTTTGCAAAATATGAACTTCAGCCTTAAGGACGGGGAAATCCTCACGGTGGTTGGTCCTTCCGGGGCCGGGAAGACGACCCTTCTGCGGATCGTGGCCGGCCTTGAAACAGCTGACGCGGGCAGCATGAGCCTGGACGGGGAAAAATACGAGCTTAGCCAGGAAGAGCGGGGCGCCGTGGGCGTGGTCTTCCAGGACTTTAACCTTTTCCCCAACATGTCAGTTTTGGAAAACATCACCCTGGCTCCCCAGCTGGCGCTAAAAGAAGACAAGGCAACAGCGGAAGCCAAGGCCAAGGAGCTTTTGGCGAAGCTGCAGATGGCGGACAAGGGCGGCCTTTACCCTTACCAGCTCTCCGGCGGGCAGAAGCAGCGGGTAGCCATCGCCCGGGCTTTGGCCATGCAGCCGAAGATGCTCTGCTACGATGAACCGACCAGTGCTTTGGACTCGGCCTTGCGGGACCAGGTGGCCGACCTCATCTTGAGCTTGAAGGAGTCAGGCCTGACCCAATTGATTATCACCCACGACATGGACTTTGCCAAAAAGGTGGCCGACCAGGTGCTAGAGGTTAAGCCATTGGAGGGTTAGCAATGAAATGGTTTAAGAGAATCCTGCTGCTGGGCCTGGTCTTGTCCTGCTTTTTGACGACAGCCTGCAGCAATTTAACTAAAGAAGCCAACCAAAAAGACACCTGGGCTAAGATTAAAAAGCGGGGCAGCCTGGTGATCGGCTTGGATGACACCTTCGTGCCCATGGACTTCCGGCAAAAAGATGGCCAACTGGTTGGTTACGACGTCGACTTAGCCAAGGCCGTGTGCAAGAAGCTGGGCCTTAAGGCGGACTTCCAGACTATCGACTGGTCCATGAAGGAAACGGAGCTGCGAAACGGGACGATTGACGTTCTTTGGAACGGCTACAGCGTGACCAGCCAGCGGAAGAAAAAAGTTGCCTTCAGCCGCAGCTACTTGCAAAACCGGCAGGTTTTGGTCGTGAAGAAGTCCAGCGGGATCAAGTCCTTTGCCCAGATGAAGGGGCAGGCAATCGGGGCCCAGAGCGGGTCAACCGCCCAGATCTGGATGGATGGCAGCCAAAAGGTCATTAAGCCGAAGAGCAAGGTCCTTTACGACACTATTCCGTCAGCCTTCCTAGACCTCAACGCCGGCAGAATCAAGGGGATCCTCCTGGATGAAACCTACGCGGAATACTACATCAAGCACGAGGCAGACTCAAAGTCTTACCAGGTCATCTTTAACAAAGAGGTGCCAGAGGACTTGTTTGCGGTAGGGATGCGGAAGGGCGACAAGAACTTGAAAAAGAAGATCAACCAGGCCCTGGCGGAGCTGCAGGCCGACGGGACTTTGGCCAAGATCAACCAGAAGTGGTTCGGACAAAAGTCAAATTACTTGGGCAAGGTTGATTAGAACAAAATAGAATAAAAGAAAAACTGTTTAGCCTTATTAAATAAGGAACTGAACAGTTTTTTAGACCCGGTGAATGGTGACTTGGCTGAAGACCAGGTCAGCATCGATTTTTAAAAGGGGTGAATCCGCTGTTAAACCGCTGGGGTTAAGGGCGGTGAAGCGGGAGAAGACCGGGCTGGCGTCGGCTTGGACCTCCCATTCTCTGGGAATGTAGATATCAACTTTGGAGAAGACCGCATCCAAATCCAGCTTGCCGCGTCCATCCTTGAGCTGGGTCTGGTCCAAGTAGATGGTTACCGGACTCATAACGGTGGAGATGGATAATTTGCGCAAGGCCTGGCTGTGAACGTAGCGGACGCATTTGGAGAAGACGGATTCGATGGAAACTTTTTCGCCATTTTCGCCGATTGATTCTCTGTAGCTAAGGCTAGTGCCGTCATCGTCTTTCTTGCCAGTTTTTACATTCATCTTGACCTCCAGCTGGCTTCCTCCGGCCAAAAGCTGGCAGCCCAGGGCGATTAGGAAGAGGGCCAGGTACATGTAGCCGGTCCATTTAAAGAAGTGGCTAGCTTCGCTGATGGTTTTGACGATCAAGCCGCTGGTAAAAATTCCAAAGAAGAGGACCCGGTTCTTGAAGCTGGTCCAGGCGATCCAGGCTAAGAGGAGAACCCAGAAGACCTGGCCCCAACTTAAGTTGAAGAGCTTAAAAAGGGTAAAGTAGTCTGGAAAAAGCTGGCTTAAAATCAAGGGGATGGCGATAGCGATCAGGATCAAGCCCCATCTGACCGCGGACTTTCTGTTATTGTTCATTGTGCTTACCTCATTTCGTGCAAATGGCTGATCAGGGTTTGGTAGTAGCGGCGGGAGACGAAGACCTTCTTGTAAGAAGCGGTAAAGCCAAGCTCGCAGCCCGTAATGGACCGCTTGACGGCATTGATTTGCCGGCAGTTGACCAGGGCACTCTTGGAAGCCCGGTCAAAGTCGCTGAGCAGGCTGGCTTCCAGCTGCCGCAAGGTCTGCTTGACCAGGTAGCTGCCTTCCCGGTCATGAGCCCAGACGTGCCGGTCACTGGTCTCAAAAAAGAGAATGCTGGTTAGGGGCAGGATGATTTCATCGCTGCCTTGATAGACCGTGATCTTCTGGGCCAGTTTTTCTTCAAAAAAGGCCAGGGCCGCTTCGATTTCCGGCGTCAGCTTCTTGGCCTTGATGATGAGCTGGTCTTCTTTTAGCTGCTTGTCTTGTTTAAACTCTACCTGCATCTTTTCTCCCCCTTTTCAGATTTTATTATGAAGAAGATTAAGCAAAAATGAAAGAACAGACGCGCAAGCGGTCATTTTTCCTGTTTAAGCGGCATGCAAAAAGCGCCCGGGTAACCGGACGCTTTTCCTATGCCATCTTATTGATTTGGTCAGCCAGGACATCGGCCAGCCAGGAGATCCCTTTTTCGCTGTAGTGGAGGCCGTCTGCAATCATGAAGGAAGGCAGGTCCTTCAGCTTTTCCATCTTGTGGGTCAAGTCGAAGAAGAAGGAGTTGGTCTTGCCGGCGTCTCTTTGCGCGATGTCGACGTACTCGTCCAGCTTCTCCAAGGAGTAGGCCGCGGCCATTTCCGGGTTCGTCAAATCCGGCATGGATGGAGCTAAAACTAGGGTATCGCTGGCCCCGGTTACCTTCTGGGCCTGCTTGATCAAGCTTTCCAGCCCTTCCTGGTAGTCATAGGCGCTGCAGCCCCAGCTGGCGGCGTCGTTGGTCCCGTACTCTACGACCAAAATGTCGCATGCAGGCAGACTGCCGACTCTGGGCAGGACGTCCTGGGCGCAGGCACCGCTGACCGAGATGTTCACGACCTCGTAAGCGTCTCCCAGCCGCTTGGCCAAGGCCTTGGTCAAACGGTCGGTATCCTTTTGCCCATCATACGCATTAAAAATTGAATCGCCAAAAAGCACGACTTTCTTCATCTGTTTCATTCATTTCTTTGAAAAATGAAGCTGGCATTTGCCAGTTTCTCCTGCTTTTTCTACTATAATAGATAAAGAATGAGAAAAGGACAAGTAAAAAGAATGCGGAACTATACTGAATTCAGCCGGCAGGCCTGGGCGGCTTTAACCCCCAAGACCGAGCTGGCGGTGACTAATGAAGAGCTGGCCAAGGTCAAGTCTTTGGGCGACCAGCTGGACGTCAAGGACGTCGATGAAATCTACCAGACCCTGCTGAACTATATCCACCTGGCCTACCAGGCCAAGCAGGAGACAGCCGCTAAGAAGGCAGAATTTTTGCAGCTGCCGGAAAGCAAGGTGCCTTATATTATCGGCATTTCCGGCTCAGTTGCCGTGGGTAAGTCCACGACTGCCCGCCTTTTGCAGCTGCTCTTGACCCGGTATTACCCGGACTTAAAGACCCAGATGATGACCACTGATGGCTTCATCTACCCCAACCAGGAGCTGGAGAAGCGGAAGCTGATGTCCAGGAAGGGTTTCCCGGAAAGCTACAACATGCAGATGCTCAGAGACTTCCTCCAGGACGTGGTCAGCGGAAAAAATGACGTCGCTTATCCCCTGTATTCCCAGGAATTAAGTGACATCGTCCCGGGCCGCTATGGCCATGTGGAAAAGCCCGACATCTTGATCATCGAAGGGATCAACACCCTGCAGCTGCCGGAAAGCGGCCAGCTGGTGACCAGCGACTTTTTTGACTTTTCAATTTATATCGATGCGGAAGAAGACTTGATTGAAAAGTGGTATATGCAACGCTTCAAGAAGATCATGAAAATGAAGAAGAATGACCCAAGCAACTTCTACTACAAGCTGGCCAACGGTCCGGAAGACGAGGCCCTGCGCCTGGCGGAAGAAACCTGGCAGATGGTTAACCTGGTCAACCTCCGCCAGTACATCGCCCCGACCAAGGAGCGGGCCAATTTGATCCTGCATAAGGTTGAGGGGCACTTGATTGATAAAATTTACCTTCGCGACTTTTAAGTCAATGGTATAATGAAGAACAGTGATAAAAATTTATTAGGGAGATTTTTTTATGCAAGCAATTGAATTGAAAAAAGGCATGATTTTTGACGATGGCGGCAAGCTGATGCTAGTTATGGCGGCTAACCACCACAAGCCAGGCAAGGGCAACACCGTTATGCAAATGGACCTGCGTGACGTCCGGGCCGGCAGCGTGATCCACAAGACCATGCGGCCAAGTGAAAAGATCGAGCTAGTCGAAGTCGTCAAGAAGAACGCCCAATACCTGTACGCTGAAGGCGACAGCTACAACTTCATGGACACGGAAACCTACGAACAATACGCGATTTCCGGCGACCAACTGGGTGACGACGTCAAGTACCTGATGCCAAATATCGAAGTTATCCTGGAATTCACTGAAGACGGGGAACTTTTGGCTGTGCAATTGCCATCAACTGTCAACATGAAGGTAGTAGAAACCCAGCCAGGCATTAAGGGGGCAACCGCAGCTTCCGGCGGCAAGCCAGCCACTATGGAAACCGGCCTGGTTGTGACTGTGCCTGACTTCATTAACGAAGGCGACGAACTGGTCATCAACACCCTGGAAGGGACTTACAAGGGCCGGGCTTAAGGCCAAAAAAGTAAACGAAAAGCGTCCGGTTACCCGGGCGCTTTTTGCATGCACTTTATTCGTTTGTATCAGTCGTCGTGTCAGTGCTTGACTGGCTGCTAGAGGAAGAGGCATGGCTGCTCTGTTCTTGGCTAGATGAGCTGGCCAAGGAACTAGAAGAGCTGGCTTCACTGGAAGAGCTGACCTGCTTTTCATTACTTTGGCTTTGGCTCTGCTGGTCATCATGGCTTGGCTTGTTTTTATCAGGCTTAGCGGAATCATCTTGAGCTGGCTTAGATGAAGAAGATGAAGAAGAAGATGATGATGATGACGAGGAGCTGGAAGAGCTGGATGAGTGGGAAATGCTGTTGGCTTTAGAAGCCAGGGCATCGAAGCCGCCGGCTACGGACCCGACCACTGCCAGGCCTATGATGACCCAGATCCCGATCTTTAAGAGCTTGTCCAAGTTGATGGTGTCAAAGAATTTAAAAATTGCCTTGAAGCCATGCGGCACCTTGCTCTTGTCCAAAATTTCCTTGGCCTTGCCAGCCGGGCTGGCCTCCTTAACTGGCGCCGGATTAGCAGCCCGGACTTCAGTTACCTTCTCTTTAACTGGAATGGCTGGCTTAGCAGCCGGAATGTCCTTGCCGGCGGCGGCCGGCTCAGTAAACTGGTCGAGCAGCTGTGCCCCGTCTAACCCCAGCAGGCTGGCATATTGCCGGATGCAGCTTCTGACCATGACCGGGTTTAAGCCTTGAAAATCATCGGCTTCAATCTTTTGCAGAGTCGCCTGGTCGACCCGCAGGGTTTGACTAACGGCTTCCAGGCTGAGCTGCTTGGCGCGGCGCTGTTTCTGTAGTTCTTTACCGATTGTCAAAGTTTTGCCTCCTAAACGCTTCTGATTAGTCTTAGCCTATTTTACTTGAAAATGGCTAAAAGCTAAAGGCAGAAGTCTTTGGATCTTTTACCAAAGGTTAAGATTTCTTTTACAAAAAAAGCCCTCAAAAATAAGGACTTCATAATCTTATTCGCCTTGGAAAGTGCCGGCTTCAACTTCCCTAATGAAGTCAGCCAGGTGCTTGTAGTAGACATCGGGGTTGTCGACCATGTGGTGGTGGCCGCCGTCAGGAGTAGTGACCAGGCGGGAGTTAGGAATCAGTTTCTGCATGGTTCTGGCCGTTTCCAGAGGCATGGTTTCCACTTCGCCAAAAGTCAGCAAAGTTGGCACCTTGATCTTTGGCAGTTCGCTTCTGAAGTGCCAGTCCTTCAATTTGCCCGTGATGACGAATTCGTTGTCGCCCTGGAAGGCGTTGTAGACAGCCGTGCCGCCCAGGTTGCCCAGGTGGTAGAGGTTGGAAGGCTGCTTGCGGTCAACAAAGTTGATGTTCAGAATCTGCACGTCGTCCTGGTAGCGCTGGTTGGCGTAATCGTTCTTGGCTTCGCATTCGTGCATGAAGTCGATTTCGGTCTGCGGCAGGACTTCTTGCCGGCGGCGGTTGACCGCGGCCACGTATTCGTCGATGTCGTCAACCATGGAGGAGATGATGGCCCCCTTCAAGTGTTCTCCGTACTTAACCGCGTATTCCTGGACCAAAAGGCCGCCCCAGCTTTGCCCGATCAAGTAGAAGTTATCGATGCCCAGCTTTTGCCGGACTTCTTCAACTTCGTCCAGGAAGTATTCGTAAGTCAGGTACTTGTCCGCGATCTTTGGGTCGCTGTAGTCCGGCTGGTCAGAGTAAAGGGAGCCCAGCTGGTCGTACATGTGGACCTGGACGTTCAAGCCCTGTTTCTTTAATTGTTCAGCCGTATCTTCCCAGTATTCGTGGTTGCCGCCTGGGCCCCCGTGCAGGCAGAGCAGGTGGATGTCACCTGTCCCTTGGGTGTTGGTCCAAAGATGGTAGCCATTGTCCAAAGTCAAAATCGTCGTTCCTTGTTTCATTGGAAAAATCTCCTAACTATAACTATCTAGTTCATTATATGCCTTTATCTATTATAAGCCTTATTTGCCTACTGGTTTTGGGCTGCCAGGAATTCCCGCATTTTTTCCAGTTCGGTGCTGGCCAAGTCCAGGGCACAGACGTTTTCAAAAAGGTGGCTGACTTCCTGCCCGCTTTCCGGGTCCTCAATGGTGAAGCCTGCTTCGTCTACCGCGGTCACGTAGCCCAGGTTTTCCCCGGCTAATTCATAGTCGTCAACGCTGACCAGTTGCTTGCCGGCTTTTTCAATCACTTCCCGGGCAGTTGGAACATGGTCTAAGGACTGGGCTAATTTGCCCAAGTGGCCCGGATCAAAAATTTCATTTTTCTGGTTGTAGGCGACCAGGAAGCTGGAGAAGTCGATAGCCGCGGAATTTACTGATTCATGAACCACGTCTTCTCTGTTGACCAGGCAGATGGATTCTAATTGCCCATAGTCATTCAAGCTTTCAAAAAGCAGGAACTGGTCACTTTGGTCCAGGATCAGGCCCAAAAGGCAGCTGCCAAAGCGGGTGTCATCCAGCCAGTCCAGGTAAAGTTCAACTAAGCCGTAGGGATTCTGGCCGGCAAACTGCTCTTTAACCGCCTGGTACTTTTTCCAGAGCTTGTTTAAAGGAGCGTTTAATTCCAGGCTGGAGATGGCGGACAGGGGGATGACCAGGCAGAGAGGGTCCAGCTCGTAGTCGTCCCCGATCTGCTTTAGCTGGATTTCGGTTGGACCGGCTAAGGCGATGATGCCGGTGTAGACGATCCCGCTGGTTAAGGTGATATTGACGACCAGGTCCTTCTCCAGTGCGGCTTGGCTGGCCGCGCTAAGGCTGGTCAAAGGCGTCTTCAGGAGCTCCTGGTTGAGGGGCATGAGGGCGAAGGGGTCGGTCGACTTGCCTTCATCGATCAGGTGCTGGCAGTAGGCCAGGCTGGGGGATTCGTCGACGCTGGTCAAGATGTCCTGGTTATTGATGACCAAGACCCCGCCGGCATTGGCGTCGTCGTCCAGGCTGATGAGTGTGGCCGCGTCCGCGCTTTGGTAGACCAGGTAGCCCAGATAGTAGCTGCCGGATAATTGGTCGGCTTTGGTATGCAGTTCAACTAATTTCATTTATTTTGTCTTCCCGTTTCTTTCTAGTTTTTATTCTTTGTTTTTCCCGCTAGTCTTTCCGGTCTTTTTCTCTTTTTTAAAAAATTGTCACGCTTTGCCAAGAATCAGACTTTAGCAAGATTTTACTTTCTTAGGATTATCTTAATTATATCAATGCTGGCGGCAAAAATAGGAAAGATTGCTATAATGTTTATGAAAGAGAGGGATTATCCAATGAGTCTCAAATACGCACGGAAAAGCCAGGTAGCCCTGTTCAGCTTCCTGGCCGCCATCAAGGCCTGCAATGTTTTGTTCGTGGCCTACATGCTCAAGGTCATGCTGAACATTGCCTCTTCCAGCAAGGCTGATTACGGCCGCCTGGTCGGCTTCGCGGCCTTGACGGCCGGGGGTCAGCTTTTGTTCATGGCCAGCAATTTCTTCTATGAAACGACCAAAATGAACATCATCAGAAGCGTGAACATGACCTTGAAAGAGGCCAACCTCCGCTACCTGATCGACCAAAACAGCCTGGACACCAAGGACGGGCTGAGTTTCATGACCAACGACTTAAAGCAGATCGAAACCAACCGGGTCACGGCCCAGCTGGACATCATCTACCAAAGTTTGACCTTCGTGGGCTCTTTGGCCTTTGCTTTATATAACTCCTGGGAAATGACCCTGATCTTTATCGTGGCGACTCTGGCTCCGGCCGGCGTGCAGATGATTACCAGCAAGATCATCACCAAGAAGTCCAAGATCTGGACCCAGAAGAATGCTGTCTACACCCAGTACGTGTCTGACAGCTTGAACGGGGCCCAGTCAGCCCGCCTCTACAACGTCCGCACTAATATCGTCAAGCGGGCGATGGGCGCTGCCGGGGACATGGAAACGGCCCTTCGGAACATGACCTTGACCCAGGCCTGGGCCCTGGAATTGATCTACTCAGCAGCGGAACTTTTCTGCTTCATCATTCCCTGCACGATCGGCGGGATCATGATGATGCAGGGGCGGCTGGCGGTCGGGACCCTGGTCATGATGGTCGACTTGGCCATCAACTTCATCAGCCCGGTGGTCACCCTGTTTAACGAATTCAACCAGGTCAAGTCAACCGTGCCGATGTGGCAGAGAACCCAGCGGGCCCTCAACTACGTGCAAAAAGACGACAATTACCCGGTCGACCACTTTGACGGCATGGAAATCCGGGACGTGGCCTACGTGACCAAGCACAGCAAGCGGCAGATTTTTGAACACGTGAACATCAAGGTCAAGCCGGGGGAAAAGATCCTCTTGATGGCGCCGTCCGGCTGGGGGAAGACCACTCTCTTGCGCCTCATGCTGGGCATCTACACGCCAAGCCATGGTGAAATTTTAATCAACGGTGAAGAAGTGACGGGGGACTGGTACAAGGCCCACAACTTCTACTCCTACGTCAACCAGAAGCCTTTCATGTTTGACGACACCCTCCGCTTTAACGTGACTCTGGGCCGGCAGGTGGATGAAGAACAGCTGCTCATGGCCTGCCATGAAGCGGGACTGGATGACCTGATCCAGGAAAACGGCCTGGACTACCCGGTCGGTGAGAACGGCAACAACCTCTCCGGCGGGCAGATCCAGCGGGTGGAAATTGCCCGGGCCCTCTTGTCTGGCCGGCCGATCCTACTGGCTGACGAAGCCACCAGTGCCCTGGATCCCCGCCTGTCTTTGGAGATCCATGAGACCTTATTGGGCAATCCGAAGGTAGCGGTGATCGAAGTCGCCCACAAGATTTCGGACGTGGAAAAGGCCATGTTCGACCAGATTATTGTTTTAGACAAAGTTAAGCCAGCCTAAGCTGGATTTTTTATTACTTTTATACAGCAAAATATATGTTAAAAAGCTTTTTGATTTAGTAAAAAGAAAAATATCTATTTTTGTACATATAAGAAATATGATATATTGCTCTTGTGAAGTAAGTGCTTACAGGATACAATGGAGAGTGTAAGTAAGGAAACAAGAAAACAAAGAAAATAGTTTGTTGCAAGACTGAAGGAGACTGAATTATGGCAGAACCAAAATGGCTGCAGGACATGAACCCTGAAGAATATTTGAAGGAAGATTTTGAAGCAACTGGCCACAGCCGCTACACTGTTGACGGCTTGGAAAAGAACGACCCTGAATGGCTGGACAAGGCAGCTGCCAAGGTTAATGCTGCTGAGGGCGATGACTACGTTAAGCTGGACTCAGGTTTGCTAACGGTTAACCAAATCAACTGGATGCTCCGCAACACTTTCGGTGAAATGACTTACGTGGACGACAACAATCAATTCCTGTGGTACAACCGTCCGCAAGACCCTAACTACAAGATGAAGGCCCGCCGTGTGCCAGCCCAAGTCGGTGATACTATGGGCGCCGTTCACCCGGACATCCGTGACGTTATCCCAAATGCCAAGAAGGTTGTTCACGCCCTGCGGACCAAGGAAGGCGGCCATGATGCAGTTTGGATGCCAGTACCAACTGGTAACTTGACTGAACTCGTTTTGCACTACTACAAGAGAGTGGAAGACGAAGAAGGCAACTACATGGGTATCTACGAATGGGTTCAAGACATCTACCCATTCGTGAAGTACTTCTGCGAAGTAACTGGCCAGAAGCTGGTTGTTGACCCAGACGCTGCAACTGGCGCAACTTACCGCCGCAACTCTGACCCAGACGCTAAGACTGGTCCTTCAACCAAGGCAGATGCTGCCAAGGAAGAAGTAAAGGCAGCTGAACCAGAAGCAACTAGCGGTGCATCCCACCACTAATCAAAGCATTTTTTGCGATCATACTAGTATTAAAGACCAGCTCAAGGCTGGCCTTTTTTGGTCAATTTTTGGCATGGAAGCAGCGGCTGCAAACACTTATACTAGTAGTTATAGATGCTTTTTTGGATGTGAGGATAAAAAAAGACGCAATACTTAGTTTTTGACACTGGCGGAACCAACGTGAAGTACGCCTTGATGGATAATGAAGGGCAGCTGCTGGAAAAGGGGAAGCGGCCAAGCGCGGACAATCTGGACGACTTTGTCGCCGCCCTGTATGAAATCGGCGACCAGTACAAGGGCAAGTTTACCGGGATCGCGGTCTACGCGCCAGGGAAGATCGACACGGAGAAAATGATCATCCACTATGGCGGGGCTTTGACCTTTTTGGACGGCTTAAACCTGGAAGAGACGTTGGGGTTCAGATACGGGGTAGCGGTTAGCGCGGAAAATGGTGGAAAGGGTCAACCAGGAGCTGGGCAATGAAGACCTTGCTGACGGTTTGGCGGCTTTTGCAGCCATCAAGTCCGGCAATGAAGAGGCAGGCAAGATCTTCCGCCAGTACTGCTTGGATGTAGCAGTGATGATTTTGAACCTGCAGACCGTGATCAACGGGGAAAAGGTTGTGATCGGCGGCGGGATCAGCGCCCAGGAAATCTTGATTGAGGAGATCCGCCGACAGTTCGGGGAAATCTTGCAGGACAACCCGATTTTGGGCCAGCAGGTAATTCCGCCGGAAATCGTGGCGGCCAAGTTCAGAAATGATACCAACCTCTACGGTGCTCTCTTTGCCTTATTGCAGGGGATGCAAAAGTAGCGGGAAAAAATTAGCTGAATATAGAAAAAACTGAGCTCATATTAATGTGAGCTCAGTTTTGTTATTGCCGGAAATTTTGCCTTTTACTTTTTCATTAGTAGGAGAGATTGAAGAAGTCGTAATAGAAGATTAAAAGCAAGAGATAAGCCAGGTCGATGGCCACGACCACGATTGGCCTGATGTAGGGCTCAAGGCAACTTCGGTGATCCAGAAGAGGACGGAAAACTTGCTTGTCCAGATTAGGATGGCCGCCAATACGAGGGCAACGGAAGCAATGATTAGTGACCAGCCAATGGTCAGATCTTTGGCTTTTGTTTGAAAGCCGACCAGTTCCGCGCCCATGAAGCAGATTAAAACTGCTTCGGCCAGGAACATCAAGCAGTTGACGGTCTTGATTATCATTGAAAAAGTTTTTCTGTTTTTGTCATCATGGTGCCCCCAAGTTTAAAAAGCTATATTCTGTATATATGATACCGCTTCCTGTAGGGGGAGGCTATGTGACATATTGGACTTGGCTTTTTTGAAAAATCAGATTATTTCTTGCTTATTTCCACTGCTTAAAATTCCTGGTGCTGGTTAGGGTCGCGGTCGGGCCGGCGACCATCTGCCTTGTCCAAGTCCGTCAAGGCGGTCACTTCTTCTTCAGTTAAGCTGAAGTCAAAAATGTCCAGGTTGCTCAACTGGTGCTGGCTGGAGGAAGCCTTTGGAATTGGCACTACCCCCAGTTGGACTTCCCAGCGCAAAATTACTTGAGCCGGGCTCTTGCCGTACTTGGCGGCCAGCTTTTGAATCAAATCTTCCTGGAAAACTTCCCCGGCCCGCATGAGCGGACTCCAGGCTTCCGTAACGATTCCATGCTCATCGTTATAAGCCCGGACGGCTCGGCTGGACCAGTAGGGATGCAGCTCAACCTGGTTGACGGCTGGCGTAACCCCGGTTTCCTCGATCAAGCGGTCGATATGCCCTGGTTCAAAATTCGACACCCCAATCGACCGGACCAAGCCAAATCTTTGCGCGTCGATCAAGGCCTGCCAGGCTTCTACGTAGTGGTTTTCCAAAGGATTTGGCCAGTGGATCAGGTAGAGGTCAAAATAGTCCAAGCCGCTTCTTAAAAGTCCTTCTTCCAGTTCGTTGATCGCGGCCTTGTATTCGTGGTGGGCTCCCGGCAGTTTTGAGGTCACAAAGAGCTGGCTTCTGGCAACAGAGCTGCTTCTGATTGCCTTGCCCAGGGCCCCTTCGTTTTCATAGCGGGCGGCTGAGTCCAGGAGCCGGTAGCCATTTTCAATCGCCTGGCTGATGGCCCGGGCCCCTTGGTAGCCCTTGATCTTGTATGTGCCAAAGCCGATCTTTGGAATCTGGTTTCCGTCATTTAGCTTGAATTCTTCCATAATTTTTTCCTTTGCCTTTCTATTAGATAAGTATTGCTTGCTTTTTCTTTCAATTATAGTTTAAATCTTTTGGTTTTCGGGAAAAATCCTCTAAAATAGTTTTAGTTTAAAAAGCGAGGAAAAGAAATGGCAAAAAAACGCAGGCGCAAGAAGCGTCAAAATACCAGCCTGCTGTCGGTCGCTATCGCCGCGGCGGCAATCATTTGGGGCGTCTACACCAAGGGCGGCCAGGGAAATTTAACTAGTTCCAGTTCAAATACCAGTACTTCATCAAGTGCGGTCAGCTCGGCCCAAACGGCTAAAACCGTCTACGGGGGATTAGCCAAGAGCGACTACCAGAAATTAGCCCAGGAAACTTTTAAATCCGGAGGCAAGGGCTGGCACTATGTTAACAATAACCACTCCACCTTGGTGAAAAGCGCCTGGAAGGTCAACCGGGTCATTTACTCCAACCTGGATAGCCAGAACCGGACTTCCAGATCCAACACCGCCTTTTTGGAGAAGCGGAACGTGGCTAACGACTCTTTAAGAGTCAGGCAGTACGTCCAGCCAACCGGCTGGCACTCCAACCGGCAAAACGGGACCCAGATCTACAACCGGGGCCACCTGATCGCCTACTCAGTTTCCGCCGGCATCGACCAGGACGGCAACTACAACCCCAAGAACCAGTCCGGTGACCAGAACAACCCCAAGAACCTCTTTACCCAGTCAGCCTTTTCTAACCAGAAGATCCAGCCGATTTTTGAAAGCAAGGTTCGGTCAGCTTTAAGAAGCGGGAAGAAGGTCATCTACCAGGCAACGCCAATTTTCAGAGGCCGGGAACTCATGGCCCGGGGGATCAACCTCCAGGCGGTTTCCACCGACGGCAGCCTGGATTTCAACGTTTATATCTACAATGTGCAGCCGGGCTACCAGTTTGACTACGAAACCGGCCGGGCAAAGATCGACCGCAGCATGCAGGTCAGCAAATAGGAAGAAAAATGCGCGACAACTGTACAACTATGCTGGTGGGCCAAGAAGGCCAGCCTTGACGGGTCCACAATCGTGGCCAGAGATGAAGACTACGACCAGGGCTTTAACGAAAAGTGCTTTGTTTATTATCCAGCTAAAAATTATGATGAGCTCTTTGTCTCCAAAGGAACTGGCGTTGAAATTCCCTTAAAGGGAGAAGGCTGCGGCTTCGCCGCCGTCCGCGGCGCCGTAGAAGACTACGGCCGCTTTGACGAGTAGGGGATCAACAGCTACAACGTGGCCATGAGTTCAGCGGAAAGCGAAGCCAGCAACCGCCGGGTCTTTGACGGAAGCCAATGATCAAATTGCCGCGGCGATTACGGCCAAGGGCAAGGAAATTTTTGACCAGCTGGTCAAGGACAATCTCAACAACTCGATTTACAAGTACCGGCTCTAATTTCCTGCAAAAAATAGTACAATAGGAATGTTGTAAGTTTTTTAATGTAAAGTAAGAAATCGTAAGGAGTTTTTTATGGAAAAAGAGATGACCTTAATCAGCGCCAAGGGCAAGTTAAAGGGAATTTGGGGCGAAGCCGTCAACCCGATCGAAGGGATGACCCCTTTGGTAATTTTGGCTAAGACCGGCGATAAGGACCAGGCCTATTGGCTCAGCCGCTACTTAAACGACGCCGGCATCCTGACCTTCACCTTTGAAGCAGAAGATGCAGCCAGCGCCATCAGCGGCTACCACCTGGCCTTTGACGAACTTAGAAACGATGACCGGGTGGCCAGCGAATACATCGTCTTTGCCGGCTACGGGGAAGCGGGCAACGCTGCAGCTGTTGCGGCTAGTGAAATCGGCCGGTCAGTCCGGGGGATCTTTTTAATGTCACCAGTCATCAAGGACTGGGACAAGATCAAGGGCTACCAGGGCCGTAGCTACATTGTTGCCGGCAGCGATGACGACCAGGCGCCTTTGGCCAGCCTGGAAATGATGGCCAAGCAGCTGAAGCAAGGCGAACTTTTGCAAATGCGGGGCGCTGGCCACGACTACCGGGAAGAAGACTGGGAAAGAGCAGGGATGCTGCTCAGAACCTGGGTCTTGACTGGCCTTAACTAAGAAACTGTAAAGCAGAAAAAGAGAAGAAGGCAAAGCATGACAGAAGTAAAAATTGTGCAAGTTAGTGAGAAAGATTTGCCAGAGTTGATTGCCATCAGCCGGGAGACTTTCGTGGATACTTTTGGCAAAGACAACAGCCCGGAAGATATGGCCAAGTTTTTGGACGAAAACTACAATGAAGACAAGCTTGGGGGAGAAATAGCAACTCCGGGCAGCTTCTTTTACTTCTTGAAGGTGGACGGGGAAGTTGCCGGCTACTTGAAGCTGGACGTTGACGACGCCCAAAACGAAGAGGTCGACCCAAACGGCCTGGAAATCGAGCGAATCTACCTGCGGAAAAGTTTCCAGCACCGGGGCCTGGGCAAGCAGCTCTTTGAGTTCGCGGAAGAAAAGGGCCGGGAATGGAGCAAGTCTGTCCTCTGGCTGGGCGTTTGGGAGCACAACGAAAACGCCAAGAACTTCTATGCCAGCCGCGGTTTAACCCGGTTTAGCGAGCATGTCTTCGTTCTTGGCGATGACCGTCAGACAGATTTTTTGCTAAAGAAGGCTCTGGTCTAGTCCTGGCTGATTAACCAGTCAGACAAGAGCTCTTGGTACTTGGCATTTTCCTGGACAAAAGGCATGTGGCCGCAGCCGGCAAAGAGCTCCCAGCGGGCATTTGGCAAGTGGTCGTACATGCTTTTAGCCACTAGGGGAGTGCACAAGTCGTCAGTGCCGCTGGTAATCAAGGCCGGCAAGTCCAGGTCCTTTAAGCGGTCAGTGTACTCATAGCCGTGCAGGTTGCCAATCGGCGTATATTCATTAGGGCCCCAGTCGGTCAAGTAGGCCAGACTGCCGCTCTTTTTTTTGCGCAAAACTGGCTCCGGCATGTCCGGCGTAAGCTTGATGACGTGCTGGTCCATGAAGTGGGTATTGGCCGCCTGGTAAGCCGGGGAGTCGTAGTTGCCAGTTGTTTCAGCTTCCTTGATAGCTGCTTGCTCGCCCTTGGGCAGGTACTTGATTAAGCGGTGCAGTTCCTGGCTCCAAAGCTTGGCGGAGGCTAAAGTGGAGGAGAGGATTAGGCTCTTGACCCCTTTAGGCTGGTAGTCGCACAGGTAGATCAAAGCCAGCATCCCGTCCCAGCTTTGCCCCAAAAGGTGGATCTGGTCGAGGCCCAGCTGCTCTCTGACATTTTCCAGCTCCTTGACCAAGGTTTGGGCCGTGTAGGCCGTTTCCGCCTGGTCGTCGGGGATGCTGGAGTTGCCGAAGCCTAATTGGTCATACATGATGACCTGGCGGCCGCTTTTTTCAGCGACTTGGTTGAGGACTTCAAAATAGTTGTGACTGATGCCGGGCCCGCCGTGGAGAAGGAGGAGCGGGGCGCGGTCAGTAGCCTCGCCCACGATCCGGCAGTAGGTTTGCCAATTTCCAAATGGAAGATATTTTTCTGTGATTTGCATCTTTTTTCCTACTTTTAAAGAAACTTCATTTCAAAAAATGGTATCATGAATAATGAGTAAAAATTAAGGTGGGGACAGCAATGATTAAGCAACAAATTTTTCCAATTGAAACAGACTTTAACTGGTATGACGTCAATGGCTTGAACGAAGCTGACAGCCGGCGCCTGCAGACAGAGTTTTATTTTACACCGGAAATCATTTCCTACATTTCCGACCGGCATGAACGGCCCCACTACGACTACGACCAATATACCGACACCCACCTGCTAGTCTATGACGTGCCAGTCTGGCCAACGACGACCATCAAGCACTTCACTTCCCGGCCAATCACTTTTTTGCTACAGGACAAGAACCTCTTTTCTTTCCATACGATTGAGACCAGCTATGTTTTTGACGAGTTCAATGATCCCAAGGTTTTGCGCCGGCTCTCACACGCCCAGGATGTGACGGAACTGCTGGTGACTTTTTTGATGCACGCTTCCCAGTACTTCCAGCGGGTCATCACCCAGCTGGATGCTGAACGCAACGACCTAGACGTCAAGCTGAGCGATGACATCGACAATAAGAACCTGGAGGAGTTGTCCAATATTGAAAAGAGTCTGGTCTACCTGTCCAGTTCAATTCAGACTGACCAGATGATGCTGCGCAGCCTGCAGCACTCCCGGCTGACTTTTTCCGAAGCGGCCAAGGAAATGCTGGACGACGTTTTGATAGAATCCAGCCAGTCTTCAGAAATGGTGCAGATTTCCCAGCAGGTTACCAAGACTTTGTCATCGACTTCCAACAACATGTTGAACAACAACCTGAATGACACCATGAAGTTCCTGACGGTCTGGTCCATCGTTTTGACCATCCCGACCATTTTGACTGGTTTTTACGGGATGAACGTGAAGCTGCCGGTTCTCGGGGGCAGCTATGACTGGATAATCATTACTTTGATCACCGTCCTTTTGATGGTCTGGCTGATCTTCTTCATGCGTAAGCACCATCTTTTATAAAGGAATTAAGAGCTAGAAACAAGGAGCTTTAATGAAGAACAATATTGTAGTCGGGGCTTTGACCGCTTCCCTACTGGCTTTTGTCGTGTACACCAGGACCAACAAGGATGCTGAAATGCGGAAAGTCACGGTGGTGCAGGTAAAGAAGTCCGGCAAGGTCAAAAAGATCATTTCTTCCACTGACAAGGAACCGAATGTCAATTCCATTGAATATGACAACCAGGTCAAGAGCAGCAAGGGCAGTGACAAGCAGCTGGTCAAGGCAATTAAGAAGGCTATGGGCCAGGACGTCAGCTACCAGGTGGCGGCTTATGACTTGAATAAGAGCAGCCATTTCGCGGAAGTGACCAACACCAAGAGCGGCCAGGATTACCAGAAGATTTTTTACCTCTATCTTTTGATCGCCCTTTACGCCCAGGAAAAGTCCGGCAAGATCGGGGCCAGCACGACTATCAAGGTTACCAAGGCTGACAAGGCCGGGACAAGTATGGCGATCGCGGTCGGGATCAGCTATGGGCCAAGCTACTTGCGCGAGCAGATGCTGAAGGGCAACAAGACCGCGGCTAACGCGCTTTTGCGGACGATCGGGACTAAGCAGGTCAACAAGATCCTTAAGCAGCTGGGGGCCAGCCAGACTAAGCTAACGGGGACCTTCTCTAAATCCGTGGTCGGCAAGACGACAGCCAGTGACCTGGCCAAGATCATGGTTTCCATCTACCAGGGCAAGCTGGTCGGCAGCTACAACCAGCAGGTTCTGACTGCTATGACAGAGAAGACCAAGCTGGCCAGCAAGGCCAAGGGGACCATCTACCAGTATGCTGATGGCAGTTTAGAGGTCGCCTTGATCAGCAATAACGGCCACAATTACGTGGTTAGCGCCTGGTCTAGCAAGACTGATGACTTTGCTTCCTTGGGGCAAGCCGTCAAGCAAGTCATGGAAAAGTAAAGACGGAGCAAACTGAACAGAAGAAATGAAAAACGACTCTACAGCCAGACAGTAGAGTCGTTTTGTGTTTTCTTGCGTTTACGTGGTTTATAAGTTTTCTTGGCCAGCCACATATACCAGGCGAATTGGAATTCCCCGACCATAATGCAGATAGCCAGCAGCAGGAAGGTTACTACGAAAGGATTGATGCTGCTGCCGTCAGCGTAATGAAAATTGAACATGAAAACATTTAGATAAATCTGTAAACTGAACCAGTAAAAGTTTGCGAACCACCAGATTTTCATTTTCATTTTTCATCTCCCATCCGAATATGTGATAGCGATTTTAGGAACGCTTTCAATAGAAAATGAAATTAATTTACAGAGTGTAGATTGAAATCTTCAGTTAGTAGTTGTATAATTGCTACAGTTGAAAGGAAAATGGTAGTAATTATGACTCAAAAAAGAACTTTGGACTTGGACAAGGTCCTGGCCAAAGCCACGGAAATGATTGAAAGCCGGGGCTTAAGCGAGACGACCATGCCAAATCTTGCCAAGGCTCTGGGCGTTCGTAGCCAGTCACTCTATCATTACGTGAAGAACCGCTCGCAACTTCTGTCGCTGGTCATGGCCAGCCGGATCCGCCTGCTCTACCAGGACCTGCTCAAGCAGCTGGTTGGTTTGTCAGGTCACGAAGCATTGTTTAAGTTTGCTGACGTGGTCCGCGACCGCCTTTTGGAAGACAAGGCCCTGGCGCCCCTCCTTTACCACGTGGATGAATTTTCTGATGATTTAGAAGTGGTTAAAGAGGTGGTCAAGATCCTGGACTTAGGGGACCAGCTGCAGGTGGACACTGAACACGTGGTTTCCCAGCACGCCTTGGTTGGCGCGGTCCTGGGCTACGTCTTCCTGGACCGGTTTATAGATGGCCAGGAAAAGGTGGAAAGTCCGCGAGAAGCAGAGGAGAACTATCACGAAATGATCTGGCGGCTGGTTTCGCCCAGCGTCCAGCAGTCAAATGCCTAGTTTAGTAGACTGATTGTAAAAGACGAAGAAAGGAAAAAGGACATTGAAGAAGTTACTGAAGAACCATCTCGGCGCTTTGATCGCCTGGGTGCTCATTCTGGTGATTTCTTTGGTTGCCTTGCCAAACGTTGAATCACTGACGAGAGCGCACAGCGAAATCTCCCTGCCAAGCAACGTGGAAAGCGAAGCAGCCAAACTAATCAAGAACGAATGGGGCAGTAAGAAAAAGAATACTTATGAAGTCGCGGTTGTTTTCAACAAGAAATCCGGTAAGCTGACCGAGACCGACCAGGGCAACATCGAAGCCACAATCGACCGCTTGACTAGCAACCAGAAGAAATACGGCATCAAGGACTACCTGGCGCCGCAAGACAACATCGCGACCAAGAAGCTGCTCAAGTCTAAAGACGGAACGACTTGGGTCATGCAGATGAACATCGCCAAGAGCCACGGGACCATCTCCCAGGTTAACGACGAGATCAACAAGGCTGTCAAGACCAGTGGGGTAAGAACCTACGTCACTGGTGCAGACGTCCTCAACAATGACTTTACCAGCTCGATCCGAGAAGGGATCAAGAAGACGGAACTGATCACGGTGGTTTTCATCTTCATCGTGTTGATCATCGTCTTCCGGTCACCGGTTGTCCCGCTCGTGTCACTTTTGACGGTTGGGGTTTCCTTCCTGGTTTCCTTCTCAATCGTGACCAACCTGGTCAACCAGGTGAACTTCCCGTTCTCCAACTTCACCCAGGTCTTCATGGTGATTGTTTTGTTCGGGATCGGGACCGACTACAATATTCTGCTATATAACCACTTTAAGGAGGACCTGGGCAATGGCCTGGGGGTGGCTGAAGCCACGAAGGACTCGATCAAGAAGGCCGGCCGGACTATTCTTTACTCCGGCTCCTCAATTCTGATCGGTTTCTCCGCTTTAGGCTTAGCCAACTTCTCCGTTTACCGGTCTGCTGCCGGCGTTGCTGTCGGCGTTCTGGTCCTCTTGATCGTCCTCTTGACTTTGAACCCCTTCTTCATGGCCACTTTGGGCAAGAAGATGTTCTGGCCAAGCAAGGAAGTCGCCGGGGAAAACCCAAGCAAGATGTGGCATGGGATTTCCAGCGCTACTTTGAAGCGGCCAGTTGTCTTTTTGGCAGCTGTAGCGGTTGTCGTTGCACCATTCTTCGTTACTTACTCTAACGTTTTAAACTACGACGACACGGCGGAAATTTCAGATTCAGTACCTTCCAAGCAAGGGCTGAACCTGGTGCAAAAGCACTTCTCTGAGGGGATGGCCATGCCGTCATACCTTTACATCAAGAGTGACCACACGCTCGACAATGAGAAGGACTTGAAGCTGATCGACGAATTGACGCGGAAATTGCGCAATTCTGAAGGCGTGGACAAGGTTATGTCCGCTACTGAGCCATACAACGAAAAGATTAAGCTGCTCTATGTTAAGAAGCAGCTGAAGTCAGTTACCGACGGGACCGCCAAGTTGGAAAAGGGTGTCGGCAAATTGACTAAGGGCAGCGAGCAGGTGACCAGCGGGGCAAAGAAACTGGCTAACGGTGCTGACCGGCTCGACGAAGGCACTGGTACTTTGAGTGACGGGGCCAAGAACCTGTACACGGGGACGGTTAAGCTTTACAACGGTTCAATCGCTCTCTACGACGGGGCAGGCACCCTCTTTAACGGGACCAAGACCCTGTCAGTTGGGGCAGACGCCCTTTACTCCGGCACTAGAAAGCTGTCCAGCGGGGCCAACACCTTGTCTGCTGGTACCCAGAAGCTGAAGAGCGGGACCAGCTCCCTGGCCAGTGGTTCACAGGCTCTGGCTAACGGGACCGGCTCTCTGGCAACTGGTGCAAACAGCCTGTACACTGGCACTCAGACCTTGACCAATGGTGCCAAGGACTTGACGGCCAACATGAACACCTTGGTTGCCGGCCTTGACCAGCTGAAGAGTGAACTGTCAGCCGAATCTGGTTCATTGGACACTAGCAAGCTTGACCAATTGTCATCTGGCTTGACCGACTTGAACAACGGCTTGCAAAGCTTGAACAGCAAGGTCAGCCAAATCAGCGTTCCAAACATTGACACTTCCAAGATCTCCAGTCTGGTTAGTGGCTTGCAAAGTTTACAAGGCCAAGTCTCAAACTTGAAAAAAGGCTTGACTGATACACGGTCAGGTCTGACTACTGCTGGTACTGGCTTGGGAACTGCAAGTGCCGCAGCTGGCAGTCTGGCAAGCTCAATCAGCAAGGTTTCAGACCCAACTTTGAAGGCAGAACTGCAAAAGGAATTAGAAACCCTTAACAGTGGTCTGTCTTCTACCAAGAGTGGTTTGGGTACTGCAGGCAGCGGCTTGACTACTGCCGGTACTGCCGCAACCAACATGAATAGTGCCGCTTCCGGTATTCAAAGTGCCGCCGGCAGTCTGGGCAGCAGTACTTCTGCAGCTTCCACGGCCGACTTGAGCACGAAAGTGCAACGATTGCAGGCATCTGTTTCCCAACTTGCTTCTGGCTCAAACACTTTGAGCACCCAAGCAGCCAGTGGGATCATGAGCCTTAAGTCTGGCTTGAGCAAGATCGGCCAGATGCAGTCAGCAGTTGACGCGCTTGCAGCTGGTGCTCACAAGCTTTACACAGGTTCAAATTCACTTTACAGTGGATTGAGCGAGGGTATGGCTGGTGCTTTAGCTCTTTCACAAGGTGCTAACCAAGTCAACTCTGCTGCTTCTGCTGTAGCCAGCGGCGCCAGCCAAGTCAACTCCGGCGCTGGCCAGGTTAACTCCGGTGCCGGCCAACTGGCTACTGGTTTGGCCAGCGGCGTAAGCGGCGCGGCTCAACTTGCTAACGGCGCAAGCCGCTTGACCAGCGGTGCCGGACAACTCCAATCTGGTGCCAGCCAACTGCAAAACGGTCTGGCGAAAGGCGTCAACGGCTCCAGCCAACTGGCTGAAGGGGCTGACAAGCTGCAGTCCGGTACCAGCCAGCTTTCCAGCGGCGCAAGCAAGCTCGCTGAAAAGACGCCAGCCATCACTAGCGGCTTGACTGCCGTCAACAACGGTCTGGTTTCCGCCGGCTCATACTTGAACGGCTTGCGCAAGTCCGAGGCCTCTGACACCTTTTACGTGCCAAGCTACGTCTTGAAGCACAACGCCGACCTGCAGAAGTCCCTCAAGGTCTTCCTCAGCCCGGACAAGAAGAGTGCCATGATCATCATCATCCTGGACAGCAACCCAAGTTCTGAAAGTGCCGCAGAGCACTCACAAGCTTTGAGCGCTATGGCTCGCAAGTCCCTCAAGGGGACCGACTTGGGCAAGGCTGAAGTCGAAATGGGCGGGCAAAGCTCAACCATCGAAGACACCAAGAACACGGCCAGCGGTGACTTTACCAGAACTATGGCAATCATGCTGATCGGCGTCGGCATTGCCTTGATCCTCATCACCCGGAGTCTGCTTCAGCCGATCTACATCCTGGGGACTCTACTTTTGGCCTACATCAGTTCTCTGTCAATCACCCGCTGGGTTGTCAGCGGCGTGATGGGCCGGAGCACCCTGGCTTGGAACGTGCCGTTCTTTACCTTCATCATGTTGATCGCCCTCGGGGTCGACTACAGCATCTTCGTCATGATGCGCTACCGTGACAGCGATCCGCATGCCTTGCCTAGCGCAAGAATCCTGAAGGCATGTACGGCTATCGGGACGGTTGTCATCTCAGCCGTCATCATCCTGGGTGGTACTTTCGCGGCCTTGATCCCATCAGGCGTGCCAACCTTGATCGAAGTGGCCATCGGTGTCATCATCGGTCTGGCCATCCTGCTCTTCCTGATGCCGATCAACCTGTCTGCTTCAACCAAGCTGACCTACGAAGGCTTCCCATGGCCTAAGTGGGCAGGCCGCAAGAAGGGCCTCAGTTTCGGCAAGAAATCTTAAATGAAAGCTAAATAATGCATTAAGAACCCGTCATCTTTGGCGGGTTCTTTTTTGTCTCCGGAAGGAAAATGTTATAATGTGGAAAAAGAAACACTAGCAAAGGACGATTACTATGAAAAAGTGTCCCAACTGTGGCCAGGCTCTGACTGGCCAGGAAAAGGCCTGCCCGAACTGTGGATTCAATGTGGAAAAATACCGCCGCGACTACTTTACGGAAGAAGCAGTAGAAGAAAATGTTGAAAGAAGAGAAGCTAAGCGGGAAGAAGCTGACCGGTCTTTAGAAAAAGAGGCAGTTGACAAGCTCAGCCGGTCCGCCTACCAGCAAAAGCAGGAACGGAATGCCTTTACCGGCAACCCAACCGCGGAAAAAATGCTCCAGTGGATGAGAGACAACACCACGATCGCCTTCTTGGTCGGCGTGGGTCTTTTGATCATCATGAGCTTCTCCCGGCCCCTGGGCTGGACGGTTTTTTCCGTCTCCATGGCTCTACTCATCTGGATCGGCCACCGGGACTCCCAGGGCGAATACACGGCTGACCGGAACTTGACTGAATATATCCGGAACGGGGCTTCTAAAGTCTTCAATGCCTTTGACGACAAGGAAAGCGAAATTGAAGAGAAGAGTGAAGACTTCACTCAGGCCCACCCGAAATTTGAAGCCAAGGTGGAAAAGGTGAAAAAGAAGACCAAGAAGCCCCGGAACTTCGGCATCATCCAGCTCTCTATCATCTTGACCAGTTTGATCACCCTGGTCCTGCTTTTCCTGGGGACAGGCTTCGTGACCTCCAGCAGCAAGCTGACCGTGGCCAGCGTCTTCTTTGAAGTCGCCAACCGGCAGATCGCGGCGGGTAAGATCGTTCCCGCCTTGATTCTCTACCTCTTCCTGGCCATCTTCCTGCTCTTGCCAGTCTTCATCATGCTGGCCGTCAGCCAGAATACCCGGGTCTCCCGGGTCCGGGCCTTTGCCTTGTCCCTGGTCGAAAGCCTGGTCTTGATCTACCTCTTTTACCAATTGGCCCAGACAACTAGCGCGGCCAGCTACTTAAGCCAGGCTGTTTCCAGCTTGAAGAGCTATGCCGTGGCCATCGGCATTTCCGGCTACCTCTTGATCCTGGTCAGTTGCCTAACCACGGTTTTGGCCGGTATCAACATGTTCCAGCCAATGGTCAAGCCCGGGCAAAATAGTGAAGAATAGTTTTTTGCAGACAAAAAGGCTGCTGGTCTGAGTGACCAGCGGCCTTTTCTTGGTATTTTCTACTTGGAGATTCGTGAAAAATAAAAACTTAAAAGTTAAGAATTAAGCAGCAAAAACTAGTACAAAAGAAACACTAAAAAGTAGGTAATGTAATAAAGATTAAAGAAAAAGTAAAGGTAAGTGTAGTTGAAAGAGATTGAGTTACATCTGCTTATTGCTGGTTTTGGTCAGTAAAGTCGATCACCAGGTGTTCATTGACGAAGGCGTCCAGGCCCAAAGGACTGAGTTCGCGGCCGTAGCCGGACTTTTTGACCCCGCCGAATGGCAGGCTGCCGTCAGTAATCCAGCGGCCGTTGATGACCGTCATCCCGGTTTCAATCTGGCTGGCGACTTCTTCAGCGTGCTTGATATCGCTGGAGATGACGGATGAACCCAGCCCGTAGCTGGAGTCGTTGGCTAAGGCAATGGCTTCGGCTTCGTCTTTAACCTTGTAGACCACGCAGACTGGCCCGAACATTTCTTGGTCAAACATTGGGTTGTCCTTAGTCATGTCGGTCAGAATAATTGGCCGGCTGAAGGCGCCTGGAGCATCAATTTCCGGGTACTCGTAGTAGACCTTGGCTCCGCCGGCAACTGCCGCTTCCACCTGCTTGGCCAGCTTTTCCTTGGCGGCTTGGGAGCTCATCGGCGGCAGGGTAGTGGAGTCTTCCAGCGGGTCGCCCCACTTAAGGCCGGAGTAAATCTCCTTCATGTCTGCCAGGACTTCTTCATAGCGGTCAGCCAAAACGATCATCCGCTTGGATGAGGTGCAGACCTGGCCGTTGTTGTAGGTGCGGGCGTCGCTCAAGGCTGCCTTTAAAACTGCCGGGTCAGCATCGCTCAAGACGATAAAGGCGTCGTTGCCGCCCAGTTCCATGGTGGACTTCTTCAAGTTCTTTCCGGCGTTTTCGGCTACGGAAGCCCCGCCTCTTTCAGACCCGGTCAAGGCGACACCTTGTACCCGCGGATCAGCGATGACCTGGTCTAGCTGGCTGTAGCTGAGGTAGAGGTTGAGCAAACTGCCTTCCGGCGCCCCGCCGCTTTTGACGATCTTGGCCGCCAGGGCAGCAGAGCTTGGTACATTGTGGGCGTGCTTGAGCAGCATCGGGTTGCCGACGACAAAGTTCGGAGCAAAGACCCGGATGACCTGGTAAAGAGGGAAGTTCCATGGTTCGCAGGCCATGATTACCCCGGTGGCCTGCTTTAAGTAGTAGGCGCGCCCGTATGGGTTAGGCAGGTCGACCGGCTTTAAAAGCTCCGGGCCGTGGTCGGCGTAGTAGTTGAGGATGCCGATGCAGATTTCAACTTCTTCCTTGGCTTCGCTGAGCTTCTTGCCCATTTCCAGGGTCATGGTCTTGGCCATTTCTTCTTCCTTTTCCTGGAACTTGGCCGCGATGTCCTTCAAAATGGCTGCCCGGCTGCTTGGCTCTTCATGCCGCCACTTCTTGTAGAGGGCGTGGGCTAAGGCCAGAGATTCTTCAATCTGCTGGTCAGTCGGGTTTTCGTAGCTGGCGAAGACTTCATTGGTATATGGGTTCACTGATTCGTATTTTGCCATAGCTGTTTTCTTCATCCTTTCGAATTAAAAGTTGATCAGACCGGCTTTTACCGCCAATCTAGTGCAAGATTCACAAATATCCCTTTCTCTAGTATAAACCGGTTTCTGATTTTTGATATAGCTAAAGGGTGAAATAATTTTATTATTTGAAGGAATATTTTAACGGCAATTTTTTCAAAGCTTTTGGTAAAGATTTCCCGTTTAATGAAAAAATCCAGTGAGCATGGTAAAATATTTAAAAATTGAAAGGACGAGATTATGCGGATCAACGTTTTGCAGCACACCCCGAATGAGGGGCCAGGGGCCATCAAGTCCTGGGCCGAAGACCGGGGCAATAAAGTCTATGTATACCATCCGGAAACTTTCGGCATCTTCCCGAAAGCTGATGAAACTGACATGTTGGTCGTTTTGGGCGGGCCGATGAGTCCGGGCGATGACCTGCCCTGGCTGGAAGAAGAGCGGCAATTGATCAAGGACTGCCTCAAGCAACACCTGCCGATTCTGGGCATCTGCCTGGGCGCCCAGCAAATTGCCATCTGCTTAGGCAGCAGCGTGCACCCGGCGGCCCACAAGGAAGTCGGCTGGGCTCCGGTCTACAAGCAAAATGACGCTATTGCCGGTTTGCCAGACAAGCTCCTGGCCCTGCACTGGCACTAGGACATGTTTGAAATGCCGGCTGAAAGCCACCTGCTTTATTCCAGCGACCTCTTGGCCAACCAGGGCTTTTTGGTCAATGGCAACGTGATCGGCCTGCAGTTTCACTTAGAGCCTTTGGCTGACAATGTCCGCGAAATCGTCATCAATGACGGCGCCTACGCTGAAAGCGGCAATGACTTACACCAGACTCCGGCTGAGATTCTGGCCCAGCATTTGCCAAGCGCCAACAAGCGCGCCATTTACACCATGTTAGATTATTTAAGCGTCCACTAGGAGGATTCATGACGGCAACAGCACGTATTTATTAGGTTCATCTTTTCACCGTGACCACCATCAAGCCCGGGCCAAGCAGGTCCGCGAATACTTGGCGGCCAACCCGACGGTTGAACATGTCCACTTTCCCTTTGACCAGCAGGTAACCGACCCGGCTGAAGGCCCGAATGTCGGCTTTGGCGACGAACGCAGCCTGCTTTGGAAGCAGCAGACCTACCAAAACGACATCAACGGCCTGTCCATGGCCAACTGCGGGGTCTTCCTCTACGACATGGATGAACTGGATGACGGCTGCGCCTTTGAAATCGGCTTTTTGCGGGCGCAGAACAAGCCGGTCATCATCGTGCCTTTCACTAACCAGCCGGAAAAGAAGCCAATCATGAACTTGATGCTGTCTGAAGGGGCAACTGCTTTTATCAAGGGTGACCAGGAACTGGAACTCTTAAAGACTTACGACTTTAACAACTGCCCATGCCGGCCGCTGACTGGCTACGGCACTATTTAAGGCAAAAAAATAAACGGTCAATCTCGCGATTGACCGTTTTCGTATGCTTTCTCTTCAAGTTCTTTAAGGAGCTTGCCGCCTTCTTTGAGGATGACCTCGTTTTTGTTCAGGCGGGCGAAGGCCAGGGAGTCATGCAAGTGCTCCAGTGCAGTATTTAGGGACCGCTTCTGGGCCAAGTCGTCCAGAGCCAGCTGGTAAACGACCCGGGCTAAAAAGTAGACCACATGGTGGCTCGATGCCAGTTCGTAGGCGTAGTTGAGCAGGTCGTCAGCCTGCTTGTACTGGCCGTTTTGTCCATAGAATTCACCGGCTGCCGTCAATATGGACATGACCTGGAGTTCTCTTAGGCTGTCCTTAATTTCGACTTTCTTGATCTGGGCCAGGATCTGGTCAAAGTAGTGAGAGGCCTTGTCCATGTCCTGGCTGACGTAAACCTGGCTGCAGCCCTTAAGGGCCAAGAGGCGGTAGATGTTGTCGGCCTTGAGGTTGTCCGTCGTCAAGATATTGTTGAAATAGAAGAGGGCTGAAACATCGTTGTGGTCCCCGTCCAGGGCCAGCTGCCCGCAGAGGTAGTTGTAGTGCAGAAGGTCCTGCTTGTCGCGGATCTTTTTCTCATTGACCTGCTTGAGGATCTTGCGGACCTGGTCATAGTCGTAGGTGATAAAGTAGAAGTCCGCAGAAAAAAGCTTCTGGGCAATTTCACTTTCCGTGCTGGTCAGCATGATGTCGGATAAAGAGATGTTCATCCGCTCGCAGAGCTGCTTGAGGATCTTGAAAGAGGGGATTTGCCCGTTGTTTTCGAACTTGCTTAGGGTTGACTGGGTGCAGATCCCGTTGCAGAGCTCATTTTGGGAGAGTTTGAGTGACTTGCGGATTTTGATGAATTTTTCAATGTTTATCATGGCTATTCGCTTCTTGTTTTCAGACTGAGGGCATAGTTGAGATAGGTCATGCTTTCCCGGAGATATTCCCGGCCGTAGTCCATGGCGTGGCCGTGGCCGGGGATGATTTCCAGGTCAACCTGGTGGCCACGGCCGGCCAGGCGGCCGGCAAAGTCAGTAACGCCGGCCAGGTCGGTTAGTTCAGCCGCGGAATTCAGCATGAGCAGGCGGCCCAACTTGGTGTAGTCGTAGCTCTGAGCGTCCAGGTCGGCCAAAAGGTCGGAGTCTTCACTGCCGGCATAGGTCAAGACGAAGTACTTGTAAAAGGCTTCATTGATGGCCTGCTGCTTGGTCAAGCCCAGTTCTTCTTTAGCATTGACTGATGGCTTGACCTCCTGGTGGTTGGCCAGCCAGCTGCTGAAGTCGACCGGGGCTGACCAGGTGACGGTTGGAAAGCCGTACATGCCGGCCACCTTCAAAGCCAGGGTGCCGCCGCTGCTGGCTCCGATCTGGACGATATTGTTTTCATCGCCTTCGTCGGTGTAGTTTGAAGCTAAAAGCCAGGCCGCGAAGTTGAGGGCATCCTCGTGGGCAGCCGGGAAGTGGTTCGCTGGAGCCAGCCGGTAGTCGGGCACAAAGGTCATGAAGCCGGCGTTGGCCAGGTCGATGGCTACGTCCCTAATGTTTTCCTTGCTCCCCCGGAACCAGCCGCCGCCGTGCCAGAAGATGAGGATTTTTGTCTGTGAGTCGGTATCGTTGGGATAGTAGATGTCGGTCTTGAGACCGTGCTTAAGGTCATAAGCAATATTGTTAACAGTCACAACCATAATCTCATTTTTCCTTTCTGATCTGATTTGAATTCTGATCTTTGCTTTTAACTTAATTATATACTCAAAGCAATAATTTCTGCTTGTCTTTTGGCTTTTTTGCAAGGAACTTGGATAAGTTTGGGTAAAGCTTGAAGCAAACTGGTGGGGCTGTCGGAGGCTTTTTGCTAAAATTATCCTGGAATTGTTTTTAGGGGGAAAAGACCATGAGTTACGAACAAAGCCGCAAGCTGATCAACCGGCTGACCATTATTTCAACCATCGTGATCATTGGCCTCTGCATCTACTGGTACCAGCGGGGGATTTTTACCAGCCAGGCCAAGATGAGCGCCTATCTGGCTGACAAAAAGATCCTCGGCCCCTTCATCTTTGTCTTGATCCAGATCATCCAGGTTGTGATCCCGATTATCCCCGGCGGGGTCTCCCTTTTGGCCGGGGTCGTCTTCTTCGGCGCCGGGCCCGGTTTTATCTACAACTATATCGGGATCGTCATCGGCTCCTTGATCAACTTCTTCCTGGCCCGCTACTACGGCAAGTCCTTCATCTTGCACATCGTGTCAGAAGAGAGCTTGGAGAAGTATACCAAGTGGACTAAGAACCAAAAGAAGTTCAACTGGTTCTTCGCCATCTGCATCCTGGCCCCGGTTGCTCCGGATGACCTGCTCTGCCTTTTAGCGGGTTTAACGGAGATGAAGCCCTGGACCTACTTCTGGATTATTGTTCTCTGCAAGCCTTGGACTATCGCGGCCTACAGCCTGGGCCTGGTCTACGGGGCCCGCTGGATCATGAGGCTGATGTGATGGAGAGTGAGCGGATATATTTGCGGCCGGTCGGGCCGGAAGATGCTGAGCTGCTTTTGTCTTGGGGGCAGGACCCCTATTACCAGAAGACGGCAGGCTTTGCCCATTACCGGAATCTGCCAGAAGCTGAAGAAGGGGCCTTGGCCTACCAGCAGCGGCCGGCCAGTTACATGATTTGCTTGAAAAAGGGCCAGGCGATCGGTCTGCTGGAGCTGTACCCCCGGGATGGCCAGTCCCGGGAGCTGGGCTTTTTACTGGATAAAAAGTACCAGGGGCAGGGCTACATGACTGAAAGCATCAACTGCCTCTTAGGGGAGGCTTTTAAAGATCCGGAGATCAAGGAAATCTGGGCCGGCTGCCGGGCAAACAATTTGCGGCCCCAGCATTTATTGCAAAAGCTGGGCTTTCGGCAGATGTATGAAGTCGATTACCGGCAAATTCCGCCTTTTTTGGATTTTTCAGCCAAGTATTATTTGCTAAAACGGAGCGAATAGCATAGAATAGAGACAAACACGAAATCCCTAGACTGCCGACAGAGAGTCCGTGTATGCTGAGAGCGGACGGCGGTCGCTTCCAGATTTCATTAGTGTGGGCAACTAATCATTGCACGGCCGGGCACCGTTAACGCTCAACTGAGTGCGGCTCTTTGAGCCGAAACTGGGTGGTACCGCGAACCGTGCGCCGATTCGTCCCAAGACTGGGACGGACCGGTTTTTTTATTTTTTTGGAGGTTATATATGCTGGATATTAAGGTCATTCGCGAGAATCTTGACTGGGCCAAGGAAAAGTTGGCAACTCGGGGCATCAAGCCTGAGCAATTGGATGAACTGGTAGCTATCGACGCCAAGCGCCGGGAAGCTATGGTGCAATGTGAAAAATTGAGGGCAGAAAGAAACGAAGTTTCAAAGAAGATTGCTGCCGCCAAGCGGGAAAAGGCAGACGCCAGTGAAGCCATCGCCAACATGCGTGAAGTCGGCGCCAAGATCAAGGAATTGGACCAGGAAGTTGACGAATTGCAGGAAAAGCAAGAATACATCCTGCTCCGTTTGCCAAACTTCCCGGCTGACTCAGACCCAATTGGCCCTGACGAAAGCTACAACGAAGAAGTCCGCCGCTGGAACGAACCAACCAAGTTTGACTACCAGCCAAAGGCTCACTGGGACCTGGGCACTGACCTGAACATCCTGGACTGGGATGCGGCAAGCAAGGTTTCCGCAGCCCGCTTCGTTTACTACAAGGGTGCCGGCGCTTTGCTGGAACGGGCAGTTTACAACTTCTTCCTGGATGAAAACACCAGCGAAGGCTACACTGAAGTCATCACCCCATCCTTGGTCAACAATGACTCAATGCAAGGGACTGGCCAATTCCCGAAGTTTACGGAAGACGTCTACACTATTGTTGACAACGACGACCCGGAAGTAGCCCGGAACCTGACTTTGATTCCAACTGCTGAAGTTCCTTTGGTCAACTACTTCAGAGGTGACATCATTGATGGCAAGAAACTGCCAATCAATGTGACTGCCTTGTCACCAGCCTTCAGAAGTGAAGCTGGTTCAGCTGGCCGCGACACCCGGGGCCTGATCCGGATGCACGAATTCCGCAAGGTGGAAATGGTCAAGGTGGTTAAGCCAGAAGACTCCTGGAAGGAACTGGAAAACCTGACCCACAACGCTGAACACCTGCTGCAAAAGCTGGGTCTGCCATACCGGGTTGTAGCCTTGTCAACCGGGGATGCATCCTTCACCAGTGCCAAGACTTACGACTTGGAAGTCTGGATGCCAGCCCAGGACACTTACCGGGAAATCTCATCCTGCTCCAACTGTACTGACTTCCAGGCCCGCCGGGCACAAATCCGTTACCGTGACGAAGACGGCAAGGTTAAGCTGCCCCACACTTTGAATGGGTCAGGCCTGGCCGTCGGCCGGACGGTTGCCGCTATTTTGGAAAACTACCAAAACGAAGACGGCACGGTTACCGTACCAGAAGCTTTGCGTCCATACATGCACGGCATGACCAAGATCACGCCAGAAGTTAAGTGGCACTAGTGCTAAAGGAACTCCGCGGAGGGGTTCCTTTTTGCGTGGAAAATTTTTCTAAAAAACTTTTTGCAAAAGTGTAACCTTTCAGCTCCCTTAGGTGTCTATTAGGGTAGAGGAGATGAGGGCCTCGAAAAGCAAAAAGTAAAAGGACGGAAAAAGACAGTGAGAGAAACTGAAATCATCAGTCAGTTCTTCGCCAGAGGCGAAGATGCGCTCACTTCAGTCCAGAGTGAATATGGGGTATACTGCTCAACGATTGCCCGCAACATCTTGCGGGATAAGGAGGACGTTGAGGAGTGCCTGAACGATACTTGGCTGAAAGCCTGGAACACGATTCCGCCGAAGCGGCCGCAGAGCCTCTTGGCCTACCTGGGGCGCGTCACGCGCAACGGAGCCTTGAACATGGTCCGCGACCAAAACCGGCAGAAACGAGCTGGGGATCAATATACCACTTTGCTGGATTGGAGAGTTATCCGGCGCGGTCCAGGGGCAGGCAGAGCTGGAAGGGATTGAGAGCAGCGCTTTGACGGAGATCATCAATGATTTTCTGGCAGGCCTGCCAAAAGAAAAAAGAATTATTTTTGTTCAGCGGTATTTTTACATGGATGCTATCAGCGATATTGCGGCAGCTAACGGGATGACCGTGTCGGCTGTCAAGGTATCATTATTGCGGCTGCTTTCAGCGTGGCTTTGCCAAACACGAGTTCGCAGGTGGCTAATGCCATGCAGAACTTGCCAGTTGTGGGGAACTACTTCAAGCTGGTGACCTTCCGTGATTACCACTATGAAAGCCGCAAGCATTCAGCCGATATTTCTGTTGATAAAGTTGCTGTCAGCGGGGTAACCGGACCGGCAACCAAGGAGGCCAAGAAGAGCAGCCAGGCAGTCAACCGGGAAATTGCCCAGGAAACTGACCGTTTGACCAAGGAATTCAAGGCATCTCTGAAGAAGGGCGGCTATGGTTCTTTGACGTTCAAGATCAAGCAAGTGACTAACAACCGCTACTGGTACGTGGTCAAGCTGACAGCCGTGCAAACGCAAGCTGACAGCGGGGAAAGTATACGCTACTACGTCTTCAGCAAGGCCAGCGGCAAGCAGGTCAAGCTGGGGGACTTGTTCAAGAGCGGCAGCAACTACCAAAAGGCCATCAGCCAGAACATCATTAAGCAGATGAAGCAGGAAATGAAGGCTGACAAGAACAAGAGCTACTTCCTCAAGGAAAATGGCAATCCGGACGGCTTCAGCCAGATCAAGAAGAAGCAGCAGTTCTACATCAACAAGAAGAACCAGGTGGTTATCGTCTTCAACCAAGGTGAAGTTGGCCCAATGTCCATGGGCAGCCAGAGCTTTGTTTTGCCAAACAAGCTGGTTGCCAAACTGCAGAGATAAAAATACAGAGATTTGAAGAATGTAGAGTGCAGAGAGAAAAGAAAAAACTGGGAAAAAAGAGTATGATGGAGTGAAGAAAATGGTGACTTAGGTCGCCATTTTTCTTTTGCTCAGCTTCTTTTGCCGATTTTTAGAAAAAATCGGTTCAGTATAAATTCTTGTGTAAATAGAAAATAGGCAACAAAAAAAGAAGGGTTGTCCCTTACAATGTTAATAACGACA